>DLTU01000126.1:0-9117 GCA_002500385.1 Candidatus Neomicrothrix sp. UBA7828 | reverse complement strand
TTGACGCCGAAACAGAATCAGCGAGATTAGTCAAAGGTCCAGGGATTGCGGGAATCATAGTAAGTCTCGGCGGGCAAACACCTCTTAAACTTGCATCAGCTTTACCTAGGGAACTAGTCGTCGGTACGCCACCGGACTCAATCGACCTTGCAGAAGATAGAGAAAGGTGGAATTCGGTATGTAACCAACTTGAGATACCCCAGCCGCCAGGCGGGACGGCTACATCAGTCCCAGAGGCGTTAGAGATCGTTAAGAGAATTGGCTTTCCCGTTCTAGTTCGTCCTTCTTATGTGTTGGGTGGCCGAGCAATGAGCATAGTTTACGACGAGGAGCAGCTAAGAGATGCCATGCAAGAGCTGAGTGTATCTGGAAGTTTAGGTAAAGAAGGTGGGTTATCCTCTCAGCGGCCAGTGCTAATAGACCGATTTCTGGAAGACGCCACGGAAGTTGATGTAGATGCTATAAGGGACACTTCCGGAGAAATAATAATTGGCGGGATTATGGAGCATGTCGAGGAAGCAGGAGTTCATTCTGGTGATAGTGCATGCGTAACACCGCCCGTTAATCTCAGCGAAACTACCCTTGCAACTTTGACGGAATACTCTACGTTGATAGCTGAAAAGTTAAATGTTATTGGACTAATAAATATTCAGTTCGTAGTGAAGCGTATAGGCGATTCAGAGACTGTTTTCGTCATTGAAGCAAACCCAAGAGCCTCAAGAACTGTTCCATTTATCTCCAAAGCTACCGGAGTGCCTCTGGTCAAAGTCGCTGCAAGAGTGATGATGGGCGAAACGCTAGAAACACTTCGCATCGCTGGATTATTAGATCAAGAAAAAATCTTTAGCCATACGGCAGTGAAAGAAGCAGTACTGCCCTTCAGTAGATTTCCTAATACAGACGCGGTTTTAGGCCCTGAAATGCGTTCAACTGGAGAGGTAATGGGGATCGACGCTACACCAGGGTTGGCGTTTGTCAAGAGTCAGCTTGCTGCCGGTATGTCTTTGCCAAAAGATGGAACAGTATTCATTTCAGTGGCAGATCGAGATAAGGCACAAGGTATAGAGTCAGCAATACTATTCACAGAATTAGGTTTCACTATTGCAGCGACGGTGGGAACTGCCGAAGCATTGAGGCAAGCAGGTTTGGAAGTCTCAGATACCGTAGCGAAGATAGGTGACGATGATGGGGTAACGGCTGTTGAATTAATCGAATCTGGAAAGGTTCAATTGGTCATTAATTCTCCACGTGGAAGGGGGCCTCGTGCCGACGGAGCCCATATTCGTAAAGCTGCAGGTGAAAGAGGAATACCTCTCCTGACGACTGCTTCATCCGGTTTGGCTCTTGCGAAAGGGCTAGTTGATTGGAACGAGCATCCTCTAAAAGTGAAATCACTTCAAGATTTTCACATAGAAAATGAAAACAGCGGCAAAACTGATGAGCGATGAGGTAGTTTCTCACGGTATGGATAGCTCAAATCTCTTGACTGCCTCTGTAGGTAGTGTAAATCTAAAAAATCCCGTGATGTTAGCCTCAGGAACAGCTGGACATGGCACTGAACTATCGTCGGTCACCGATCTAGCAAGCGTTGGCGCATTAGTTGTCAAAAGCCTTTCAACATATGAATGGGAAGGAAATCACCCCCCCCGTTTACATGAGACACCCAACGGAATGATCAACAGTATTGGCCTCCAGGGTCCTGGCTTGCCTTACTGGCTAGAACATATTCTGCCAAAGCTAATCGATGCAAAGATTACGATAATTCTGAGCATATGGGGAAGAACAATTGAAGATTATGCGTCTGCCGCTGATTTATGCTCAGATTTACCTTCGGCTATAGAAGCAGTAGAACTGAACATATCCTGTCCAAATATTGAAGACCGCGGAAAAATGTTCTCCCATAGCCCAGACAGCACCTATGAAGTGATTCAGGCAACTAGCAAGATTAACGTACCTCGTTGGGCTAAATTAAGCCCAAATGTCACAAATTTAGTTGAGATTGCAGGCGCTGCCAGAGAAGCAGGTGCTGATGGGGTTACTTTAATAAATACTGTGATGGGCATGGTAATAGATATTGATAAACAGCGACCATTACTTGGTGCGGGTGGTGGTGGATTAAGTGGACCTGCAATTCGACCTGTTGCAATTCGTTCAGTATTTGAAGTTCATTCAGCCATGCCAGACATTCCAATCGTGGGTGTTGGCGGTGTAACCTCAGCAGAAGATGTAATTGAGTTCTTGATGGCTGGGGCATCAGCAGTTCAAATCGGGTCCGCAAACTTTGCTAATCCCCGGATATCTAGGAAAATCATCACTGATTTAGGTAAGTGGTGCCGAGATAACGAGTTTGAAAGCATCGAAGCAATAAAGGGCCTTGCGCATAAGCCATAACGAAAAGAGAAATTGGAGATTCATGGAAGAAGATATTGAAATTAAACCAGAAATTACAAATAAACTCGCTTTAGCACTAGATGTTGATGATCTAGTTGTAGCTGTCCGATTAGCTAGAGATTTGATTCCATATTTTGGCGTAGCCAAGGTAGGTCTTGAATTATTTAGCGCAGCCGGTCCAGATATCATTGGCACGTTAAAGGAGATGGGGTACAAGGTATTTCTTGATTTAAAACTGCACGATATACCTAATACCGTAGGGCGAGCTGCAAAAGTTCTAGGTTCACTAGGTATTGATTATTTAACACTGCATACAGCTGGAGGAGAAGCAATGTTGGCTGCTGGCGTTGAAGGGCTTGCGCAGGGAGCGGAATACGCTGAGCTAGAAATGCCGAAAGCTTTGGGCGTAACCATTCTTACCAGTCAGAAAGAAACACCAGATAATTTGATGGCAGAGCGCCTACGTCTTGCAAAGTTATCGGGTTGTAAAGGAATTGTCTGCTCAGCAAAGAATTTGGAGGAAGCGAATCTTATAGTTCCTGATTTAACATTTGTAGTGCCAGGAATTAGACCTCGGGGAGTGGAACACCATGACCAAGCTAATGTTGCGACGCCTTTAGCTGCGATAGACAATGGGGCTGACTTGCTTGTCATAGGTCGAGCTGTGGTGCAAAGTGATGACCCTAGGAGAGCTGCCCGTGAAATCATAATGGAGATATCTCAGATATCATCAAAAAATATCTAGCATTCACCGTTCTTTAGGATGTGAGAATTATTATTTAATTATGCCCGCACCTCCAAAACTTACTGACGAACAAAGGCGTGCAGCATTAGAAAAAGCTGCTGAAGCGAGGAGGGTGAGGGCTGAACTTAAAGCACTAATCAAAATGGGTACACTTACAATTAGTGAAGTCCTTGAGAAGTCTGACTCAAATGAGATCGTGAGCCGGACTAAAGTACTCGCAGTTCTTGAATCAATGCCTAAAATAGGGAAAGTAAAAGCTCGTCGTATCATGAAAGAGATAGGAATCGCAGAAAGCAGACGCCTCCGAGGGTTAGGCGATCAACAAAGAGCGGCACTCGTCTCAGAGTTCAGTTAAATCTCCATGGTTATCGTAGTTTCCGGCCCAGGAGGAGTCGGCAAGGGGACAATCGCACAATCGCTTGTTGACTCCATGGATAACCTTTGGCTTTCAAAAAGTTGGACAACTCGGCCTATCCGCGACGGTGAGAATCCCGATAGCTATGTTTTCGTCACTCGTGAACAATTTGAATCCTCTATCGAGTCTGGAGAGTTTCTCGAATGGGCGGAATTTCAAGGAAATTTGTACGGAACACCATTACCGGAAGCGCCAGATGGCATGCATATTCTGCTTGAAATTGATGTTCAAGGGGCCTCATCTATTATAAAGAAGGCTATACCAGCGCTACTGATTTTCGTAGATGCACCCTCAGTAGATGACCAAGCAAGAAGACTTAGGGGCAGAGGGGACCCTGAGGTTGAGGTAGAGAAGAGAATCCTTAAAGGGGAACGGGAACGCAGGAGAGCAAAAGAATTAGGAGCGCACGTCATTATCAATGATGACCTCGAGCGCACAATTCAAGAAATACGAGCCTTAATAGAGAGACAAGCTAATGGTCATCAAAGATGAGATGTTCATTTAGTAAATCTTAAGTAGTATTTTGAATCTATCTCGTTACCATTAAGAGTATATTTCGCAAAATAAAGCGAGAGTTTGGAGTAATAATGTCTACCGAAAATAATTCAATGATTTACCCTAAAATTGAGGGTTTACTTGAAAGATCTCTCAAACAAGGGGAGGAAGATTCTCATTCAAAATTTCGGCTTGTGACACTAGCTGCTCAACGAGCAAGGCAGATTAATGCATATCGAAACCAGCTAGATGGCGGACTGGGAGTTTCCGTTCCTCCACAGGTGCATGCAGAAGGTATTGCCAAGCCCCTATCGATAAGTTTTGAAGAGATTATCCAAGATAAGGTCGTAGCAGGAGAAAAGAAAGAACCTGAACCCGTCGCCGTTGAAGAAGTAATAGCCGAAGTCGAAGAACCTGAAGAAGAGGAAGAAGAAACCGAGTAATTGGTGTGTTCATGATGCTTTCTGAGAAGAGGATTGTATTAGGCGTATCAGGTGGAATTGCTGCCTATAAATCAGTTGAGATAAGCCGCAGGCTTGTTGACGCAGGGGCATTCGTTTCTCCTATTATGACAACAGCTGCAAAAAAATTTATAGGCGAAGTGACACTGAGTGCTTTGGCATCTGAACCAGTCAAATCATCCTTATGGGAGGATGAAGACCCAATACCGCATACAACCCTAGGTCAAGAAGCCGACCTTATATTAGTAGCTCCGGCTACGGCAAAACTTATAGGCACATACGCTGCGGGAATCTCGGGAGATCTGCTGTCCGCCACGTTACTAGCTACTAGGGCTCCTGTGGTCTTGTGTCCAGCAATGCACACAGAAATGTGGGAACATCAAGCTGTACAAGACAATATCAAAACTTTGAGAGAACGAGGAGTTGTTATTGTCGAGCCCGAAGAGGGAATTTTAGCTGGCGGTGATATAGGAAGAGGAAGATTAGCTGGAATTGAATCAATTCTTTCTTCAGTCGAGCTTGTATTGACAAAAAAAGATCTTAACAATTTAAAAATTCTAATAACAGCTGGTGGAACGAGGGAACCTATAGATCCCGTACGCTATGTCACCAATAAATCGTCAGGAAAGCAAGGATATGCGTTAGCGAAAGCTGCGTATATGCGTGGAGCGGATGTCACTTTAGTTACTTCGATGCCTGATCAAGTTACTCCAGGTGTTAAGGTTCTGTGTGCGCAAACGGCAAAGGATATGGAAGAAGTCGTTATGGGAAACCAAGAAGACTTTGACGTAGTGATAATGGCTGCCGCCATAGCTGACTTCCGCCCTGCAGAAGTATCAGACCACAAAATTAAAAAAACGAAAGGCATTAAAAGCCTTGAATTAACAAGCACTCATGACTTCCTTATTGACCTAGGGCGAGGAAAGAAACCTAACCAAACCATCGTAGGATTTGCTGCTGAGACTGAAGACCTTGAGAAGAACGCAATCGAAAAGCTAAAGAAAAAAGATCTAGATTTAATTGTTGCCAACAATGTTTCACTTCCTAATATCGGATTTTCTTATGATACGAATGAGGTAACTATCATGAGCGAAGACTCAAAATGGACTCTGCCACTGTCGGATAAACGTACGATTGCCGATGGGATTCTTGACGCAGTTTTAGAGATTAGATGAGACTCTGCTTTATTGAGCAGATAAAGTAATGACATGACCAACTCCTTCACATTCACATCAGAATCAGTAACTGAAGGGCATCCTGACAAAATGGCGGACCAGATTTCTGACTCGATTCTTGATGCACTTCTGGATAAAGACCCTATGAGTAGAGTTGCATGTGAGACCTTAGTGACAACTGGTATGGCTCTTGTTACAGGTGAGATCACAACCGAAGAAGCTTATGTTGACATCCCTGGTATTGTTCGAGAAACGATCTGCAGAATAGGGTATGACAACCCGTCATTCGGGTTTGACGGAAATACCTGTGGTGTCATGATAGCGATAGATGAGCAGTCAAACGACATTGCAGATGGAGTTAATAATTCTGTTGAGGCCAGAAGTGGAATAGCTAAAGATGAATGGGACTCATTCGGAGCAGGAGACCAAGGCCTTATGTTCGGTTATGCTACGGCGGAAACACCAAATTATATGCCTCAACCACTAGACCTTGCCCATAGATTAGCTAAACAATTAACAGAAATTCGGCGGAGCGGAGTGGTTCCTTACTTGCGACCAGATGGTAAGACGCAAGTCACAATGGATTACGAGGGAGGGAAGCCCGTTCGTCTCAGAAACGTAGTGGTGTCAACACAACATAACGCCGGAATCGATAGATCGCACCAAATAGAGCCGGACCTGATTGAGCACGTCATACGACCAATCATCCCTGAATTATTTCAGGACGATGCCTACGATGTGCATGTTAATCCATCTGGACGATTCGTCATTGGTGGTCCAGTCGGAGATGCTGGTTTAACAGGGAGAAAAATAATAGTAGACACATATGGAGGTATGGCTCGACACGGTGGTGGGGCATTTTCTGGCAAAGACCCATCAAAAGTTGATAGGAGTGCAGCATATGCAACCAGGTGGGTAGCGAAAAATGTTGTCGCATCAGGTGCTGCTTCCCGTTGCGAAGTGCAAGTAGCGTATGCGATAGGCGTTGCAAGGCCAATGTCTATTCTCGTTGAAACATTTGGAACCGAAACTGTACCTCCTGATTCAATCTCTTCAGCAATCGATGAAATTTTTGATCTCCGCCCTGCTGCCATCATTCATGATTTGGATCTCCGGAGACCAATTTATGCCCAAACGGCAGCTTATGGTCACTTTGGTAGGCAAGAAGAAGAATTCACTTGGGAACAACTAAATAAAGTTGATGCATTAAAGAGTGTTCTTAATATCTAGTCCATTTATAACACTAAAATCCAAACAACCCTTCAAGGGTTTTTATGAGTAGTCCCAAAGCGCGTGTGATAGAAGCAGTTAGAGTAATACCTGACATAGATGGGATAACGCAAGAGTTTAATTATCTAGTGCCAGAAGACTGGAATATCTCTGGAGAAAGTAAGTTTCTTCAAGTAGGAGCGATTGTACGAATCCAATTTCGGAATAGAATAGTTCGCGGTTGGGTATCAGAGGTCAATCCCATGGATAAACCTAATGTTGAGCTAATTCCTTTAAAGAAAGTAAGTGGAATAGGTCCCAGTCCTGAAGTGGTAGATCTTGCAAAATGGGCTGCTAAAAACTGGCATGGGCCAGTAAGTAAATTTTTAAGGGTCGCAAGCCCAAAATCCATGATACGAGCAAGGCTCAATGAAGAAAGCGAATCTTTGAATCAATCTGAACTGTCATTAGCGAAAGAGAATCGTTTCTCCGGATTTTCTGCAACGGGAAAAGAAATCTCTCCACTTGGTGATAGGTGGCCGATAATTCAAGAAACAGTTAAGCGCGGGAACTCATTAATTTTAGTTCCATCTGTTAAGCAAGCACAATTGTTAGTGGGGCGTCTGAAAGGCATCGGCGTAAAATCTGGACTGCACGGGAAGGATTGGCTCGTGGGAGCACAAGGGGGGACTATAGTCGGAACCAGATCAGCGGCATTTGCAACAATAAAAGATCTCGCCGCAATATTAGTCATCGACGAGCATGATAATGCGTATAGAAATGAAGCTGCTCCAACTTGGAATGCCAGAGATGTTGTGCTCCAGAGAGCGAAATTAATTGGTATCCCGATTGTCTTCACCTCCCCGATACTCTCACCTGAGGTTAGAAAAGAAATTCAAACAACTGAAACCAAAGACGACGAGATCAACACGGGATGGGGAAAAATACGTGTGCTGGACCCAAAGCAATATGAGGGGAAAGGACACGGTCTTTGGCCAAGTGGTGTGATAGATAAAATGAAAAACTCTGAAAGGAGCATAGTCATACTTAACCGCAAGGGGCGATCAAAACTTCTCGTTTGTGCATCGTGTGGTGAAATCGTAATCTGTTCCGAATGTAATTCAAAGATGAGTCAACCAAATGAAGATTATTTGACATGTTCACGAAACCATAGGAGGCCTATAGCTTGTTCATTTTGTCTGTCTACAAAACTTAAAAACCTTAGAATTGGAATCGGTAGAGCTAAGGAAGAATTGGAAGCCCTACTTCAAGAGCCAGTACAAGAAATTCACTCAAGTAGTGATGACGTTAATCTGCATAACGGTAAATACCTTTTGGGCACAAATGCTGCTCTCCATAGGGTTGACTGGGCTGATCTAATCTTCTTCGCCGATTATGATCAAGAGCTATATGCGGGAGGCTATAGGAGCGAAGAAACTGCACTCTCTAACCTGATACGTGCTGTTAGGATAACAAACACTAGGTCTCGAGCAAATGGTCAAGTGATTATTCAAACGCACTCTCACAAGAGTGAACTTCTTGGGCTTATTAAAACAGGAGAATTCAGCACTTGGAGTGATCTAAATCAGCGGCGCAGGAAATTGTTGTCTCTGCCGCCTTACGGTTCATATGCTGAAGTATCTGGTCCCGGAGCAAAGAAGTACGTTGATCTTATAGATGTTATTGAGGGGATTGAAGTTCTCGGCCCCCTTGAGGAATCCTGGCTTATTAAATCAGACTCTCATTCACTTCTGTTGAAAACTCTTTCCAAAGTTGATAGGCCGAAAGAACGGGTCAGGGTAGCAATAAACGCATAAGGAAAGTGCCTTAATTCCAGCCTTGTCTACGCATTTCATATAAAGCGATTGATACGGCGACCGAAACATTTAAGGATCCGATTTTTCCCAATTGAGGAATAAAAGTAACGGCATCACAGCATTCAAGGGCTCGTCTACTTACACCTCGATCCTCATGTCCCGCAAGGAAGCAAATATCTGTGTTTAGCTTTAGTTCATGAATTGGGACTGCACCCTCAGCCAGTTCCAATCCGACTACTTGGTACCCTTCTGACTTTGCGGCTTCAATTGCTTGAGTGACATCAGGGCATTCAGACCACTTAAGATAACGATCAGTTCCCAAAGCTGTTTTTCCAGTTTTCGTATTATCTGGTGTTGTAGACCCCGAACTAAACCATGCAAAATCAACTCTTTCAGCAGCTGAACTGCG
>DLTU01000148.1:1818-2595 GCA_002500385.1 Candidatus Neomicrothrix sp. UBA7828 | reverse complement strand
CATATGGGTAACTTTTACGCCTGCGTCTTTAATTATTTCTATTTCTTCCTCAGATAAGTGAACGCATTGACTGGCGATGAAATTTGAGTCGGCTAGACCTAAATCCTTGTATAGTTCGAAAGGTCTTTTCCCATGGTTCTCTTCACACCATATACCTTCATGTTCTCCTTCGTTGCAATGTGCGTGGACTGCTAATTTGCTCTGCTTCGCTAGAGAAAATGCTTCGGAGATGAATTCTTGTGAACAAGTAAAAGTTGTGTGAAGACACATCATCGCTGAGATCAGCGGGTCATCTTGAGTCTTTTCGTGGAATGATAGATTCTCTTGAATTCCAAGTTTCCCTATTTCATTTCCTGATCGTTCCGTGGCTTCAAAGCTCAGAATTCCTCTGATCCCTGCGGACACAACTTCGTCTTTTTGGGTGTCTAGCCCACCCGGCAAAGTATTTGGGGCTTCAAGGATGTCGTAGAAGGTAGTTGTCCCAGATAAGAGCATTTCTGCACATGCCCATTTAGTTGCTGCAGACAACATCTCCTTATCAAGAGCGTCTTCTACTTTTGGCCACCAATAATCGTTTAAAAATCCCCAGAAATCTTCAGGTGGATTATCACTTGGTATGCCATGGGCTAGGACTCCGTACATATGTGTATGGGCGTTAACAAAACCAGGAAGCAAAATCTTCCCTGTCCCATCGATGAGTTCGTCTTCGGGGTACTTGGCCTTCAGTTCGTGATTATCACCGATTTCTGTAATCTGGGTGTTTTGCACACGAATACC
>DLTU01000148.1:0-1433 GCA_002500385.1 Candidatus Neomicrothrix sp. UBA7828 | reverse complement strand
GCTCCCCCATCGATTCTGATTGATTCTCCATTTATATGTTGCGCTTCATTTGTGATTAGATAGGAAATTAGTCCTGCCACGTTTTCTGGTTCGGAGAATTTATCTAGCGGACTTTGACGCAGAAGTAATTTTAGATCTGGGTCTTCAATTTGAGGCATTTTTGTCATTTCTGTTTTGATACCACCTGGATTTATGCAGTTTACTTGGAGGCCTTTCCCGCCATACTCAACTGCTAGTGATTTAGTTAGGGCTAATACGCCGGCTTTGCTTGCCGCATATGCTACCGAGTAAGGAATACCAGCGAGGGCTGTTGTGGAGGAAACATTGACGATCGATCCAGATGTTTTCAGAAGGTGAGGAATTGCTTCCCTACAGACTAAGAATGTTCCTGTTAGGTTAACTGCCAAGGTCCTTTCAAAATCTGTCAATGAGTGTTCATGGGAGTGGCTCCAGAGTTGGATACCGGCAATGTTGATAACTGCATGTATCTCATCAAATTGCTTGGCCATCCCAGAAATAGCTTCTGAAATCTGCATTTCATTTGATACATCGCATTCTATGCTGATGGTTTCAGATCCTAGGCTTTGACATTCTTTTGTGGTCTTTTCGAGTTTATCTTTCGCTATGTCAGCCAAAACGAGTGATGCCCCCTCTGCCGCAAGGCGAAGTGCTGTTGCTCTACCTATTCCTGTTGATGCTCCGGTTAAGAAGATGGCTTTGCCTTGATGCTGGCCCATAATGGCTTAAATTTCTGATTCTCTGATCTTTTGCCAGACGCGTTCAGGAGTGAATGGAATTTCATTGATAGCGACGCCCGTTGCGTTGATTATTGCATTTCGGATAGCTGGGGCGACTCCATCTTTCGGTATCTCAGCGACAGCTTTGGCTCCGAAAGGCCCGGAATCTTCCATAGTTTGGACTAGGAACACTTCAAAGTCTGGCATTTCATCAGCTCGATATATCTTGTATGGCCCCAGACTGTCATTGATCATTTTTCCTGTTTCATCAAATGCGTATTCTTCGCAATGGGCATAGCCGAGAGCTTGGAGCATTCCGCCTTCTACTTGGCCAGAAGCTGTGACGGGGTTAATTGCTACACCGCAGTCAACTGCCATAACAAGTTTGATAATTGTCACCTGGCCGGTATCTATGTCCATTTCTATTTCTGCAAACTGTGCTGCGAAAGGGGCAGGGCATTCAGGTGAGACGTAGGAAGCTGTCCCCATTATTTGTTCGTGGTCTTCCAAGTGAAATGCCTCCATCGCTATATCTTCAATTGATACGGATGACCCGTCGGGCGCTATTGCTTTTCGGTCACGCAATTCGATTGAACATGGCTCTTTGATATTCAGCATTTTTGCTGCGCGCTCTTTAATTCTTTCTCGAACTTTTTCAGCGGCAAGCTTTGCGGCAGTTCCCGAAATGTAGGTTGT
>DLTU01000017.1:1503-8901 GCA_002500385.1 Candidatus Neomicrothrix sp. UBA7828 | reverse complement strand
TGCTTCAACTAACGCAGCGCATATCCCAAGAGCGAGAAGCATCCCTCCCCCACCAAAATCTCCTACTAGGTTTACTGGGGGTATGGGTTTTTCGCCTTCACGGCCTATCATGCCCAGCACACCGGATAGCGCAATATAGTTTATATCATGCCCAGCCATTGAAGAATACGTTCCTACCTGTCCCCAACCTGTCATCCTTCCGTATATCAATCTGGGGTTTCTAGCTAAACATTCTTCGGGGCCTATGCCTAGCCGTTCTGCTACCCCAGGTCGAAAACCTTCAATGAGCGCATCGGATTCCTGAACTAACTTTAGAACAGTTTCGATACCTTCGGGTGTCTTAAGATTCACTCCTACTGATCTTCGTCCTCGATTGAGTAAGTCTAGATTAGGAGAATCGGGCATAGTATCAGGGACAGCTGATGCTCGGTCAACTCTTATGACATCCGCTCCTAGATCAGCCAATAGCATGGCACAAAATGGGCCCGGACCTATTCCTGCTATCTCAACGATACGTTTACCTGATAGTGGACCCACCAGAACCTCCTGTTAGTTCATTTACATTCTTTACTGAAGTCATTCTTGTTTCAAACTGAACTTTTCGCTAACTTTAATTAAAGCTTATTGCATGAGCTGAGACAGTTCTCTTTTAATTAGCTCTGGATTCGGAAGCATTTCATAGGCTGATATCTTGTTGTCGGAGTGCTCAATACTCAAAGTTCCATATCCAGCGAGTCGCCCCATAATACCTTGACGTGAAATAACTGCCGTGATAATTGACAATGGAATTTCATAGGCACTGATTGCAAAGGTTCCATGCCGGAAAACAACACGCTGAGTAGTAATGAGAAACCTTTCTTGCCTGTAATTTATATACCGGGCGAAGAAAATTAGAGCGAACCAAAACCAAACAAGCAAAAACCACCACCAGCCCGAAACTGTATAGAGAGAGATTACAAGGCCAGATAGTGCCAAGAATCCAATAAACGATCTGGCTAGCGCAACAACATGCTTGCGAAGTTCAATTACCACCTCTTCATTGTCATTTAGCGCCAATGCTTTATAACCCATCCTGATATCACTTTAGTACTTTATTTTCGGTCAATAACTTCTTCACTAGATACTTGGCGGAGATACACGATAGTCTCATTCCGTGGAGTTTATTGACAAAAATATGACTGAGAGTCAATTTGATGCTGTTCGCTCAGATGCACGCAATTTACGAATACTTGCCGGTGCTGGCACCGGAAAAACTCGAGTTCTGACTCACCGGATCGCTTACCAAATAAATGCTGTTCGAATAGAGCCTAAGCACTCACTTTGTCTTGCTTTTACTAATAAAGCAGCCACTGAAATTAAGCATAGAATGGCACAGATGGGCGAAGCTTCATTAGTGGAGACTGGGACGTTTCATTCGATCGCTTATAGACAAGTTAAAGCCAGATGGAAAGACCTTGGTATCAGAGACGAACCCGATTTGATTAGCAATCGAGGCAGTTACCTTTCGCGTATCTTGCCTAAAAGCTTTAATAATGAAGAGCGTAATTTTATTCTGACTGAAATCAACTGGGCTACTGCGAGAAGAATTTTAGCTGATGATTATATTTTTGAAGCTGAAAATGCCGAACGAGTAGATATTATTCCTTTCGCTTCGGTTGCTGAGTATTTTCGAAAATACTCAGAGCTAAAAAGAAAAGAAAATTTTATTGATTTTGATGACATAATCCAGCTCGCAATAAAGTTCTTGGCCGAAGATGTAAATTATGCAGAAGCTCGTCATTGGAAATTTAGGGATTTATTCGTTGATGAATTTCAAGATGTCAATCCTCTACAATTTGCGCTTCTTCAAGCTTGGTTAAGCTCTAGAAGCTCGTTAACAGTTGTAGGAGACCCTTACCAAGCAATTTATTCGTGGAATGGAGCAGACTCTAAGTTTTTAAATGATTTTGAGAAGTATTTCCCAGATTCACAAACGATAATATTGAAAGATAATTTCCGTTCAAGCCCAGAAATATTAGCCTTATCATCTTCTATTCTTCCGACTATGGAGCGCCTTAACCCCAAAATGCAAAGCGGTAGATTACCTACTATCAGAGCAGAACTCAATGAATACGAAGAAGCTCGTAGCGTCGCCAGTCTGATCAAAGAACTTACGATTGGCAATATCATGCTTGGAGACCAAGCGGTGTTAGTAAGAACACATGCTCAGATACAGCCAATTGCTGAGATTTTCGAAGAGCAGGAGATTAAATTTAGAGTGGCATCTAGTAACGAACCCGAAGTTGGGTCCGGTAGCGACGACGAGGTCCAAATACTTACTCTTCACGCAGCAAAGGGATTGGAGTGGAAGATAGTCCATCTCTGCGGGGTTGAGGAAGGCTTCCACCCTATTGCCCATGCCAATACTGAGTTAGCCTTAGCCGAAGAGCGACGCCTATTCTTTGTTGGGTTAACAAGGGCTGAGGAAGAGCTTCATATTACATGGGCCAGAAATCGCTCCCTAGGAAGCAAACGAAACAGAAAACCTTCAACATACATCAAGGAACTATCCAACCTCTTAGACCCAACTCCATTCAAATTTGACAGCGATACAAAGGTCTTATCTCAGCGAATACGAGCCTTCCTTAGTTCTCGAAATGTGACGGATCACCGACGTAGCACAACTGATAACGAGAAAATTTGTATAGACGAATTGGACTCAATGCGAAGAAACATTGCCAAAGCTAATGATTCTAAACCAGAGATCGTACTCTCAGATGATGCCATTGCTGCACTTGTCTCACTAAAACCCAAATCAATACAAGATTTAGAAAAGATACCTCAGGTCAGTTCGGTAGTTATCGGTCGCTTTGGTGAACAGATAATTAAAATCTTTTCGTAATATTCCCAGCCGACTTCCGTAAATTGCTAAGATTTCGCATGGCCAGTAAGGACTCCACTTCTTCAGACCTCCAAAGGTCTTTAGGCCTTCGGCACGTATTTGTCCTAAGTACTGGTGGCACAATTAGCGCAGGCTTGTTCTTTCTTCCCAGCTTTGCAGTTGATAAAGCTGGCCCATCTGCTGTTCTTGCCTACTTAGTTGCTGGCCTTTTAGCGTTACCCGCAATGCTTAGCGTATCAGAGTTGTCTACGGCGATGCCCCGAGCTGGCGGGCTCTACTATTTTCTCGCAAGAGCACTTGGTCCTGCAGGAGGAACCCTCAGCGGAGTTTCCACATGGGTGTCTCTTGTCATGAAGGACGCTTTCGCTTTAGTAGGCATGAGCGCTTATCTAAATTTAATCGTTGACCTGCCAGCAAAACCCACTGCGATTTGCTTGATAGCTTTCTTTACTATCTTAAATATTGTTGGTTCGAAGACTAGTGCTTCCCTTCAGATGGGAATGGTGGCTTTTCTGCTCGGCATTATGGGTTGGTACATGATCGCTGGACTCCCAGATACAAACAGTGGGCTCGGTGATTTTGATCCCTTCTTTACAAGCGGGTCGGGCGGATTTGTTGCAGCTATCGGCCTTGTTTTCGTCAGTTACGGAGGTTTAACAAAAGTTGCCAGCATCGCAGAGGAGGTTGAAGACCCATCGAAAAATATTCCTCTTGGAGTAATCGTTTCCTTATTTGTAAGCACTGTAGTTTATACAGTCGGTGTTTTAGTAGCAGTTGCGGTTGTGCCTGCAGATGACCTGATAGTAGATCAAGCTCCCCTTCATACTGCCGCTGAGTATTTCATGCCAGCAGTTGGTGCAGGATTCGTTATTGCAGCCGCACTGGCTGCTTTTGCTTCGGCGGCTAATGCTGGGATTCTTGCAGCGGCACGCTATCCCATGGCTATGAGCCGCGATGGTCTCATGAGTACAAAATTTCTCGAGCTCAGCAGATTTGGGACACCTATTTGGGGCATCATTCTAACTGGAGCAGGTATGTCATTTGTGGTGATCGCCTTCGGAGCAGGAGCGATCGCCAAACTTGCAAGTGCTTTCGTTTTAGTTAAATTAGCTCTTGTAAATCTGGCTGTAATCGTGCTTAGATCTGCAAAGATCTCTTCATATGCTCCAGGCTTTAAAACTCCTCTTTATCCTTTCACTCAAATTCTCGGTATTGGGATCTCTTTGTATCTAATCGTAAAGCTTGGGACTTTCCCATTGCTTCTGGTGTGCGCTGCAACTTTGCTGACGCTGGTTTGGTATCAATTCATAGGAAAGAAGAAGGCAACGCAAACAGCTGGTGCAATACATCATATTTACGAGCGGTTAGGTCGAGCAGCTGATACTAGTGTTGATCGAGAAATTTCTGCTGCTATGCAAAGCCATGGGCTTCGCTCTGAGGATGACTACGCTGGCCTGATTGCGAGAGCTTCAGTGCTGTATGTTCCGAAAGATGGTGATATTGATCTAGCAGCGACTCGCGCTTCACAGGTTTTAAGTCATCGAATAGGAATTGATGCTGATACGGTTAACGAACAATTTCTAGAAACTGGTTCGCTTTGGATACAGCCCTCTCAAACTCATCCGACAGCCACACCAGTCGCGTTCTTTGATGACGCTGAGGATGATCATTTAGTAATCGTAAAAAGTGAGGCTGGGATCACAATACCTGCCGAATGGGGAGGGCGAAATGAGCGCGTGAATGCTTTATTTTTCCTTGCTGGAACCACATCAAAACCAGGCCGTGCTCTTCGCTTAGCTGGAGAGCTAGCCGGCTACTTAGACGACAATAAGTCTGCAGTATCATTAGATGCTACTAACGAAGCGGAAGTAAAAGATGGACTTTTGCCTGGGTTAGAAATCGGCCAATATCCACTCTTACCTGAGACAGCGATGCGTTCTCTTATAGGCAAAAAAATAGAAGACCTAACTTTGGATCAAGATCTCCATATTGAAGCCATACGCAGGGGCGAAAGAGTACTTAGAGCTGACCCTGATACAGAACTCCATGCTGACGATCAGCTGACCATTATCGGGCCAATTGGCGAACTACCTGGCTCTGATGAATTAGCTAATTCAGTCTGACGAATCAAATTAGAGAAAAGTCAGCTACAACAGGCGCATGGTCAGAAGGTTTTTCACCTTTTCGCGCGTTTCGATCCACAATGATGGTTTCTATTCTTTGATTCATTGCAATAGTTGGCAATATAAAGTCGATCCTCATTCCCATTTTTTTGTAGAAACTACCTTGACGATAATCCCAAAAGGTATAGACCCCTGCCTCATCAGGGTATTGATAGCGAAGGGAGTCAATGAGCCCCCAATCTAATACTTGAAAAAAGGCATCCCTCTCAGGCTTACTTACGTGAGTCGCTCCTTTGAACGGATTGATATCCCAGACATCTTGATCTTCTGGAGCGACATTAAAATCGCCAAGAACGGCGAGGTTTTCACTTGGGTCATTATTTAGCTCGAGGTGAGATCTTAGTCTCGATAACCAATCAAGTTTATAATGGTAGTGATCATGCCCTACTTCTCGCCCGTTGGGAATATATGCGCTAGCGACACGAACGCCGTTACAAGTCGCCCAAATAAGTCGGGCGTCAGGATCCTCTGGTTTCCCATCATCAAAGCCATGGCATACATCGTCTAAACCGACATTGCTTAGGATCGCAACACCATTCCATCTGCCTTCGCCATTGTGAACGCTTTCATAACCCATCTCTTTGAAGACGGAATGCGGGAACGCGTCTGAAGCCATCTTCGTTTCTTGTATGCATAAAACGGATGGATTGAATCTATTAACCCAGTCAACCACTCTGGGCATTCTCGCTTTCAGGGAGTTAACATTCCATGTGGCGATTCGCATTATTTTTAATCCTTACATTTATTTTCGCTCAAGACTTCATATAAGTCATTAAGTGCTTGTTGTTCACTCATCACCTTAATTGTGTGCATGCCCATTTGACGGGCTGGTTTGAGATTAATACCTAAATCATCAAGGAAAACGCATTCAACTGTGTCAACGCCGATTACTCGGCATGCCTCTTCATAAAATTCCCTTTCAGGTTTTCTTACTCCTATCTTTGAAGATTCTATGACATCGTCAACTAAGTTAATCACCATGTCTAGATGGGCTGTGGGGCTTTTTCTATCTCCGGCTGCATCATTAGTGCTTTGTTGGAGATTGTTAGTCAGGATGGCCAACTTATATTCTGTTCTGAGAGACTTAATGGCATCTACCATATTTGGGCGAATTGTAGTTTCGAGACATTTCAATACGCGTTCTGCGCTGAGACTGAATCCAAACGCAACAGCCTCCTCCTCAAAGGAAGAGATAAATTGATCTCTGGTTATTTCGTTGCGTTCAAATTTCGCCCATGCGTTGGTATCTGGGTTGATGCTGTTGATCTTTCGAATGACTCCAGGTGGTATTGCTGCCTCTCTCTCGTACTCTCCGAACGCATCGAAAGGACTTGTCGTGATTACTCCACCGAAATCAAAAAGTATCGCTTTGATCATTGCTTGATCATACGGCTTACGATGCCACAAGACATAGTCAGAAATAACCAAAAGCGTTCAACGGTAAGGTACCCTCAAGTCAATGGCTCATGAATACATCTTTACTATGCATAAATGCTCTCGGTTCTACCCTCCTGACCGTGAAGTTCTCAAAGACATAAGCCTCTCTTTTTTTCCTGGAGCAAAAATAGGGGTCCTAGGAATGAATGGCGCAGGAAAATCTTCGCTACTAAAAATTATGGCTGGTCTAGATGATGGATTTACAGGCGAAGCAAGGTTGACTCCTTCATTTACTGTCGGGTACTTACCCCAAGAACCAAAGTTAAACACTGAAAAGACAGTCCATGAGAACGTAATGGAGGGAGTCGGGGAAATGGCTTCGCTCCTAGAAGACTATGACCAAGTCTTAGCGGCTTGGTCCAACCCAGATGCAGATTTCGAAAAACTTGGATCTTTACAATCTGAAATTGAAGGAAAAATCGAGGCTGCGGGAGCATGGGATCTTCAACGCATGGTGGAGATAGCTATGGAGGCCCTTAGGCTACCGCCAGGCGATTCAAGCGTTCAAAACCTGTCGGGTGGCGAAACGCGCAGAGTTGCGTTATGCAAGCTGCTCCTTTCCAAGCCGGACCTACTTCTTCTTGACGAACCAACTAATCATCTCGATGCAGAATCAGTTGCCTGGCTGGAACGTTTCCTCAACGATTATGTCGGCACAGTTGTGGCAATAACCCACGACCGTTATTTCCTAGACAATGTCGCTGAGTGGATCCTTGAGCTTGATAGAGGGCGTGGAATCCCCTACCAAGGGAACTACTCAAGCTGGTTAGAGCAAAAAGAAAAGCGTTTATCCGAAGAAAAGAATAGGGACGCGGCTCGACAAAGAACTTTAGCTCGTGAGCTTGAATGGGTGCGAATGGCACCAAAGGCTCGTCAAGCAAAAGGGAAAGCTCGACT
>DLTU01000017.1:0-1317 GCA_002500385.1 Candidatus Neomicrothrix sp. UBA7828 | reverse complement strand
AGGAAACTACTCAAGTTGGTTGGAACAAAAAGAAAAGCGTTTGTCCGACGAAAAGAACAAGGACGCGGCACGGCAGAGAACTTTAGCTCGTGAACTTGAATGGGTGCGAATGGCTCCAAAGGCCCGTCAAGCAAAAGGGAAAGCTCGACTGACGGCCTACGACAAACTCCTAGCAGAATCAAAATCCAGCGATCGCTCCCAAAGGGAACTCCAAATTAATATCCCTGTCGACCAAAGACTAGGCGACCTTGTTATTGAGGTTGATGGGCTTTCAAAGGGTTTCGGTGAAAAACTCTTGATAGAGAACCTTTCATTTTCTTTACCTAAAGCTGGAATAGTTGGAATTGTAGGGGCTAATGGAGCTGGCAAATCAACGTTGTTCAAACTATTGACAGGAACCGAACCTGCTGATTCAGGCAAGATAAGCATCGGGCCAACAGTTGACCTCGGATATGTTGATCAATCACGAGAGTCTCTCGACCCTTCTAAAAATGTTTTTGAAGAGATAACCGGTGGTGTTGATAATCTAATAATCGGGGGGAAAGAAGTGAATGGACGCGCGTACACAGCTTCCTTTAACTTCCGAGGATCAGACCAACAAAAGCTTGTTGGAGACTTATCAGGTGGTGAACGTAACAGGGTTCACCTAGCGAAGGTGCTCAAGAGTGGTTCCAACGTACTGCTATTGGACGAGCCAACGAATGACTTAGACGTGGATACTTTACGAGCCTTGGAAGGGGGGCTTGAGGACTTCGCAGGCTGTGCCGTGGTAATTAGCCACGACCGGTGGTTCCTTGACAGAATCGCTACTCACGTGCTGGCCTTTGAGGGAAATTCTGCAGTCCGGTGGTTTGAAGGAAATTTTAGTGAATATGAAGCCTTCCTTCGAAAAGAGTTTGGGAGTAATAATCAACCGACTCGAATTAAATACAAAGCCATTGACCGCTAATTTTCATGATGTTTTATAACCCAAAAGAGTAAACCAATTTAAGTTTTGGTTTTGAAGTAAGTTTGAGTGACCTCAAATAGACACCAAAGAGGTTGTAACATCACTTTATGTATTTTGTTGCACGCTTAATGGGGAAAATCGTTGCTTTTCTGTCGCCTCTACTTCGAAGAGGTGGAGGAACATCTGCGCCTGGGATGGCTTTACTTAGACTTCACCCCAAGGCCTTTTCTAAATTATCTGAGAGCTTAGATAGAGGTAGCGTTTTGATATCCGCGACAAATGGCAAAACAACAACAACTAGGTTCCTAAGCGAAATACTTAATGACGCTGGGGTTGCTTGCGTTTCTAATACATCAGGAGCAAATCTC
>DLTU01000072.1:3109-3902 GCA_002500385.1 Candidatus Neomicrothrix sp. UBA7828 | reverse complement strand
CGGTTACCTTCCAGTTGCAAGGAACCACAATGCTTTCACGGTATACCTCTTTCAAGGATAGATTATGTAATGGCTTTAGCATTTCTGTGGCTGTTCCGAGAGATGTGAGAAGTGGTTCTGCATCGGGGTTTTTATTAACAAAGATAAATCCCTCAAGAGTTTCGCAACTAACTTTTGGCAAACACCGTTGTGTTCTGTCCAAATCCACGAAATCATGCTCATCAGGTACGGCTACCAATGAGCCATCAGTGATGTCATAGCTCCAAGAATGGTATTGACAGCGTAGACGTTTTGAGGACCCGGCCTCGTCT
Organism: Candidatus Neomicrothrix sp. UBA7828; assembly: GCA_002500385.1. Lineage (GTDB taxonomy): Bacteria > Actinomycetota > Acidimicrobiia > Acidimicrobiales > UBA8592 > UBA8592. The sequence continues at coordinate 3,591 of DLTU01000072.1, read as the reverse complement.
CTAACTACTGGTGCGCCTCGGTGTTGACATGTGTTGTAGAAACACCGTATTAAACCGTCTTTTCCTCTGATTAGGAGCATCGGCTCTCCGAGTTTTTTGAAAGTGAAAAAATCCCCTGGCCTAGGGATCTGGTCTTCTCGTCCTGCTACAACCCAAGAATCAGAAAAAACGTACTTTTGTTCTAGGTCATAAAATTCTTGTGACGTGTATCGGCCTTTCGGAATATCATGAAACTTTGGGAACCCCTCGGGAGGTTTCGTGCGGCCTACTTCATAGTGAATCTTGCTTTTAATCTCATTTATTTTCGTAATATTCATGAGAGTGGCTCCTTAAGCTGTTGATCCACCGTCAACTACGAGGGTCTGTCCGGTAATAAAATAAGATAAATCTGAAACTAAAAAGATTGCCACTCTAGCAATATAGTCTGGTTGCCCAGCTAATCTGAGTGGATTTGACGCGATTGCGTTCTCGATGTCTAATCC
>DLTU01000072.1:0-2841 GCA_002500385.1 Candidatus Neomicrothrix sp. UBA7828 | reverse complement strand
ATCCTGCTCACAAATTCGTCAGTTGCTTTCTCTATTGGGCCTGTGGTGGGAAAAATTCCAGCGTTGTTCACAATAAAGTCAATCCCTTGATTATCCGCTGCTGATGTGATTGCCGAGACAAGATCAGCCGCATTTGCTACGTCACAATACTGATAAGCTATGTGGTCAGTATCTGAGCGGTCATTGATTGAAAGATCAGAGTCAGCTACTAAAACTTTAGCTCCGCATTCAACTAAACGCTTTGTAATTGCTTGACCTATACCTTTGAGTCCTCCAGTTACGATCCCATGCTTTCCAGATAAATCAATCAATTCAGGTATGCTCGGAAATTCCCCCATCATTAGAGTTTACAAGAGATAAATGTCTGGCACTAACACAATTTGCATTCTAAGACTACCCTTAACTCATGGCCCGTCTAAGTAAAAGTACTTTTAGAACAGCAAAATCCTTCCTTGTGAAGTCATTTTTTTTGTTTCTAGGATTTACTTTTGTTGGATTAGGTTTTATCGGAATCATTATTCCTGGAATGCCGACTACGGTTTTCATGATTTTAGCAGCAGCTTGCTTTGCGAAATCCAGCCCGAAATTTGAACGCTGGATTCTAAATTTACCGGGGATAGGACGATTGGTGCAAGATCACAGGGATGGGTTAGGAATGCCACAAAAGTCTAAGGTAATAGCGATAGCAATGATGGTCATAGCCGTCACTCTTAGCATTATTTTTGCAATTACAAATACTCTCATTCAAATCTTAGTTGGCAGTGTCGGAGTTATCGGTGTTTGGTATGTCGGGGTTCGGGTTCCCACTAAAGAGAAAGTTTTAGCTCTACGCGATATTGAACAGAACCCCTAACTACGTCGGTATTAGAAAAAGCTAACTCTACAATCACCTAGTATGTCCGGGTAACCAGCACAGAATTCATGTAGTCTTTCGTATTCTTCTGCCTAGGTCCTGGAACAAAATGAGTTATCCCCACGCGAATGTATTCAATGATCTCTGATGCGATTTAGCTTTTATCATCCTCAAGTGGGTCCCAACAGTCATCATGGATAAGACAAAATTGTCTTTCAACTCAAGGTTTAAACACGGGTATTATTTTATGAGGATATGGATAGCATTTACTTTGGAGGTCGCCAATGAGTAATGCTGATCTAGAAACAGCACTTAGAAGTGCTGAAGCCATAGTAAATCAAGGCCTGAATTACTTGCGAAAACAAGATAGTCCTGAACAAGAGCAGGTATTTCTGTATGAATTAGCACATGCCCGCTCTGCACTTTCCATAGCACAAAGTTTCTCAGAGTTTGCCGAGAAAGGAGATGATGAGAAACTCTTGGTTGAATTATTTTGTTCAGATACGTTCAAGTCACTTTCTGATATGTGCTTTGGTCGCGAAACTCTATGGGCAATCTCAATTGAGGACATGCAATCGCTTAATCAGTATGTCGCATCCTATGGATCCCCAAAGCAGTATTCTTCAGCAGCGAATGTGCCAGTTCAAAATCATCTGAATCAAGAGTTACAACTCGTGGCTGAGACGTTTCGCCGCTTTGGTAAAGAAAACATTGAGCATCTCGCTGAAAGCGTGCACCGCAAAGACCTTGATGTTCCTGAAAGCATAATCTCAGGCCTAGCTGAACTCGGGTGTTTTGGACTTTCAATACCCGAAATTTACGGTGGAAATGCAACGGGTACCTCGCTTGATAACTACGGTATGGTTATCGCAACAGAGGAACTTTCAAGAGCATCGCTCAGTATTGGGGGTTCTCTTATTACTCGCCCAGAGATATTGGCAAGAGCTATTGAAAACGGCGGAACCGAAGACCAGAAGCAACGCTTTTTGCCTTTAATTGCGTCGGGGAAATGCATGTCGGCTATTGCGGTGACTGAACCAGATTTTGGTAGCGATGTCGCAGGTATTAGTACCAACGCAAGACGGCTCTCTAATGGAGACTGGGAAATAAATGGTGTTAAAACTTGGTGCACCTTTGCTGGTAGAGCTGATTTATTGATGGTGCTAGCGAGAACAAACCCCAATGTTTCGATCGGGCACAGAGGATTAAGTATCTTCGTTGTAGAAAAGGACAGAGCTGAAGGGCACAGTTTCAGTTTTCGGCAAGACCATGGCGGGAAGCTGGAAGGTAGGGCAATACCTACCTTGGGATATAGAGGCATGCATAGTTTCGAAATTTCGTTTCAGGATTGGAGAGTTCCTTCAGGTTCACTTGTTGGGGGAGAGTTGGGCGAAGGAAAAGGGTTCTATCTGCAAATGGCCGGATTCGAGAATGGAAGATTACAAACAGCTGCTCGTGCAGTAGGAGTTATGCAAAGAGCTTATGATGAAGCAGTTCTTTATAGCCAAGAACGAAATGTTTTTGGAGCACCCTTATTCGACTATGAGCTTACGCAAAGTAAATTAGGGCGCATGTCCTCAATAATTCATGCATGTAGACAGTACACCTACAAGGTCGGCGAGCTGATGTCCAGAGGTGAAGGAACTTTAGAAGCAGCAATGGTGAAAGCCTATGCCTGTAAAGCGGCAGAGTGGGTGACGCGTGAGTCCATGCAAATTCATGGGGGTTTTGGGTATGCCGAAGAGTATGTCGTGAGTCGCCTCTTTGTAGATGCCCGAGTGCTGTCAATTTTTGAAGGCGCTGACGAGATTCTTTGTTTAAAGCTTATAGGAAGAAGAATTTTGAGCTCTTAGCCTAATCCCTTTCGAGCAGGCGGTAAATCATCAAATTCTGGCTCCTCCTGTTTGGATTGTGCTTCAAATACATTACCCATATCTTTAGGCTGATACATTCCAGCTTGCCAGGTAGCAATGAAGTTTAAACTGTCA
>DLTU01000164.1:1586-2924 GCA_002500385.1 Candidatus Neomicrothrix sp. UBA7828 | reverse complement strand
GGCATCACAGAATTTATCAATTTCAGCCAAAGATTCAGATTCAGTGGGCTCTATCATTAGCGTCCCAGGCACAGGAAATGACATAGTTGGAGCGTGGAAACCGAAATCCATTAAACGCTTCGCAATGTCATCAGCAGAAACTCCGCAACTCATGTTAATGGGACGTATATCAATAATGCACTCATGAGCGATGTAACCATTCTTGCCGGTAAAAAGTATGTCGTAGTGTTCAGATAAGCGCTTGGCTACGTAATTTGCACTCAAAATTGCAGTCTTGGTTGCAAGCGTAAGCCCATCGGCGCCCATCATTGCTATGTATGCCCAAGATATTGGGAGAATCCCCGCAGATCCCCATGGGGCCCCACTCACGCTTCCGACAACACTTGCAGATTCCAATTCAGGTACTAATGGATGAGACGGGAGATATTCACGAAGATGTTCAGCGACAGCTACAGGGCCGACTCCTGGACCTCCGCCTCCATGTGGAATGCAAAATGTCTTATGCAAATTTAGGTGAGAAACATCTGCTCCAAATTTTCCCGGTTGAGCGATTCCGACAAGCGCATTGAGATTTGCTCCGTCGAGATAGACCTGGCCGCCATGATCATGAATAATTTCGCATATATCAGAGACAGTTTCCTCATAAACACCATGCGTTGAAGGATAGGTGATCATGATTGCGCTTAAAGCATTAGAGTGCTTCTCTGCTTTATTCGCCAAGTCTACTAAATCAACATTTCCATTCTCGTCACAGTCAACAACAACTACCTTCATTCCAGCCATAACTGCGCTAGCAGCATTTGTGCCATGAGCGGATGCTGGAATTAAACATATATTTCTGGATTCATCACCATTTGAGCGATGATAAGACCTTATCGCAAGCAAACCAGCAAATTCACCTTGCGAACCAGCATTTGGTTGGAGACTGACGGCAGCATACCCTGTTATCTTTACAAGCCAGTCTTCCAATTGAGAGATGAGTTGGTCGTACCCTTTACGCTGTTTAGCGGGAACAAAAGGATGGATGTTGGCGAACTCATCCCAAGAGATGGGAATCATTTCAGTACTAGCATTTAGCTTCATCGTGCAAGAACCCAAAGGGATCATCGTTCGATCAAGTGCTAAATCCTTGTCAGATAACCTCCGAATATATCGAAGCATTTCGGTTTCGCTTCTATATAAAGAAAACACAGGTTGCTGGCAGAAATTTGATTTCCTTAGGACGCTTTCCGGTAATGAGGAAGCTACATTAATTTGGAGTTTATTATCGGTGAAAGCTAGAAGTAGATTACTCACTATCTCTCGGTTGGTCGTTTCATCAAAGGAGACACCAATATG
>DLTU01000164.1:0-1257 GCA_002500385.1 Candidatus Neomicrothrix sp. UBA7828 | reverse complement strand
TCCGAGTCAACTAAACGTATATTTACACCTCGTTGAAGTGCCTTCTCAACATACAAGCCCGCTTCGCCAGGTGTCCTTACAGTTATAGTGTCAAACCAGTTTTCGGTTATGACCTCGTATCCTGATTCAGCTAGGGTGGCGACAAATTCATTCATCAGGGAATGCGTGCGCTGAGCAATACCTTTTAATCCCTCAGGCCCATGGTAAACGCCATACATTCCGGCGATGATGGCAAGTAGAACTTGGGCTGTGCAAATATTGCTGGTTGCCTTCTCTCTACGGATGTGTTGCTCACGTGTCTGAAGTGCTAACCGAAAAGCAGGATTTCCGTGTGCATCTATCGAAGCGCCCACTAGCCGTCCGGGTAAGGATCTTTTATAGGTTTCTCTTACAGCAATATATCCAGCGTGAGGACCGCCGAAACCCATGGGTACGCCGAAACGCTGAGAACTCCCAACAACTACATCCACCCCTAGTTGCCCAGGGGGTGTGAGTAAGGTTAAAGCGAGTAAATCCGCAGAAACTCCAATTAATATTCCGTTTTCCTTATGCTCGCGAATGCCCTCAGTTAGGTCCCTAACTTCACCTGATGCTCCTGGGTACTGGTAAACAACGGCGAAGCAATCATCCGGCGCTTGATTCGGGTCGCCAATAACTACGTTAATCCCCATTGCTTCTGCTCTGGTAAGAACAACTGATTTGGTTTGGGGTAGGGAATCAATATCCAGAAGAAAAGTATTTTTGGAAGACTTCTGCACGCGATAAAGCAATGTCATCGCCTCGGCAACAGCAGTCGGTTCATCTAGAAGCGACGCATTCGATAGCTCGCAGCCCGTCAGTTCACTTACAAGCGTTTGATAGTTAAGTAGTGCTTCAAGACGCCCTTGCGATATCTCTGGTTGATAGGGTGTGTACGCCGTATACCAAGCTGGATTCTCTAGAATATTTCGCTGGATAACTCCGGGTGTGTAGTTGTTATAGTATCCAAGGCCAATGAGGGAAGTCTGAACTTGGTTCTTTACAGCAATTTCCTTTAACTGCAGTAGGGCTTCTGCCTCAGTAAGAGGATCGGGGAGTGTAAGAGGTTCTGATGCCTTGCGTATGTTAGTTGGCACTGCCAAATCAATAAGCGAATCTAAGCTCTCAAGGTTAAGAGCGTCAAGCATCGTCAACACATCAGAATTATCAGGACCTATGTGCCGTCTGGGAAATTCATTACTTTCTATCATTTTCGGTACCTCAAATTAGACGATGTCC
>DLTU01000117.1:5022-5514 GCA_002500385.1 Candidatus Neomicrothrix sp. UBA7828 | reverse complement strand
ATGAAAACGTCTTTGAAAGGGAGGCGTCCGTTGAGGAAGTAGCGATTAAACATGACCATCCTGCTTACCCATAAGGTAATGATTTCGCGAGCGGTTGAAAGCACAGATGTGGGATTATAGAAATCTAGCAACCCCTCAGTTTCAGGGAAGTCTTCAGGCCAAGGCCATCCCATGGTTGATAAGGGCCACAGGGCGGAAGAGAACCAAGTGTCTAGCACATCGGGATCTCGCTCAAACCCTTGATTCTCAAGAAGGTTGATCAAATCAGATTCTGTAATACTTTCAGGTTTTTCCAGTCGCTGTAAGGTGCTCTGTGGGGGTACGCAAATAGATTCTTCTATTAGGCCCTCTTCTGTTCGTCGTATTTTGTGCGCAGCACCTCTTCGTACCCACTCGCTGTCAGCTACTAAACAATCATCCTCATATGCTTCGAATTCGGTTTCATTTTCTGGGACTGTTCTTACCCATACTGGTATTTGATGCCCCCACCAT
>DLTU01000117.1:0-4611 GCA_002500385.1 Candidatus Neomicrothrix sp. UBA7828 | reverse complement strand
ACCCCCCGTCTCCATCATCTTTGCTGCGGGCTTCAACATCCGAAGGGAGAATAGGACTCTGAGAGGGGTCCTGCGCCCTCAAAGCAGAGCCGCGTAATTTATCATCTGTGACTGCAACGTACCATTGTGAACTCAGCCATGGTTCTATAGGTACGTGGCTTCTATACGAATGCCCAACAGAATGAGCGTAGGGCTTTACGTCAGCAAGTAGTTTATTTTCGCTAAACCAATCAACGATTGCGTTGCGGGCTTCATCTCTACTAAGACCAACAAACTTTTTAGCTTCCTCCGAAGTATCATCCCATCCGTAACTCTCGGAGATTGTTGCGTCTGGGGCCATGACATTAATAACAGCCAAATTATGTCTAAGACCTATCTCCCAGTCATTGGGATCATGGGCAGGTGTTACTTTGAGAAATCCTGAGGCAAATTGCGCTTTTGGATCGTTGCTATCAGAATCTGCCATGATTACGTAGTCGTCCGCAATGATAGGAATCAATCTTCCAACAATTGGAAGACGAATCATTTTGCCAACGAGTTCTGAGGCACGAGGATCATTTGGATTCACCGCCACAGCTGTGTCACCCAACATCGTTTCAGGTCGAGTGGTAGCAACAGTCACATACCCTGTATCGTCTTCCAAAGGATACTTGAGATACCACATAGACCCTTCAATCTCTTCCATCTCCACTTCGTCATCAGCTAAAGCTGTCATAGTAACAGGATCCCAATTGACCAGCCTTTTCCCTCTGTAGATCAATCCATCTTGAAATAAAATAAAAAATGCGTGCCTGACGGCTGTAGCGCAGAGATCATCCATCGTGAATCGAGTGCGATCAAAATCACACGATGCCCCCATTGCGATTAGCTGATCAATGATTATTTTTTCGTATTCGTCCTTCCATTCTTGAGTTCTCTGAACAAAGGCATTTCTTCCTATTTCAAGTCGTGACGTTCCGTCATTAATTAGCCTTTTCTCTACAACAGTCTGCGTGGCGATTCCGGCATGGTCTGTTCCCGGCATCCACAAGGTCGGAAATCCTGCCATGCGATGGAATCTGATAAGAACATCTTGCAAGGTGTTATTTAGAGCATGACCTAGATGAAGAGCTGCGGTCACGTTAGGCGGTGGGATGACTATGGAGAAAGCAGTGTCGCTTGATGACCCCGCAATAGCATCAAATGATCCAGTTTCTTTCCATAGGTTACTAATTGCTTCTTCAACCTCTAGGGGTTTATAGGATTTCTCAAGTTTCTTTTGGTTATTCATATCTGCATTCTTATGGAATGTTAATGGCGAATTTCCATTATCGCGTAGACTTCCAGAAACAATGAGACGTATATCACTATTTATTTTCACTCAGACACCCTAGAATTAAAGAATGATCTGAGAGGTGCAGATGAGCGATTTTTCCTTAAAGTTAAACGATGACCAAATAGGCATTCAGAGTTGGGTGCATGGGTTTGCCGAAGATGTTGTAAGACCTGCTGCTGAAGAATGGGACGAGAAGGAAGAATTTCCTTACCCAATCGTTCAACAAGCTGCTGAGATAGGTCTATACGGATGGGAATTTATGGCCGAAATGATGTCTAATGACCCCACCGGACTAACAATGCCAGTCGCAATAGAAGAACTCTTTTGGGGTGATGCGGGAATTGGAATGGCAATTATGGGGTCAGGTTTAGCGGCAGCAGGCATCCTTGCTTCGGGCTCGGGAGATCAGGTAATAGAATGGGTCCCGCAATGCTATGGTGACGCACAAAACTTAAAGATTGGAGCATTCTGTGCTTCAGAGCCAGATGCCGGTTCAGATGTCGGAGGCTACAGACTTTCCGCAAAATACGATGAAGCTGCGGATGAGTGGATCCTCAATGGGACCAAGGCTTGGATTACTAATGGCGGAATAGCTGATATACATGTGGTTATAGGGGTTGTAGATCCAGAACTAGGTTCTAAGGGGCATGCTAGTTTTGTCGTTCCCCCAAACACTCCAGGGCTTTCTCAAGGACAAAAGTATAAGAAGCATGGTATCCGTGCTAGCCATACAGCTGAGGTTGTATTGGACAATGTCAGGGTGCCTGGAAGATGTTTATTAGGTGGAAAAGAAAAGCTTGATGAACGACTTGCGCGTGTGAGAGAGGGTAAACGAGGCAACGCCCAAGCAGCTATGCAAACGTTTGAAGCTACGAGGCCAGCAGTTGCTGCGCAGGCCATCGGTGTAGCTCGTGCAGCATATGAATATTCTCTCGAATATGCCAAAGAACGTTACGCATTTGGTAGACCAATAATTCAAAATCAGGGAATTGCTTTTATGCTCGCTGATATGGCCACGGAAATCGATGCTGCAAGGATGTTAGCTTGGCGTGCAGCATGGCTTGGAAAGAATGGGCAATTTGAGAATGCTGAGGGTTCTATGGCTAAATTAAAGGCCGGAAGGGTCGCTACCTGGGTAACCGAACGAGCAATACAAATATTGGGCGGCTATGGCTACACAAGGGAATACCCAGTTGAGCGATGGCATCGAGACGCAAAAATACATGACATTTTTGAAGGAACAGAGCAAATTCAACAACTAGTTGTCAGTAGGGCAATCTCTGGGATGCGTATTGAATAATACACTTCCAGCAGTTTCATTATCAGCTGTACCATCTCGGCGAAGAACCACGCTTGACCTGGCAGTGGAAATAGAGAAAAGAGGATTCTCAGGTATTTACTGCCCTAGCTTTGGTGATGCAATGGGTCTATGTCAGAGCATTGCAGAAAATACCAACAGTATTGCGTTTGGGACCTCAATCGTAAATATTTACACTCGCCACGCCCAAGATTACGCTGCATCGGCCTCATATATACATGAGATATCAGGTGGACGATTTCGCTTTGGAGTAGGGGTTAGTCATGCACCAATGAATGAACGGCTTTCAGTTTCAACGGGTAGACCCCTTCAAGACACCAAAAAATTTATTCACGCATATAAAGAGGCAAAACGCGTAGGAGACTTACCTCCCATAATTATCGCTGCTATGAGAGACAAAATGATGACGTTAGGTGCTCAAGAATCTGATGGAATTGTCTTCGCAAATGCTGCGAGAAGCGCTATTGCAGGATCCTTGCAGCGAATGAACCAGAGTCAAAAACTTCAAAGTGATTTCTTTATCGGCGGCATGATTCCAACCTGCATTTCCACGGATAGAGAAGCAGCTGCGTCGGTCAATCGAAAGACGCTAAGCATGTATGTTGGTCTTCCAAACTATCGTAACTATTGGAAATCAGTTGGCTATAAGAATGAGATGGAACGGATAGAAGTAGCGTTATCAAAGAAAGATTATGCGTCTCTGCCGAGTTTAATGACGGATAAGTGGTTAGAAGATGTATCTCTCTTTGGCTCAGTCTCCGAAGTCAAAGAAGGCATAGAGAAGTGGTATGAAATAGGTTTAGAAACCCCAATCTTGGTTCCTTCTTCAACAAATGGAGGACAATTCAAAGCCTTTGAAGAATTATTTGATCTCTTTACTTAGTCAGGGAGCCGCCTGCCCACCATTGCTCAAATCTTGGAAGCATTGCTCTGGAAACTAACTCAATGATGGTTCCACTCTGAGGGGCAACATAGGTGTATCCTCCGTAACCTTCTTCCGGAGAGGTAGAGGCTGCAAGCAAAGTCCATCCGTCCTTAAGAAAGCGCTCGGTCTCGTTCGCGACATTATCTACCCAAACACCAACATGGTGGACTCCAGAATCTTCACTCCCGTCCCAGACTGAGTTAGTTGGCCCTTCAAGGAGTTCTAGATGCTGCGGGCCATCACAAGAGTAGACAAATTTAAGCGGAAGCTTTTCCTGTCCTTTGGACGGCGTCCAAACTGATTGTGCTTCTGTATGCACTGGTTCCGCCCATGTGATATTAAGAGATGAACCCATTTCATCCATAGCTTCCTCAAGGTTCGGGACACGAATACCTATGTGATAAATATCTTGAAAGTTGAACATGACTACCTTTCTAAGTGAGGTTCCAAAACCTGATCCATTAATAACTCGTCAGGAATGTTTTGGTAACCGATCTTCCGGTCAATTTCCTCGTGTAGGTGCCAGATTCTCCGTTCTTGATAACTGATTGGTATTCCAGTTAAAGCAGGTGATTTTAAAGACTCCCACATAGGCGCCATGTTATATTTATCTTCGTCCATGATCTGGTTAAATTGTTTTGCTCTCTTCTGCCAGTGCTCGGGTATCGCACTGCCTTCCCAATCTTCAGGACCGTAATACCACCATTCAAGTAGCGTGGTTTCGATATCTATAGGCCAAAAGAGAAGTACAGGGTAGCCAAATGAACCGAGAGGAATGATCGTGTTAGGGAAATAGCTAACTGCCGTGCTGGTGCAATCTAACATGTCAAGATACTCCTGACTTGTTGATTCCATAGTTTTGAAGTCACCGTTGTCCAGCGGTTTCCAGTCATCCCACGCTTGCATTCCAGTCAAGTTGACGTGTTGATCGGAATAACCAGTTATCATTCGACTGTGTCCTCCGGGGTATAGACCCATTGCTGACCTTCGGCTATCAAGAGTTGCCCAGCCTTCCTTATTTGAATGTATGTGCTTGAAATGGTAAACCTCAAG
>DLTU01000141.1:3769-8271 GCA_002500385.1 Candidatus Neomicrothrix sp. UBA7828 | reverse complement strand
TAAAGGGGCCTCAACCAGCCATGGCCGCGGATGCTACTGAGTAAGTGCGGTTTCGGAAAACCTAAAAACGCCCTCACTAACTTCTGAGTAATCGAACCAATAATCTTTCGCCACCTGAATATTTTGAGGACTAAAGGCCTCGGGTTGTCCTCCGCACTTCTGGTACAAAGACCCGTCCATAACCTCGGATGTTACTAGCTGCCCCCGATCAGCGAGCAACCGCAACGCTATAGCGCCCTTTTCGGCGATGCCGGGGTCCTCTAACTCAGAGCTAAATACTTGGTTCCCCAGCAAATCGGAAACAAAGCTCATGTGGTCAGCCCAGACCAATGCAGAATCTAAGTCCGCAAGTTCAGCCGCTATCTCCAATGCGAAGAACGATGCACCAGCCTCATGAATCCAAAATTGATCATCATCTGGAGCACCGGAATAATTACAGGTGGGTCCGGGACTGGCTTGAACTGTGTGGAACACCTCGTGAAAAAAAGTTACAACTAGCTCTTTGGAAGGGCCTGCTCTGTCGGGATCAATGCTCAAAACCATCCATCGCTTCTTCGCACACTTATCCGAACCGCCCGCGGATGCTGCAACCTGCTGCCCTCCGCCCAATTCAGCAAAGCGTGATACTTGGCGAGCGTGGTATGTCGCAGCGTCCTTGCCGCAGGCAAGTTCTAAATAGCTTTCCAGCGAACTGGCCATCGAGTCCCTTTGGTCCGCTGTAATTACCGGCTCAAAACCAGGCCCCTTGTAAATAGTGTCGTTATCCTTCACCTCACCGGAGGGCAAGAGTATTGGCCCCACTGGATAGATAATCATCATTACGTCAGTTTGCATCTCGGCAATTTTATTCACCGCAAAATTAAAGCAATTTATGATTTCATCGTCTGGATAATCCGAAAAGTTAACCAGGCTAAGTTGGTTTTCTGGGATCGGAGATTTTGGACAGTCAAGCACCTCTGCAAACCCGGGCTCGGAAGAGACTTCTTCCTCGCTGGCAGCCATGTCCTTCGCGGTTGGAGATGGAAGAGCTGAGTCTGTAGCAGGCTCACCGCTCACAGTCGCGCAAGAGGTCAGCAATAAAAGCCCAGCAGCTAGTGCGGAGATGTACGTCAGCGTCAGTGACATAATTTTCATTGAAATCCGATATCTATGCGAATATCTTTCATGGGCTACCTTAAATTCTAAGAAAAGCATGAATGGTGCGTTGTTGTTTAAGTTAATTCTTTACGGGAAATTGGTCAATGGAGGTATATGTAACAAACAGTTACGGATGTAACGCTTGTAACGGCCACAGAGACAAACAACAAGAACACCCACACATGTAACAAAACCTGTTCTGCCCTAAAATGAAACGCATGGTTAAAAAGGTTCTCACAAGCATCATCACCGTCGCTGTTCTTATGGGTGTTCTCGTAGCCTGCGGAGGAGCAACACAAGATGTAGCTCTCTCCCCTCAAGTTAATAGATCAACACCTACACCAATCACTGAGCTATCTTCTACCCCCTTACCTTCTCCCACAATTGGAATTTCTGAACCAGAAACCGAAACAGGCAATATCTCAGATTTACCTGAAGCTCCCAAAAGTATCGGGTGTACTTCTATCGGGCACGGGGAGCCGAGAAGAGAGGAAATGCTAGAAGGTCATGAATTATGGTTGGGTAAGCTCACTAACTCGACTCTAGAGGAAGGCTCCAAATTACTGACCGGAGGGTCAGTCCCAGATGGCCTTGTCATCAATGAAAAGATTCACTTATGGTGGGTGTCTGCCACTGATCATATAATCCATCATGGTGTAGTGGATGGAAGTGAACTTCAGGACTTCGGTCCTATCACTGTTGATGGTGAAATATTTTCAGGCATGGTTGACCCAGATATTGTTCAATTTAATGATGGGTCTTTAGGACTAACTGTTCTAGACGGCTTTGATCGTTCTGGCCCACCGGGGCCGATATGTCACCTTAGGTCAACCGATGGACAGAATTTCACAACTGATAGCACCCTTCTAGATATAGAAGAAAGATTTGATCCATCCTTAGTTATTGTCCAAGACCAATGGTGGCTCGCAGTGGGCGTACCCTCTCAGGAAGATAGCGTAACTGAAATCTATAGTGGTTCTGGTGGCTACAACTTTACTTACCAGTCAGAAGTAGAAGGCGCAGTCCCTGACCTTTCTTACTTCGATGAAAAATTCCAATTACTTACCTGTAGTACGAGTGGCATGAGAAGTTATTCCTCTTCAAACGGAAAAGATTGGAATCTGGATCAAATCATTCCTTTTCAAGGATGTGACCCTTCCCGAATAACTGGATCAGACTTTTTTGCATACAAAATAGAGTTAGAAGGAGGAAGAGAAATGGAACCTCCTCTACCTGTGGGGAAACCTTTAAATGAGTAGAACGGACAAGTAACGCTTAGAGTTCTAGTGAACTACTACTACGAAGTCCAAAGGGGAACTCGGGGTTGGTATACAGCATCAAATAGCTTCACCATCCCAGCCCCCTAACGTAAATTTCTGTAAATGCATAGCCTCTAGCACCATATATATGTAACAAAGATTTACGGTCTGATAAATTAGGCAGGTGAAAAGATTTCTTCTGTGCCTATCAATGACCTTTTGGTGCGTCCTGTTAATCGCGTGCAGTAACGAAGATATAGAGAGGGCTAAACTATCTGAGGATTCAGATAATCCTGTCGAGATTCAATCTTCTACTGATTCATCCACTACTAGTAATAATGGTTCAGCCAGTGCATCCGAAAGTGCTGAAGTTAATGCAGGAGATATTGATTCCTCCACCAGTGGAAGTAATGGTTCAACCAACACATCTGAAAGATATGTGGAAAGCGAACAAAGAATTGACAACATTAATTATTTAATCGAATCGCTTCCTCTGATTGACAGCCAAACGTTCGCAGAATGTTTTATTGACACGTTTGCTACTGAAACAGGATTAACGTATTACGATCTTTCCCCTTATGTTGACTTCGCAATTAATAATGGAGCATCAGAGGAAAACCTTGGCCTTGAATACTTTCTAGCAGTTAAAGCTTCATTAGCTGCCTGCGATGGGTTCCTTTCACAAGGTGACGTCCAACGCGTAGCCGAAATTATAGAAGAGACTGAAAGCGAAGAAGAAGCTTTGTCCGTACTCCTAGGAGATAAAGAGGCGGGCATATATTACTATGTTGAGAATCCAGACCCAGAATGGGGTGATCTGTATTTCGAAACGATAGGAAATGGTCCTATCAAAGTGATTATGAGTGACATCTTTGGTTATGAAACTACTGAAACGCATGGCCACCGTGTGAAAGACACTTTTTTGACATTCGCTCAGAATGAGAACTTTACTCTTTTCACCCTTGACGGAGGATCGGGGACAAGTTTTGAGGCAACCCATACCAACGAGACAGTCATTATTAGTGCAAGTGCCCATTTCGGGGATCCCTTTGAAATTGGTGACGGCAGTTACGCAGAGGTTGAAAACCTAAAGGCAACGAATGCACTGTACCTATCCTCACTAGAGAATGCAGGAATTAATGGAGACCCTGAGGTTGGGGTATACTCATATCCGCACGCAGGTAATGCTTATGTTATTGAAAACGACCCTGACGCCATAAAGCAGACGATTTTTATTGCTTGGTATTACGACTTTGCAGAGTCATGGGGCAGAGAATCATCGGTAGAGACCCGAATTGGTAGCGTTGACCTGTATGGAGATTTTGTCCAACGTAACCTTGAGGACACTATTTTTGTACAAATCCCATTTGATTATGATTTCGCTGACACATCGCATGCGACGCCTATTGCCGCTGCATTGGCTGTCGAGTTGCTCGGTCAAAACCCAAATGCATCAGCTGAGGAATTGAAACAACTTCTTCTTGCCGAAACGATTTCAGTAGACATAACTGTAGATGATTCATATTACGATGAGGCAGTCGGGGGCATTACGGATGAATCAGCATATATTGCTTACAGCGAAATAATGGCTGTAAATATCCTTCCTTCTCGCTAAGCACTTTTCTTTATGGGGCTTTATACGTCTGTTCCAAGTTTGTAATTCCCCACAGGAATGTTGGTTGGGAGTTTAAATCCTTGGTTATTGAGTAAATCATAAGCTTTAGGATCTATTTGTTGTAGTTCATCTTTAGTGCAGACATACCATTCGTCTTCGCTGTCTGCACATTTATTGGTATATGCCGGGTCCAGTGCGTTGATGTTTGCCATCAAAATCCAATAAAAGTACTCGTGTATTTGGCAGGAATAGTCGCAGGTGTAGTCGTCGTAGCTATACCAAGCGCCTTCCGGATAGCTGTTTGGAACGGTTAGGAAATGCCCACCGCGTGCAGTGTCCGTGGCATCAGCGAGGCGACTGCCGGTTCTGTCTCCAAAATATTCTGGGTAGGTGTTATACCAGCCCACTGAAATGACATGCCATATTTCTTCCAGGTTGGTGTCCCATGTGCCTGCTTGTCTTATCCCGCCGAACGCCCAGTCATCGTGTCC
>DLTU01000141.1:1805-3429 GCA_002500385.1 Candidatus Neomicrothrix sp. UBA7828 | reverse complement strand
TAATACATGCTCGCTGCCCAGCCGAGGTTGTCTTCACAAAATGTGCCTATTAACGAAGGGAATACTTCTTCTCGCAGCGCTTCAGTCCAAACAGGGACGACAAAGTTGTTCTCCACGAGGAAACGGTGAACTTCGGGGTCATCCATTACACCGTCAGCGTCATTGTCCATGAATTCGGCAAGCACATTGGCGGAATGTTTAACATATTCTGTTGGGATGCTTGAATGAGAAATGACGTAAATACCGAAAACGTTTACAAACACATCAAGTTCTTGGTTTAGACAGTCAAATGGGTGTTCTGTCAAGAGTTCAAAATTGAACTCGCCACTTACTGGCGGCGGTGAATAATCTCCGCCATCGGCGTCTTCATATTCTTCATCAAAAAGACCGCAGTCTTCTGCCCCTATTGCGATTACAGATAGTAGGTCTTCCATTTCTTCTTGTGATAATCCTTCTAAAGCTTCTGTACTCACCGGGTAGTCGTCACCTAAGGTGCTCCATTGTTTGAAGTCAAGTGGTGAGTTATCCACTACATAATCGATAAAGCATTCTGCCAGGTCTCTACTAATCCCCAATTCAGGTTGAGCGAGGATTTCTTGAAGGAGTTGCTCACGGCCACTTTCATATTTGTCAGATCCACCACAGGCTACGAGACTGCCTATGAGAACAACGACGGTGATGATGCTTGTGGCGACCTTTTTAACCATTCATTTAGTTTAGGACAAAACTGATTTGACTACTCTTAAACGGTTTGGGGTTATCTTAAGGTAATCTAATCAGCACTCTAATTCTCGAGATAGCGACAGTCGCTCGCTGATATATAGCCATCGTGATATCCGAATTATCCTTGCTTACCCCGGTGTGATTTGAATGACGTCATAGATGAAGTCCCTGGCCATCAAATTCGCTACGTTCTTGTACCCATAATGATTCCGAAACACATCTCGTCATCACTCCCGTCAGCCCAAAGAACATACCTCGGCTCAGCATCTAGTGGTCTAAGCGAACGATCCCATGTGCATTCTAGCCGAATGATATCGCTGGGTTTTATTATAATTTCTTCAATTGGATCATAGTTAAACTGCCATTCGAAATCCCATCTAGGAATATCAAGGAGAATCCGTTCTTCGGGAGTATCTGGATTTAAGGTCATCCTAAACGTCGTACCTGTGCCATGTTGGTGGCCAAGAACGGAAACGATCATACCAGAAAAACTGGCACGTTGATCACACGTTGAGGAGGCGTAACCGTCTGTCATATGAGAGAAGTCATCGGGAGAATACCCGCAGAGATCTAAAATCATATTCGCCTGCACTCCTTCTCCGTCGTAGCTGGCCAATCGATCATTGAGTGATGCTTGACGATCGCATAATGGGCCTTTTTCAGTTACAGAGCACGGTATCTCCGCTGGGGCGAAGTACTGGATTAGCTCTACTGGAATTATTGATTCATCCGTACTCCATTTTGCTCGGAAAGAAGAATTATCTGCTGGTGCTTCAACGTCATAGTGGTAGTGAATCTGCATTACAAAAAAGTCTCCGGGCTCCATTATTAAACCATGCCCATGATGGTATTCAACCGCACCTGTTCCAGGCCCCCAGAGAGTAATCATTTGATTGAGCGT
>DLTU01000141.1:0-1409 GCA_002500385.1 Candidatus Neomicrothrix sp. UBA7828 | reverse complement strand
TTAAGGTCAGCTGATTCTCGAAGTTCTTTTGGGACCCTATACCCGACGAGATGATGGACTACTTCCGTTTGATCGGGAATAAATTCGTAGCCGACGAGATATTTTCGTTCCGTTAATTGGGGGTCGTAAATAAAACATCGGTATTCGTCGCTCTGCCCCTTCTCTCCGTCATAATTCCCTATCGGAAACATCTCTTGATCGAAATCAGCGAGATGATGAACTTCCTCGCTTGCGGCGATCTTTGTTGACGGTTCAATATCTATACCGCCGCCGGATCTAGCCCATTGGATGACAGCCTCTCTATCTTGCTGACTTAAACTCCAATCATGTTCGAATGGAACACTTAAATTTGAAGCTGGCCAAGGCGGCATGACCCCTGCTTCAACAACTGCGGCAACTGCGAAGGCATACGCTGATACATCCGAAGCAGTCTCTAGAAGAGCGTGAGTGGTTCCAGGAGCATCTCCGGTATGGCAGCGTGCGCAAGATGACTCAATTATTGGGAGTATCCTTTCCCCAAAGCTAATGGCCTCTGTTTGCTGACTTTCGCCTAGAACTTCATTGGGAGTATTTTCGGTCGTCCCTTCAGTGGTCACTTCAGAGACTGAAGCGACTTCTGTATTCGATAGCTCGGGAATTGAAGCATCTTCGTTGGTTCCGCAAGCAAAGATCAGAACTGAAAAAGCCAGCGAACTAAGTAAATTGAGTTTCCCCCGCAAGCTCATATGAAAGAGTGTAGGGCTGATTTAGGTTTTGGACGCGTTATCAGGCCATCGAAATTAAGGTTTATTGAGGTGGGCTAATTATTTGAGCCAGTTCGAGGCCTATCCGAGCTATACGTTGGAGTCTTTCTTCTCCTGTAAATACATGCCATCTAGCACCCCCACATGCAACAAAGAGTAGAACCTATCATGTCTGAGGCTTTATTCAATCGGGATTACCAGAGAAAGAAACAATTCCCCTCTGAACTTATTCCCTATTTACCAGTTGTTATTTGCATCTCCGGATTCTTCTTCAGAGCTATCTTCAGTTGAAGATAATCCTTCTGTAGGAGACTCCTCCGGTTCTGACGAAGTCGCTTCTTCTGGCTTCTTATTGAATAGCCCTTTTATTTTTTCAATCAAACCCATAATTTCCTTACTTTTCCCTGTATCGGACACTCTAGCACTTAGTTCGTCTGGTTGAGGTTCACTCGTGCATATACAACCATCGTAATACAGTTTCGCAACCTTCTAGTTAAGACATAATTCAGTTCTGCGCTAGGCTAAAAATTCATGGTTAAAAGAGTCTTCACAAGCATCATCGCCGTCGCTGTTTTGATGGGTTTTCTTGTAGCCTGCGGTGGGACAACACAAGTTGTTGCTCCTACCCCAGAAGAAGGCCATAACGAAGAAAGCCATGAAGACCAT
>DLTU01000028.1:0-3018 GCA_002500385.1 Candidatus Neomicrothrix sp. UBA7828 | reverse complement strand
GATTCTATGGCCATGTTTGACATATGTAATCTCCGTTCCTCTAATTCATAAGGTTAGACGCTACTCGGAGTTCTGTGTGGTAACTGTAACTGCACGGCCAACCTACTCTTTGAATCATCTCAGTATTGCATGAGGCTTTGTAGTGCCTCAACAGCGATGTTAATGTACTCTTGATGGACTCTGACCTTGAACTATTTAGCGAAGGTTACGTCGCTTTTGTTAAGGAGGATTGCCCAACGTGCGTATTAATCGAGCCAATTTTGTCGAGATTTGCTGATTCAGGTCAACTTAATGCGATCTTTTCACAAGACAACAAGAATTTTCCTGCGCTAGACATAACTATTGATGATTCAGACTTGCGACTAAGTTTTCAACATGGCATCGAGACTGTCCCTTCATTATTAAAATTTAAAGATGGGATTGAAGTAGGCAGAATTGTTGGCTGGCTTAAAAGTGAATGGGAAGACTTCTGCGAAATCCCCGAGCTTTGCTCCGAAAGCTTTCAAGATTTTAGCCCTGGATGCGGATCCCTTAGCGTCCGCCCGGACCTGCTTCCGACGCTTGAGAAGAAATACGGATCGGGATTAGGTAGCCGATTGGTTGAGTTCGCAGCGGCAGAAGATGAAGTTGAAAAAATGTATGAATTAGGTTGGTCCGACGGGCTCCCCTTAGTTCCGCCAACATCTGAACGTGTCCTACGAATGCTTGAAGGAACTACTAGACCATCTGATGAAATCATTGCTCCGGTGCCTCCAAACCTTGTTGATCTTTCAATAGAAAAGATTGCTATCAATGCAGTCATGGCGGGTTGTAAGCCTGAATATTTACCGATCGTCATAGCCGCTTTGGAGGCTGTGTGCACAGATGAGTTTAATATGCATGGTTTATTAGCAACTACGATGCCAGTTGGACCTGTCATGTTTGTGAATGGCCCTATTCGCCATGAGGTGGGTATGAATTCTGGAATGAACCTTCTTGGTCAGGGAAATCGTGCCAATAGCACAATAGGGAGAGCTGTTCAGTTGACAATCAGGAACGTTGGAGGTGGGAAGCCGGGTGGTGTCGATCGAGCGACTCATGGAAGTCCGGCAAAAGTAGGTCTGTGTTTCGCTGAGGATGAGGAAGGGTCTCCTTGGCCCTCCTATTCGCAAAGTCAGGGATTTTCTCCTTCACAGAATACGGTGACGGTTTTCCCGGGCGAAGGTCCTCGGTTAATAGCTGATCAATTGTCCCGGTCCCCTGATGAGCTGGCGCGAAGCCTTGCTCTGGGGCTCCTTTCTAATTGCCATCCTAAGATTGTTCTTGGAATGGACGCTATCTTGGTAATCGGCCCTGAACATGCTGCACGATTCGCAGATGCTGGCTGGTCTAAAGAGGACCTAAATCGTGCAATAATTGAACATTCTATTCGAAGTACTAACGAACTGATCCGAGGAGCCAACGGCATCGCCGAGGGGCTACCTGAGGACTTTGCTGGGATGGAACTCCCCAAGTTTAGACCTGATGGCGGATTGATTATAGTCTTTGGTGGTGGTGGAGCAGGACTATTCTCTACGAGTATCGCTGGTTGGCTTTCTGGTGATAAGGGAAGCAAATATTCGACGAAGGAGATCATGGAGTGACCATTAAAGTTCTTGACCCAACATCAGAAGTGACTAGGGAGACCGTTGCCAGCCCCGCACGACTTCAAACTTTAGACGGCTCTTCGATTGGTTTACTTGATATTAGTAAGCCTCGAGGCAATGTTTTTCTGGATGCACTTGAGGAGTTGCTCATTAAAGCAGGAGCAGATGTAAAGCGTTTTATCAAACCGACCTTCACCAAACCGGCTCCGGTTGATTTAAGGCATGAAATAGCGTCTCAATGTGACGCTGTGATTGAAGCGCTCGCAGATTGAGGTAGTTGCACTACATGCAGTGTGCATGACATGACAGATCTTGAAAAGAGGGGTATTCCTGGAGTAGTAGTTGCGACTGAGCAGTTTATTACTGCGGCTGTTGATCAATCTCAAGCTTTAGCTTCCTCTCCCGCCTGCGTATTTACATCGCATCCTATTCAGGATAGAACGGATGAAGAAATGATTGAGATCGCTAATAGCGTCTTTAAGCAAATAGTGTCGTCACTGATTACTTAGTCATTTTCTGTTCGATAATTAATGGTTGAGACAAGTTTCCCCTACGTTTGATTTTGATCGCTGAGCATCCTACAAAAGTCGCCAGTAGTGAGATTTCTTCCCATAAAGGTTTAGAGATAGTTCCTCTATCGTATGAAGGTTCACAGAAAGCCCCCAAAACTTCAAGCACCCCTGTTTGTCGCCTATTGGCTAGATCGACTCTGGCGACAATCTGCCCATTATGCATAAAGGGCATCACATAATAACCAAATTCTCGTTTTGATTTTGGTTTATATATTTCGAGCTTGTAATCAAAATCAAAGATTCTTCTTAGACGTTCTCGGTTCCAGGTGATCGGATCAAATGGAGACAGAACACAGGTTGGCGAAATTTTTTTTGGGATATCAAAACCACTTGTGGCGAATGATTCTAGGCCCCACCCTTCTACCGCCACTTTCATGAGAAGCCCTTCTTCTACTAGTTCCTGGAGCAAGGTAGAGGTGTTTGAGGAACGAGTGCGAAAGTAATCTTGTATGTCTCTTGCACTTGCAACGCCCATTGCGCTTGTAGCCCAGAGGTAAAGTTTTTTTAATGATTCTTCTTCTGTTGGACTCGGAAGTGAGAGAATTTCAGAAGGGACAATATTTGAAATCAGATCGTATTTCTTTTCAAAATTATTTCCTCGTCGAATTCCAACTTCTCCTATGCGGTATAGCCAATTCAAGGCGAGTTGGCCAACAGACCGGCTTCCCCACCCTGATTGTTTCAGATACCTTGGGTCATTTAAGTGTTTTGCTTCGAGTGGTCCACGCTGTTTAACTTCTTCAAGTACTGCTTTGACGTATGCGGGTTCTTCAGTAGCTACTTTGTATAGCCCTTTCCATGTATCACCTCGTTTAGCGCGA
>DLTU01000118.1:0-3821 GCA_002500385.1 Candidatus Neomicrothrix sp. UBA7828 | reverse complement strand
TCTTTGGAAAAATCAGGAAGTTATTGATTCTTTAATACAAAGAGCTCAGTATTCCGGCTATGAAGCGTTGATAGTAACTGTTGATGTTCCTGTTGTTGGGAAACGAGAACGAGATTTACGGAATGGAATGTCACTACCCGTCACGATCAGGCCAGGCCAATACTGGCATTATCTGTCTCGACCCAGATGGTTATCTGGGATAGTTAAAAACCCGTCGATAACATTCGGGAACTTGATCGATATCACGTCCGGAGATGACGCAAGCTCAATAGGACAATACGTTAATAATGAATTAAATGACCCTTCAAAAACATGGAATGATTTGAAACGAATCCGAAGTCATTGGAACGGTCCACTTCTGGTTAAAGGAATCATGCATCCTGATGATGCAAAAACAGCTGAAAGCATAGGTGTTGATGGAATCATTGTTTCCAACCATGGCGGTCGGCAATTTAGCAGTGTCCCAGGAATAGCAACTGTGTTCCCTCACATTAGAGATGCGGTTTCAGACAGGGTAGAACTTTTCTTCGATGGAGGGATAAGACGAGGAGAAGATATCGTCAAAGCACATGCGCTCGGAGCAACAGCAGCCTGCTCCGGACGGTGCTGGTTTTGGGGCTTAGCCGCAAACGGAGAACAAGGAGTCACAGACGTATTAGAAATCCTCAACCAGGAAACAAAAGACACATTATCGCTCATTGGCGAACGCAAATTGCGCAACGTCGGAACACATAATCTGTATCAAACCTGATATCAATAACGTATCCTCCGCTCTGTCACAGCGCAGATCTACCATCAAAGTATGTTGAATCCAGTAATCGACAGACTGTTCAAGAAGCTATTGACCTCGGATCAGAAGAGGTACGCGTTTGAAGATCTCCAAGCAGAAATGTATAAAAGAGAAGAAGAACAAAATCAGCGCCTCCGAACCAGCGTAGGTAATCTTCCAGGGCTCCCTTGGTACAAATTACCTGAATAAACGAGTTTTTTCGCTCGAGTGGTGTTGTTAGTTACAATACAGTTGTGGGGAAATTACACGATAGACGGCGAAGAAAGACCTCGTGGATACTAACAACTGTAATTACCATCATCATCGTTGGCCTTCTCATCGGGTTTAGCCTAGTAAAGGATGATAAGACGCAAAGTTGGTACACCACAGCCTCACTATCTACTGACGGTGTGTTAATAAACGAAATAATTGATAACGATTTTGGCAACGGAAGAAACCGGGGCATATGGAGAGACGTACCCGGATTAGCAACTAGCGATATCGTTGGTATTTCGTCCCCGACTGCCAACGACGATACAGTATATTTTTCTGAAGATGTTGATAAGGAAAGCAGGGTCAAACTTGGCTGCTTGCCAGAGGGAACTGCATGTATCCGAATAGGTGACCCCGATATTTTATGGCGTGGCCTGCACCGGTATGAACTCACATACAAACTCCCATTAGGTGATTTCACTGCAACAGGTAAATGCGGTAGGGGCATGGTCGAAGCCTTTTGTTGGAATGCAGCTCCTGAGAGATGGGAAAATGAGATCACCAGAGTCACAGCACAGATCAATAACGCTGACTGGTTAGAAAAGCCCCAATGCAGAGTCGGAAATAAAGCACCTGAAGATGGAGCAAACTGCGCGATAGAACAAACAGGAGACACCATTGTCGTGATCTCTTTAGACCATCCGCCCGAAACTCCTTTGATAATCTCTGCAGAGATTAAGTCTGGAGCAAATCCAAGCAATAAGTTTTCAGATAAATTTCCTATTAGACCACCTTCAGTGCCGACACCTGATCAGGCAAAACTTGATGTAGGGACCCTGCCGTACGTTCCGTTGATAGTCGGTATTTTCTTTGTCGGAATCCTCTTAGCAACGGTCTATGTTCGGAGATTAGGAAGAGACGTGGTAAAAGTCGGAGGCGCTGTTGAAGCGGCATTTACCGATTCAAATGACGTTGATAGTAAAGCTCTGAGCCTGCGGGAAATGACAGAGATGGTGACGTTGAGCGTCGTTCCCCCTGAAGGAATAGAACCTTATGAAGCATCAATCATTCTGTATGAACAAGTGACTTCTTCTGCCCTTCAATCATGGTTCCTGCAGCAAAGTATCAACGGCCATATATCAATTGAAGGGAAGGAGGGCGAACAACTGCAATACCTATCCGATGAAAAGCCCGAGGATACTGGTCCATTTGGAGCAGTTTTTAGCCAGGTGTTTGGTCGACATCCCCACGAAACCAAACAAAAAATTAATCTCAAAAAAGAACTACCTAAACCGATAAAGAAGCGGGGGCGCAAAGGAGTGGATGTTATATACGAGGATAAAAGTGATAGATCTGGATTCATCGAAGGCTGGCGTAATCTCCAGCAACGTCTTGAGAATTGGTTTGAAACTTCCGACTACTGGGTTCATGACGACATTTCAGTAGGAAAAATACAATCAATCCCCAAAAAAACAGTCATGGTAGTCTCCGGTTTCGGAGCTGTATTAGCACTTTCAGAACCTAACTACGGTGGCCCAATTGTTGCTTGTATTTGTTCGTTAATAATGGGACTGACACTTCCAACGATAACCCACAGCTGGGAACTCCTTGTCCGATCACCAAAAGGATCAGGTCTCTGGCTACAAATCGAAGGTTTCCGCCGCTTCCTTCACACCTCTGAACAACACCACGTCGAAGAAGCATCCAAAAAAGGACTTTTACGTCAATACACGGCGTGGGCCGTAGCTTTAGGGGAAATAGACCACTGGAAGAAAGCAGCACTCAATGCGTTCAGCGCCAAAGACTCCAGCCTCACAACATCCGATATCTACTTCGCTTCATCAGTTGCCACAATGTCTTCAGCGTCTTATGCTCCATCGTCCTCCAGCGGCGGAGGCGGCGGAGGCGGCGGCGGTGGCGGCGGTGGCGGAGGCGGCGGCGGTGGCGGTGGCTGGTAATCAGGAATTTTCAGTTCGAACACAAACAACTACAGTACAGAGAAGGAACTATGAGTATTACTGAAAACAACCTCTCTGCCGAAGAGCTACGCGAACGCTACAAGATTGAGCGAGACAAACGCGTACGGAATGACGGCCCAGACCAATATCAAGAACCAGCTGGCCGTTTCGCCCACCTCCTTGAAGATCCCTATACAACTATTGAGGAAAGAAAACCCCGAACTGATGAAACAACCGTTGCGATAATCGGCGGTGGTTTCGCAGGACTATGTACAGGAGCACGACTCAAAGCTGCGGGCATTCACGACATCACCATCATCGAGAGCGGTGGGGATTTCGGCGGAGTTTGGTACTGGAACCGTTACCCCGGAGCAATGTGCGACACCGCAGCAATGGTATACCTCCCACTCCTTGAAGAAACAAACTACTTCCCCTCAGAGAAATATGTACAAGGATATGAAATACACGAACACGCAAAACGCATCGCCACAACATTTGATCTCTACGAAGGGGCACTCTTTTCCACCAGCGTCACGGAAGCTCGATGGGATGAAAACAGCAAACGATGGATAATCAAAACCGATCGAGGAGATGAACTCAAAGCGCAGTTCCTCACCATGGGAACAGGACCCATCTCAAAACCAAAACTTCCAGGAATTACTGGCATAGAAGATTTCAAAGGCCACATGTTCCACACTGCTCGATGGGACTACGACTACACCGGAGGAGACCGAACCGGTCAACTCATGGAAGGTCTATCAGACAAAAGAGTAGGGATCATTGGAACCGGCGCAACAGCCGTTCAATGCATACCCCACCTCTCAGCAGCAGCCGGTGACCTCTATGTGTTCCAACGGACACCATCATCAATAGATGAACGA
>DLTU01000087.1:0-6479 GCA_002500385.1 Candidatus Neomicrothrix sp. UBA7828 | reverse complement strand
CATCATAAACCTGGCGCTTCTTTGAATTGAACTGGTATTTTTCCAACATCATAATCTTTTCGGAGTGGATGCCCTTGCCAATTTTCTGGCATTAAAATCCTTGTCATATCTGGGTGGCCATCAAAATTTATTCCAAATAGGTCGTGGACTTCTCGTTCTAAAGCTTCGGTTCCTGGGAAGATATCAAAGAGAGTTGGAACTGTGGGTTCATTCTCAGGAACTTGGATTCTGAGCCGTACTCTCTCTCGCTTCTGATGCGAGAGGAGATTGACGACAAGTTCAAATCTTTCTGGAATAATTTCTTCTGGTAGGTCTCTTTCGGGATTTTCAAGATAGTCAACTGCGGTGACGTCAATACAGACGTTAAATCCATCGGAGTGCAGTTCTTGTATTGTGTTTAAGAGATTGTTGCGACTGGTGTGAAGTACTTTTTGGCCACGAGAGTTAGTTTCGTAAACATTAGTATCATCACTCTGATCAATTTCTTCATTTACGGTTTCGTCGGACATAGTGATCTCTTATTTACCTATGACTACCTTGGTTGCGGTTTGTCCATCTCTCTGCTCAACGATGATTCCTGCTCCACCATTGAGTTCATTTCTCCGCCTCGTTATTTCTCCGGTTTCGACCTTTTCATGTAGTTGCAGGATTGCGTGCATTAGCGTTTCAGGTCCCGGTGGGCACCCTGGTGCGTATACATCAACTGGAACAATTTGGTCTACGCCTTGTACGAGTGCGTAGTTATTGAACATGCCTCCTGAACTTGCACAAACTCCCATTGAAATTACCCATTTTGGTTCCATCATTTGGTCGTAAACTTGTCGCAATATTGGAGCCATCTTTTGAGAAACCCGCCCGGCAACTATCATTAGGTCCGCTTGGCGTGGAGATGCGCGAAATACTTCCATTCCCCAGCGACCTAGGTCATAATGTGCGGAACCTGTTGCCATCATTTCAAGTGCACAGCATGCTAGCCCGAAGGTTGCTGGCCACATGCTTCTGGCCCTAGACCATTTCACTAGATCTTCAATTTTACCTGTCAGAAAATTATGGTCTAGTCCTGCTAGTCCTGCTTCTCCAATATTTTTTGAGTCACCAAGTAACGGTAATTTAGCCATTATGCTGCCTCCTCTTCATCTTCAATTCGACCCTCTAACCCGACACGCCGGATTGTGGTGTTAGTTGTTCTGTTAGGGTCAACAACAGACTTTCTCATTATTTGTTTCACAGGCCCCCATTCAAGAGCTCCATTGCCAATGATGTAGAGAAAAGATTCAAAGACAGCAACTGAAAAGATTAGCATCGCTACTAACCCAAAGAGGCCAATTTCTCTGAATGTCAGAGCCCATGGGTACATGAAGATGATCTCAACGTCAAAGACTATGAAGATCATGCCTACGAGAAAGAATCTAACTGGGAAACGCTCTGGTGGTTCTTGTACGGATATTATTCCACATTCGTAAGGATCCTGTTTCGCAGCGGTTGGTTGTCTTGGTGCTAATAGCCTCGATGCTAGGAGACTGATGGCGGCAAAAATGATGCCAAGAATGAGCATCGCGAGGATAGGTAAATATTGACCTAACAACTTAATTCCCCTCCTACCCTATTGGGCTGTTGATGATTCCCATTCTTCAGTTCGTCTGTTTAATTCGCGTTCTCGTATATTGAGCATGTAACACAAACCAATAAATGCTAAAGCAGACCCAATTGTAGTTATCGCTGCCGGCAGTCTTAGACTTCCTAGATTTCGTTCCATCACTACTGAGATAGTCTGAGCATTTGCGTTAATTTCTGGGAAGGGTGGTGCCTGACCTGCGACTGCTTCTTTATCTAGTGTTGGAGCAACTGTTACGACAACTGTATTAGTTGGGTGCCAGAAGACGACGGTGTTCCGTATCTCATTCCAAACTCTGTCAACGAGTCCATCGCTGCTTCGCTTTGGCTTACCACCTTTTTGGAAGGTATCAAGAACGAAGAAATCACCACTCGCTCCATTGTAAAATGGGCTTGCCTGGTCGCTAAGTAAAAATGCGTCAGCAGAAGCAATTGCTTCTCCTGCGCCACTTGTTGATTGAAGATTCCATCCATTGAAGGCCAGTAGGTTGTCAGTTCGAGCATCTTCAATGATGTCGACACTAAGTGCAGCAAGGCCGCTTAGGGTAAGTTGCTGGAGTTTTCGTTGCTGGTCATCTATAACAGTTTCTATTCTGCTTTGTAGCGCTTCTTCGTTAAGGACTCGTGAATCTTCAATACCACTTCGTTCAGCGTCGGAGATGAGTAGATCGTTTGCTTCTTTTGTTGTGTCAGCTAGGGTTTCAGAATCAACTGCTAGTTTTTCTCCTAATGACTCTGTGCAATATGGTTTTGGTGCGTCATATTGTAGAAGCAAGTCAACATTCTGCTCAACATACCTAGCTCTTTGTACTTGTATTGTGGCATCAACAAGACCCGGACAGTACAAGTTTACTATTTGGATTGCTGGAGTCACCGTGATCTGATTGGAGCCAAGTTTTTGGACATCACTTTCGGATTCACTTAAATCGCCGTAAATTATTTCTTTTGGTTCCCATGTAGGGCTATCACCTGTTAAACCTATTCCGTATATCCACCAGACTATTCCCATCACTAGCATCCAACCAAAGAACCCTGCTAGAGCAATTAGTGTTCCTAGCCGGTTACCGAGGTTTGTGTTGAGAATTAACCATACGGAGCCAAATAAAACGAGCGACCCTACCAGAACGGTTAGAGCACCTCTTATTTCTGGGTCCCAGCCAATACCAGCGACTATGTGCAGGAGTTGAAATTTATCAATCATTCAAGCCCTCTCTCATATTCGACGATTGCAGCTATTTGTTCAAGGGAAAGCAGTGCACCTTCAAGTTCAGTAGCGTTTGGTCCAAATCCCGGCATTTGCCCTGAAGGTTCACAAACTCCGTTAAGTCCATATTGCAGGTTTGATTCACATCCGACTGAAATGAAAGATGTTTGGTCTTGTGCTGAAGCGAATTGTGTTGTTACGCCAATAAGGGAAGGACCAAATCCTCCTCCTCCAGGAACCTCTGGGTTAACCAGTCCTTGCAAATTAGGATTTGCTGCAAGCACATCATTGGCATTCCAAGAAGAGCCAGCAGTATGACATCTCGCGCAAGCATAAGCGCCTGCTCCGGCTGGATTATTGAAGAGATACTCACCATATTTAACAACATTATTCTGAGCTAAGTCATCAATATGCTGGTCAAGAAGTGCTAGCACTGCATTATCAGCGCTTTCAATTTCTTCTATTTCTGATTCGGAGTTCGCTTTGACTAATCTTTGATTTTCTAGAGCGTCACCTAGGCCACTGACAAGTTGATTGTACGCTACTTTGAGTTGCTCATCAGTAGGATCGACTACAGAATCTCTCACGTCAGATAGAACACTTTCTCTAATACCTTCTTTTACTTCGGCTGCCATCTGTTCAGGTGTCAACTGAATAGCTGCTAGATATGCAACAAGTTCTTCTATCTGCTGAGAAGTTAGTGGACCGCCGCCGGGAGCGCCCCAGGCTGGCATAGGTGACTGTGGTCTTCCATAGTTAAGAATGTGAGTAACTTCTGTTTCTGTGAAACGGTAGAGGATTGCATTGAGTGATGGCGCAGTCCAATTCACACCTGAGACATACCGTCCTTGTTCGTCCAGAATAGTGAATGCAGCTTGTCCCCCGACTCCAGCAGCTCCATGACATTGAGCACATAGCTCTTCGTATGCTTCTCCACCTCTACTTGCAAACTGGTTGTCTGTGAGGTTTACGTAGCCTTGTTGCCGCCCTGGTTCTCCTAACCAGTAAAGAGGAAGACAAAGAGCAATGATAATAAGTACAGCAACGCCTGCAGATAGAGCAATATCTAAACGCTTTGTTTCTAGAGTCTCGTCATCGTAATAAGGTTTTCTGTTAGGAGCTAGCTCTACTTCCGCTCCTATTTCTTTTCGGCCTGCTCGGATATTGAACAGCACGTAAATAGCGAATCCAACAGCCACGATTATGGCTAGAACGAGACCTATCGTTCTTGGTGTTGATGCTGCGTAAAGTGTCATGTTCCGTTATTTCTTTTCTGTTCGTTAATGATCTGACTGGCCTATACAGTTCGGCCCTTCGGCTTCTTGACCCGTCGTGTTAGTGCCTATTGGAGGTCCCTGAATAATTGTTCCAGTATCAACAGTAAAGACCCCGTCTTTAACTTCCATAGCGAACCTGTCCATTCCGCGAGGAGCAGGCCCTCCTCTTTTCTCTCCAACACGATTGTATTGTGAGCCGTGGCACGGACATTCAAACCATTGGGATGTTTGACACTCTGGAACTCTGCATCCAAGATGTGGACACTTTTGATACAGCGCTACAAGCCCTCCTCTCATACCGCCTAACTCAGGTCCAGAATAAGTAGCCTCAGCTTTTTTAATAGATCCTGCTGGGTATTTTGTAACCCACATTCTTCCTTCAGGAACATATAGAAATCCATTAGCAGCATCTATTCTTGCTTCAATATCTGTGACATTCCCGACTTTTATTTTGGAACCAAAACCGCCGCTACCTCCGCCGCCCCACAAAAAGGCTAGAACAGCTGCTCCGAAGGTACTTATTGAGAGCCCCATTAATCCCACAATGCTTCTGTTCAAGAATTGTCGTCGTGCCACGCCGACAGCTTCTTCGTCTGGCGCAGTCCAAGGAACTGGTGCGGCCGTTTCCTGGATCTCTAATTCAGTACCGCCTGCACGCTCAAGTACGGCTGCTTTTTCGATATCTCTTCCGGATACAGTCGCTGGTTCACTTTCCGATGAAATTTCTTGAGCTTCAAGGTCACGTTGGCGTGTTTCCCGGCTCAGTTGGCCTTCAACTTTCATTGCTTCATTTCGTCTTGATGCGGCAAGAAGTAGCAACGATCCCAGCATCACAACTGCAGGAATAGCAAATAGAAGAACTACCATTCAAGACCGCCTAAACGAGAGCAGGTTCGTCTAGTAGTTTCGTAAGAGGTGCTTGTGCTTTGGGTCATAATTCGAAGAAAAGCCCGTCTGCCCATGGCATTATAAAGTTGAATCCTGGCCCTCTAAAGAATGAACCAATCATTACAAGAACAGCCCAGAACATCATGTGGACAGTCATCAATGAAATTGCAACCTTCCTGTCTTCTGGCTTGTTTGAAGGGTTTTTATCAATGTATGGCGCAAGTATTAACAAGAACAGTGCCAATCCAGGAAGCGTTACTCCTGCGACCATTGGATGGAACATTGTCAACAATTCCTGTAATCCTAAGAAGTACCAAGGTGCTTTCGATGGGTTTGGAGTTTGATTAAAGTTAGCTAATTCCAGTAGCGGTGCATTAACAAATATTGAGAACACTACACAGAATGCGGTAACTGCTAAAGCAGCAACAAATTCAACGATAAGAAGATGAGGCCACACATGCACTTTGTCAACCGGTTTCAGTTTCACGTCTTGGATTGAACCAGATTTAACAACAGCTAACAGCCTTTGTGTATGCCCTGCTGGTCCAGTTGCAGATGCAGGGGGTGGTTGGGGAGATGTAATCTCTTGTGCGGCTTCTTTGGTTGCCAATGCGGATGGTTGATTGCCAGCAGCTTTAGTCCGTTCAAGTAACTCTTCCGGAATTTTACTTTCCGAAGCCGAAGCTTCAGTAGACGATGTATCGCCTGCAGATGTAGCTCTTTCTTTAGCCTCTTGGGCTCGTTTTAATAAATGTTCTGGGATTTCAGCCATAATAATTCCTATCTTGATCTACAACGGACCTGAGATACCTCCATCTTTCCTTACTCGCCAAAAGTGAATTGCCATAAAGATAACTGCAACAAAAGGAAGCATGAGAACATGCAGCACATACCATCGAAGGAGTGTATCTGTACCTATCTCAGCACCTCCAAGAAGCACGAACCGGACTTGGTCTCCGAAAACAGGGGTATACCCCATCATATTTGTTCCTACTGTGACTGCCCAGAGTGCTAGCTGATCCCAAGGTAGTAGGTAGCCGGTAAAGGAGAGAAGAAGAGTCAGTGTTAAAAGAATAACCCCAATAACCCAGTTAAACTCTCGTGGAGCTTTGTATGCACCGTGGTAGAAGACTCTAGCCATGTGGAGGAATACAGAGAGAACCATTAGGTGCGCTGCCCATCTATGCATATTCCGAACGAGCAAACCGAAAGTTACTGAGGTTTGCAGTGTGTAAATATCATCCCATGCTTGAGCAGCTGTTGGGCGATAGAAAAACATTAAAAATATACCGGTTACTGTAAGCAATATAAACAAGAAGAAACTAAGTCCACCTAAACAAAGGGTGTAGCTAACCTTTACGGCATGGCGCTTTACTTTCACCGGGTGAAGGTGATAGATGAGGCTGTTCATTACAACATAGGATCTATTACGGGGGCTATCGGAGTAGCCTTTTCGGAAAATTGACCCAGGACGGAATATTGAGTTCCAAGCCTGT
>DLTU01000040.1:3968-4108 GCA_002500385.1 Candidatus Neomicrothrix sp. UBA7828 | reverse complement strand
AAACAGAATTAACTTTGGCGGAAGGTGTGGGATTCGAACCCACGGTGACGCAAAGCGCCACAACGGCTTTCGAGGCCGCCCCATTCGTCCGCTCTGGCAACCTTCCGAAGCTGAGCGTAGCTAGACTATCTGAAAAAATC
>DLTU01000040.1:0-3614 GCA_002500385.1 Candidatus Neomicrothrix sp. UBA7828 | reverse complement strand
GAAAAGAGCAACTACTCTATATCGATCGTTCCCCTGTCACTTCATATAGTTCAATGATGTTGCCAAAAGGATCTCTTCCATAAATAGCAAAGGAATTTCCTAGATCAACGGGCTCTTGGTGAAAAGTCATACCTGATTTACTCAAACGTGCGAACTCATCATGAATGTTAGTTACTTGCAAAGCTATATGAGCAATTCCATGATTAGCTGGCGAGTAATCAAATCTCTGCAGTTGAGGCTTGGGTTTCATGTATTCCCATAGCTCTAAATATGCGTTACCAGCCTTAAGCATTTGAACCTTTGCGTGTGTTCTTTCTAAACCAATAACCTGATCCGCCTGCTCTCTATCCCCAAACCAACTATTGGAAAATACCTTTTCAAATCCGAGAATCTCATGATAGAAACCAACTGCTTTATCTAAGTCAGGTACCGATATGGCAACATGATGAATTCCTGTGATCACTTAACTAACCTAGCTTGATTGATTCGGTAGTTAAAATTCCATGCACAAACCATATCAGGTACATACACTTATCTATTAGGAGATCGATTGTGGTAAGGAATATCGTTTTAACTGGATTTATGGGGACCGGTAAGAGTTCTGTGGGTAAGGAATTATCAACTATACGAAACATCGGGTTTATAGACACCGACGAAGAAATAGCAAAGAAATTTGGATCAATCAACGAATTGTTTGAAAATCATGGGGAAGAATATTTCCGACAATGTGAACGAGAAATTATCTTACAGGTATCCAAGAGGGCAGAAGTAGTTATTGCTACTGGAGGAGGCGCCGTCATGGATCCTATCAATATTAAGGTTTTGGAAGACTCAGGAGAGATCTTTTGCTTAACAGCTAATCCTGAAGAAGTCGTGCGTCGCTTAACTAGATCTGGGGAAGTTGGAGTTCGACCACTCCTTGATGTTGAAGACCCTTATGATGCAATTTCTAAATTATTGACTATCCGTGAAGAGGTTTACAAACAGTTTGTGGAGTTTAACACTGTTGGGAAATCTCCTTCAGAGATTGCTCATGAGATAAATGACTTTCTTAATGCCAGAAATTAAATATCGTTATTCTGCAATATAAACCGTAGGTCATTAGTAAGCGATAGTTTTAATCCAAACCACACAATCATACAAACTGTTATGGTTGCTGATCCAAGAATCATATACATGACTATTAGCTGTAAGAGCACAGCATCCATAGGTTCAACACCAGCCAATAGCAAACCAGTCATTGCCCCAGGTAAAGCAATTAATCCAACAACCTTTGTTCTTTCTATTTGTGTGGTTATGGCAGTTTTGATGATTTGAGGTGCGAAGAATTTAGTGAGAATCGACTTATCAGCCCCTAATGCAAGCAAGGATTCAGCCTCCAAGCGACGAGATGTTAATTGCATATTCAGTTGCTGAACCGCAAGAACTGCGGAAGGAACAATATTGCCAATCGTAATACCCGAAACCACCACAATATTAATTGGTGTGTAATCGATAACTGCGAAGAGGAAGACGACACTCACAACCATTGAAACTGAAGTAGTAATCGCAATCAGAGCAACTGGCGAGAGTCTTTTGACAGTTGGTACACGCCTGCGAATAATTTCAGTAGCTAATAAAACCATAAGAATCACCCAGAGCCATGACCAGAGTTCAGCGAACTTATGATCAAAAATAGCTGTAAAGAAGAGACCTACAGCAAGTAGTTGTAATGCAGCTCTTACAGATGCGACTAATAGCGAATTTTCAATATGTAACCTAAGTAAAAAAGATAGTAAGAGTGTTACGACTACAAGTGATAATGAAAGGGTGAATTCTAACCAACTGATATCAACAATTTGTTGGTCATATAATGATCCGGTTTTTCTTGTAATGCTCAAAATGTCACCTGTAACTTTGTCCTCCATCAACGAAATAGGTGTGCCCAGTCATGAAGCTTCCTCCATCGGATGCTAACAGAAGCGCCATTAAGGTCATTTCTTCTGGGTCAGCCGCCCTTCCGAGTAATGAAGCTTTTGCTGATGCTTTCTGAAAGGTTTCGGGCATAGCTCTGACCATGTCGGTATCTACTGTTCCAGGAACAAGCGCATTAACGCGTATACCGCTAGGTGCTAGCTGAGCGGCCATTGAACGCGTCGCTGCTTCTAATCCTGACTTAGCTACAGGGTACAGTAAGTGGTGCGCTGCGTACATATAAGCTGCGTTACTGAGAATGTTAATAATGGACGCTCCTATGCTTTTTTCAAGATAAGGAAGAGCATTCTGAACGAGAAAAATAGGGCCACGGAGATTTGTGTTCATGGCTTTTTCCCATGCTTCAGGTGTTATTTCACCAACACCTTTCATTAAAGGGTTTGCCGCATTATTCACTATGATGTCAATCCCACCGAACACCTTGTGGGTTGCGAGAACAAGTTCCTCAATATCATCTAAGTTTCCCATGTGAGCTGCTATTGGGTGCGCCGTTCCTCCAGCTTCAATTATTTCTTCAGCAGTGTCTCGGCAGCTATCAATTTTTCTACTTGTGATGACAACTTTGGCACCGTGGTCAGCAAATGTTTTTGCGATAGATCTTCCTATCCCGCGGCTACCTCCAGTTACTATTGCTACTTTGCCTGTTAAATCTAATAATTCTGTGGATGAAGTAGTCATGTTGAAGCTACTTCTACAACTGTTCGTATTCCTCTTGTTTCACGCACATTTTCAAACCCTGAATTAATTTCATCTAATGTAATTCGGTGGCTAATCATTCCATCAAGATCTAGCTTTCCTGATTTCCATAGGTTCACGAAGCGAGGGATATCTCTTTGAGGATGGCAATCCCCTAGAAGAGAGCCGATGATCTTTTTTCCCATTGTTGCTAACATAACGGGAAGAATAGGGACGGTTGCTAGTGTTGCGTCAACACCCACAATAATCGTGCTTCCTCCTATTCTTGAAGCATTGATACATTCATCTACTAGCGCTGCCACCCCGGCTGCTTCAAATGCATAGTCAACTCCTATATTTGCTGTTTTCTCCATAACTTTAGGAAGTAGTTCGTCGTTTAAAGGGTCTATTGTATGGGTGGCGCCAAAATGTAAAGCAGCTTCCCTTCTCTCTGCTACTGGGTCAGAAACTATTATCTTTTCTGCACCTGCTATTCGGGCACCTTGCACTATTGATATTCCTATGCCCCCAAGGCCTGTAACAAGTACAGTCGACCCGACCTCAACCTTTGCACTATTGAATACAGAACCAACGCCTGTTTGGACTGCACATCCAATGACACAAGCAATGTCAAGAGGCGTATCTTGGTCAAGTTTAACTACTGCGGATTCTGGAACAATTGTCTTTTCAGAAAAGCCGGCAACTCCTAAGCCTCGATGAACACATTGTCCTTGATTAGAAAATGGTGACGTTCCATCCGGACGCAACCCGCTGGTGAAGCTTTGAGCTTCTACACATGCAGTGGGTTCGGCGCGAGAACACCAATAACACTGACCACAGAATGCGAGGGGGGTCAGCATGACTTTATCTCCACGAGACACTGAAGTAACGTCTCTACCTACTTCTTCAATAGTTCCAGCTGCTTCATGGCCTAGAATTACGGGAAGTTGTCCTGCACCGCCAAG
>DLTU01000075.1:0-2929 GCA_002500385.1 Candidatus Neomicrothrix sp. UBA7828 | reverse complement strand
CAAAACTTCTTGTTGGACAGTCGCTAGCAACTTGGGTGCTATGACCCCAGAGAGATGGCCACCTCGCTTTCCTATCGGTGTTCGCACTGCTTCTATAATGACTGGCTCAGCCACGTTGACTCCTAAGATCTAAATTCACTTGTCTAACTCTATGAAAAAACCGCAAGAAGTGGAAATCAGACAAGAAGCTATATCTTGCTTTCTATGCCCACTGGACCTATCGTACCTCTTTGTGATGTTGTACTTAGCTATTTGTTGTTGCCTTATTACGTTATCAGGGTCGTACCTTTCCCTAAAACGAAATAACGTGCTCCACGATCTTCTCCGAAGTAATAACAACAGGCCTTTAGAAAAATTACTAACAGACACAACTCAACACAGAGCAGATCAACATAGCCAAACTCCTCTAGATCAGAGAGTCGCCAGTCTTGATGATGCAAGATCCAAAAAATTGGACCTATCTTAAAAAGGTTGCCATCGCATCTATCTGACTGTGTGCGATAATTGGATAAACGTCTACTTGAGGTGCAATGTCATCACCCGAAACATTTCTTGCTTTTGGAGCGATTATGCTAATCATCGCCTTAATAGGGGTAGCGATTGATTGGTTTGGAACACCACTTCGCCATCGGAAATTTATTCCAAAAGCTTACAAATTTCCTGATGAGCGTTTGTTTCGAAGCGATGTCTTCAGTTCCGCGAGAAGAACAGACATCCAAACCAGTACAGAGCATCCTGAAGGTTCAAATTATAGAGACGTGATTGCAGCTGGAAAGTTAGAAAATGCTCAGACAGAGTCAAGTGCCAATGAAGACTCTAATGAAGCCATAGTTGAGATTTCCGAAAGCTCCAAAGGAGAGGTGAAATTACCAGTCAAGTCCAGTGCTGGCGAAGAGACCATTGACAGAAGTAGTGAGTTAATGATTGGTGATGAATCTGAATCATCAAAAAGCAGTGCGGAACCTGAATTTGAGGCGGCAACAGCCGGTATACGATTGCGAGGATGGTCGCCTGGTGATGATATTTACAACCTCACGAAAAGTGGCTCTGAGCCTACGCCCTCAACAGTGCGTTCTAGGTTTTGGAAAAATGTTGGTGTTTCACCTGGGGCTATAATATTTGGGGCAAATAATGTCGAAAGATTGCGTGATGGGAAGCCACCGCAACGAAGAAATCCAAGAACATCAAAATATGAGACTATGAAAGTTCATCTTCTTAGTTATGAAGATGGGCATGGGCGCACACCTATCCCGAATTGGCCTAATAGCTCTGTAGACCCGTTTGGAGATAGAAATTGAATTCTCCTACTCTCAGCGAGCTTTTCGAAGATTTAAATAGCGATACGGTCACTCATCGGGGGAAAATAATACGTGCTATTGTTCGAATCCCAGTAAGGGATGGTGCTTTAGTAATTGTCGAACGTCTAAGCGTCGCTTCACCACGGCCGCAAGCAGTAAAGCTTGCTTTGAATAGTGGCGTCATGGACATAAACGGTTATCGAGGTCCCGAGGTTGCATTGTGGAGCCATAACAGCCCTGAAACTAATGAAATCAGAATACGTGGAGCAGGAGCTTCTCTTCTCGAAGTATGGAATGCTTGGTCTATGGGAGGAGTTGATACTTCTTGGATTGGAAATGCTGGAATTGTTACGAAATCAACATCAGAGGGAGAAATCCTGCAATGCAGCGACGGATTGGACATTCCCTCTTTTTCAGACCTAGTTGTTCAAATCTCTATTGCTCCGGAGTAAGGTCCGAATAAATTAATTTGAACGATCCTTCGAATTCAAATGGGCTAACAACAGGTATGACAGACGTTGCGAACATGACAACTTCTTCTGGGTCATATATCTTTGGCAATTGAAAAACGATTCCTCGTTTTGGGTGGTCTTGGATTAATTGCCATTCGTTAGGAACATTGATTTGGAAACTCTTGATTCTCTCAAATACTTCTATTCCTGTGGGGTGTGTAAGTCCGATTTCTGAAGGCTGATAATTTCCTTTTCTATCAGTGGCAGAGGTCCATGTGAACTGAGGAATTCTTGGGCCACGACTGGAAAACGCTTTCCAAAGAATACTGCCAGTATGGATGGAACGTTCATCCACATCTGGTTCAATGTTGAACCAAAAGATTGAATCAGATGTGTATCTATAGCGGTTCATAAGTTCTACGACAGGACCGACTGTTGTAGGTGAAAATTTAAGTGTCCTAAACTGTGTTCGCATTATCCATCATCATATTGAGCAATAGAAACGTTGCGACGCTGACTTTAGGGACAATTGAAATTGACCACTGGACGAAAAACACCACCTCGCACCTGAAGCAACGCCGCACCACCAGAAGAGCCTTGATGTGATAAAGCAGTTTGAATTGGGCATGGACCACCAGAGAATTCTGGATTATAGAGATAGCCTTCTACGTTTGCTTTCTCGAAAAAACTCTTAACGTTTATTTCGCCTTCAATTGAATTCAGGATTGCTAATAACAAATCTGTGCTCCAGTAACCAACTGAGATAGCTTGGCTATATATCTGCGGTCCATCTATTTGTGAAAGTCCTGTCATGATCTCCGTAGTTGCCCCGCGATACTCCTCTTGTGGTGGTACTTGTGAAAAGACATAACCGCCCTCTAACTTGGTAGCCATTTCAAAATCCTGCAGAATACCCGGAAGATATGTAACATCGTCAACGACCATTCCAGAGAAATTATCTATGAGCTCTCTTTTAATAGCAACCGTTGTTTCTAACCCCATTGATACAAGTAAAACATCTGCACCAAGTGAATTGACCTCTTCCAAAATAGCGGCGGCCGAGATATCTTCATCAAACTGTATTGACTTGATGAGATTGTCTCCCCATAAGGTTTCATTCTGAACGGTAACTGCGGTTCCAGCAGAGTCGCTTGTGGTGATAGCTATCACTTGAGGTAC
>DLTU01000053.1:0-9793 GCA_002500385.1 Candidatus Neomicrothrix sp. UBA7828 | reverse complement strand
TCTTTGGAAAGGAAGAAAATCAGCTTTTGGTGCAAGCACGTATCTAGCACCTAACTACTATCTGCATGACACAGTTGTACCGCGGTCAGAACTTGCCGACGTGTTAGATAAGGTAAATGCTCTTGCTGAAGAGAATAATCTAACGATTATGAACGTATTTCATGCCGGTGATGGAAACCTTCATCCATTACTTGTATTTGATGCGAGTGAAGAAGGAACGTTGGATCGTGTTCATGAAGTAGCCGCAAAGATTGTAAAAATATCTCTTGAAGCAGGGGGAGTTTTATCTGGTGAGCATGGAATAGGAATAGAAAAGCAAGAATTCATGCAACAATTATTCACTGATGAGGACTTAGAACACCAAAATAAACTCCGCAGTTCCTTTGACCCTCAATGCCGAATAAATCCAGGAAAAGTTCTACCTACTGGTCACTCATGTGCCGATATTCAAACTTTGAACAAAATACCTGAAGGAACTTGGGTTTAAAGTGGGGGACCCTATAAATAGCAACGTTGAAACCTTTTGTTCAGATATCGGAATTGAAGGACCTGTCGCCGTTGAAGGAGGAAAGACGAGATGGAACCTCAATGGCTTTCCCCGAAAGGACACGAGGTTCGTAAAGGCACCTGAAGGCATCTTGTCTGCCAAGCCAGATGAAATGATAGTCACTGCACTAACGGGCACTACTGTTGCTGAATTACACAAAGAATTGGGACGATTCGGACAACGTACCTGCCTTCCTGAGAGGGGAGGAACAATTGGAGGAGCAATAGCAGTTGGAGAAAATGACATCAGTGTGCTTGGAAAAGGGCGAATACGAGATTCAGTTCTACAACTTCGCTACGTTTCAGCAGACGGGAAAATCATTACAAGCGGAGCACCAGTCGTGAAAAATGTCAGCGGGTTTAATTTACATAAATTGATGGTCGGGTCATTCGGAACTCTAGGACTATTCGCTGAAGTCACAATACGAACGAACCCGATACCGACGACTAGTAAATGGTTCACCGCAGCATCAAAGGATCCACAGAGTGTTCTTAAAAATACATATAAACCATCAGCTATTCTTTGGGATGGAGAAACAGTATGGGTACATCTGGAAGGGCATAAGCCTGACGTAGAGAAACAACTGAATAAGCTTTTATCAATAGGTAATTATGAAGAGGTTGAAGGGGCTCCCGGACTCCCACGGTACAGATGGTCTATCGCTCCTGCAGATATAGTCAGCATAAGCCGAAAGGATACTGGTAATTTTGTGGCCTCAATTGGCGTTGGGAGTGTCTGGGCTGATAAACCTCAGAGCAGAAAAAAAATAGACCCTGCCATTACTCAAATTACTAATTCTTTAAAAAGAGAGTTTGACCCAACCGGAAGACTGAACCCCGGACGATATGTATAACTCACAGAAGATACTCTAGTTTCCTGATTTGAGATGAAAATATAAACAAATCACGGTTATTGTATGAATAGGATGTCTTGACGTGGAAAGGAAAGATAATGGGAAGCATAGGAACAGGTGAACTGATCCTCGTACTGGTAATTCTTTTGGTTCTCTTCGGCGGTGCAAAGTTGCCATCTCTTGCACGTTCATTAGGGAAAGCTCAAAAGGAATTTAAAGAAGGCCAACGCGAGGAAATCGAATCAGCGGACGATGATTTATAAGGTAACCCAGTTACATATCAATTCTGAAGCCTTTCGTTTTCGAGACGATGCTGGTTACCTTGTTATCGTCTCTTAGTCATTACGATATGTCGTCAAGAAAATTCTTGATTGCATTCGCAACCTCCAATGGTTTCTTGCGATGTACGGAATGACCAGCATCTTTGACCACTACGGAAGATTTCACATTCAAGTATTTTTCAAAAACTGACATTGAAACCCTGAATCGTTTGTCATGTTCGCCAACAATAACGAGTGTTGGAACCTTAATTTCGTGCAAGGAGTCGATTACCCAAGCGTCGGTATGTAACGCTGTTGCTTCAGAGCCTTCAGGCAGATCTAATTTCTTTGTACTTTCGATTACAGAACTGTTCCACTGATCTATGGATTCTCTTTTTCTAAACCCTGGACCAGACCCCACAAGAATTAAGGCTTCAACATCTTCAGGGTAAAGAAGACAGTGAGCTAGAGAGAGGTATCCTCCTAAAGAATGGCCAGCAAGAATGACCTTCCTTTCGGACATGTCAGTTATTGCTTTGAGGTCGCTCAATGTGTGATCACGGGTGTATTGTCCCGGAGGAGGAGCAAACGACTCCCCATGTCCTCGTATGC
Organism: Candidatus Neomicrothrix sp. UBA7828; assembly: GCA_002500385.1. Lineage (GTDB taxonomy): Bacteria > Actinomycetota > Acidimicrobiia > Acidimicrobiales > UBA8592 > UBA8592. Next base: position 7,521 of record DLTU01000053.1, on the reverse strand, counting down.
TCCATGCTATACACCGAGCCTGATCTTCTAAGTTAGTAATAACTCCATCCCACGCATTTCTATTGTCGGTCCACCCATGCGTAAAAACGATGGTGGGACCAACTCCAGAGTCGTGTATATCTAAGAAAAAGTTATCGTTCATGAGTAACTGATCATAGAGGAATTTCTTGCTAGAAATGAATTTTGATATCAGATGATGTTGTAATCATTAGGGTTAATATCGCGAGTCTGTTCCCAGTACTCTAGAAGAGAAAAAGGCCAGTTCTGTGCAGTTCTGCCACTCGCATTTTTGTACCAGCTATTCACGTCAGATAAACCCCATGCCATTCTGCGGTTTCCTGCATCAATTCGTTCATTATATTTATCATGCACTTCAGCTTTAACGTCAAGGGAGCCTAATTGGTTTTCAAGCATGTGTTTAAGACATTGTGTGATGTAGTGCACCTCGCACTCTGAGAAGTAGATGATGCTTCCGTTGATGACAATGTTCGTATTGGGGCCGTATAGAAAAAATAAGTTTGGGAAGTTTGGGGCGACGATACCTAGGTACGCTCGAGCATCTCCATCCCATTGTTCATGCAAATTTACTCCATTGCGTCCTGTGATAGTCATTGGCATTAAGAAATCAGCTGCTTTAAATCCAGTCCCATAGATAATGGCATCAAAATCTTTTAAACCTTCTGATTCTGTAGTGATACCTGATGGGGAGATGGACACAATCGGGTCAGTGCATAGTTCAACATTGTCGGCATGGAGGGTTTTTGCCCAAAGTCCATCATCTATTACGAATCGTTTAGCGCCCATTGTGTATTTCGGGGTTACCTTCTCTAGAAGGTCAGGCCTGTCAGCGAATTCACTCTCTAAATACATTCTGAGAAGTACGCCTAGCTCATGATTTGCTGCACTAATTGATCTATCTCCTGGATCTACCCATGATTCATCAATTTCTAGACGAGACAATAAGCCTTCATGGCTTCGCCAAAAGAGATGCAACCGGAACCAATTGTGATAGTTCGGTATATGCGTGAAGCACCACAAAAGACTCTCTGGCAGGCTTTGTTGGTATTGCGGTCTGGGCATTAACCAGTTCGGTGTTCGTTGAAAAATAGTTGTGTGCTTCGCCTGCTTGGCTACACGAGGGATAAATTGGACAGCGCTACACCCAGTTCCTAGTACAGCAATTCGTTTGCCTTCCAAGTCATAGTCATGATTCCAGCGAGCTGAATGCCAGGAAGTCCCTTCAAAGCTTTCTATTCCGGAAATTTCAGGGTAGGAGGGTTGATTCAGTTGACCTACAGCACTTATAACGGCTTGGCAACTAAAGACTTCTTTTGTTCCCGAAGTCAAAATATTTAGCGACCACGTGCTTGTATCCTCATCCCAAGTAACTGAAGACACACTTGTGTTAAACCTGATATTGTCTCGTATGCCGAATTCGGTTGCACAATCATTGAAATAATTTAATAAAACATCTTGAGTGGAATGATAGTGAGGCCAATCATGCTTTTGCATAAATGAATATGAGTAGACATGGTTGGAAACATCAACCCTGCAACCCGGATATGTATTCTCAAGCCATGTACCGCCCGTGCCATCGTTCTTATCAAATAAGACAAATTTAATTCCAGCTTGCTTTAACCTGTAAGCTGCCAGTATTCCTGACATTCCAGCGCCAATAATCGCTACAGTGAGTTTCCGGTCTGCTGAAAAATCTTGAATATTCCAATTTGGAGATCTCAAGTCCTTATTGGCCACTGCCAACTCTTCCATCATCATTTGCAAATAGGAACCTTCTAAATCAGTTCCGCACGCCCATGACATAATCGATTTTATGTCCTCATCGCTTCTAGCTACTTCCCTTTTTCCGCTGTCTCGTAGTTGTTTCAATCCTTTCAAAGCACGACTACGGATAGCGGATTGTTCATCTAGCGTTAAGCCTCCTTGTTCTTCAAGTATTTTCGAAGGATCTAAACGAATATCTGAGGGAATGTATGATAAATCTCCAGTTGCAAATGCAATTGACGGAAGAAGAGGTGGCAGTTCAATGCCAGGGTCTGACAACAATATTTCTAATTCTTTATCAGATTCGGCGATAGGAGAGGTAGAAGGTGTAAAGCTCATAGGTTTTTAAAAATATTAATCTTGTCTTCTAACATCATCCACTTCAACCCATCGTTAATTGTTCCTTTTCTAAGCCGAGCAAACTTTTTATCAATAAACGATTTAGTATGGAATAATGTCACTGGGGGTTAGATGGGGCAAGTAATCCAAAGTCTTACACCAAAAATAAATAGCATAATTGTCTGGATTCAAAAACAGAATCGGACGACTACGATTTTATTGAATTTGGCAACTTTTGGATTACTTTGGCTTGGCTACTCAACTGTCAGAAGGGTCACTGCTGATTCAACCAAAATAGCTGCAGAGAATGCGATTAATCTTGTTAAATTTCAGGACTGGATGGGTTTCCCAAATGAAGCCACATTGCAGAGTTGGTTTATTGACTCAGAAATTTTAATCAAGATTGCAAATACGTTTTACTTCGTAATGCATTTTCCATCAATGATTATTTTCTTGCTATGGGTCATGATTAGAAAAGTCGAATGGATGCCACAAGTCAGAGCATCTCTTTGCTTAGCAACCTTTTCCGGATTGATTATCCATTTATTATTTCCACTGATGCCACCAAGATTAATGGTCTCTTATGGTTTTATTGATACAGCAAAAGTTTTTGGACCCGACCCGTATTCATTAGGAATAGCTAAAGCGGCAAATGAGTTCGCCGCAATGCCATCCTTGCACGTAGGTTGGGCATTACTTATAGCTCTTGCAGCGATAAGAATTCTTAAAACACCGGCACGCTGGTTGATGCTTCTTCACCCGATCCTAACGACCGTCGTTGTAGTTATAACTGCTAACCACTTTTGGCTTGACATCATCGTTGGAGCAATCCTTGCGCTCGCTGGTTGGCAATTAGCTACGAAGTATTGGCCTATTAAGACAATTAAGAAAATGAAAGATCAATTCTTCATGAGCGAAGGAGACAGGAAAGTAGTTGAAGAAAAGTTAGAGGAATTTAAAGCGAGCGCTAAATCCCCATCTCATGGTGGGGAGGACAAAGAAAGTCTGATATAGCATCTGCTCTTCTGTGTAAGAGTTCAACAGTGTCATCCAAGTCACGCCCTATGATGTATCGCCGTTCCTTAACTGCTGCAACAACAAATTCTCCCATTTCGTCTAAGTCAGCTACTTGTACATCTCTTCCAGCTTTTTCAAGAAGTGACTTCAACTCTTCAAAAGACATAGATTTTCGCCCAGTTCCACCTCTCACACGTTCCAGTTCCTTTGGACGGTTACGCTGCGAAGTGAACAAACCAGTATTCATTAACCCCCCCGAAGGGTAGAAGACGGAAGCTCCCAGATTATCTGTCTCGTCAAGCAGTTGATGATTTAATGCTTCAGTGAAACAACTTACAGCGGCTTTGCTTGAAGCATAAACAGACGCCATCGGGACTGGAGCAAAACCACCATCACCTGACGATGTATTAATAACATGGCCAGGTTCACCAGATTCAATCATTTTTGGAACAAATGATATAACTCCATTTGCTGGCCCAAAAACATTAACTCCAAAGCACCATTTCCAATCGTTAGGTTCGTTCTGCCACGCTTTTCCTCCACCGCCTGAACCAACTCCAGCATTATTAAAGAGGAGATTGCATTTCTCGTATTTACCAAAAACATATTGTGACATATCCTCGACAGAACTCTCATCTGAGACGTCCGTGACGTAACCTTCGACAGACCCAAACTCTTCAAACTCTGCAACGGTTTCCTGAATTGGTTGTTCTTCAATATCTGCGACAACGACCGTTCCGCCATTATTTAAAAGCGCTTTAACAATTCCCTTTCCAATTCCACTTGCTCCGCCAGTGACAACAGAAACAGAACCTGCAATATCCATCGGCTCTAACATTATGCGACTTCCTGAACTTGATTTAATGGGTTCATGCCCGGACAACCTTTAGCAGCTTCGGGAATATCTGAATAGGAGATAGGAATTGAAATTTCATCCTTTGTTGGGCAATACTTTTCAGCTAAAGGCTTTAAGGCTTCAAGATCAAATCCGTATACTCTTGCAGAGTTCGTTGTTAGTAGTTTGGTGACATGCCCGAGACTTAAATCTGAAAATGTCAATCGTAGATGTTCTTTTGTATGTGGATGAGAGCCTTCGATATGAGGGTAATCTGACCCCCAAAGGATATTGTCAATGCCTATTTCAGCGCAGAGCGGCGCCTCAGTCGGTCGCAGGAAACTTGCTCCAACATGGCACTGCCGTAACCAATATTCACTGGGTTTCAAACTTAAATGTTCAACGGCCATTCCACCAAAGATTGACTCTGAACCATATTTTGAGTATTTCATTCGATGGTAAAAGGAATCTAATTTTTCTAACGTATCAGGAACCCATGCAGTACCAGTTTCAGTATTAATCCACCGCAATTCAGGGTAGCGCTCAAATACACCTGAGAATATTAAGTGCCATAACGCCCGTTGTGACCACCAAGAGACCTCCAGCATAAAGACAGCTAATGAAGAAGGAAAATGATTGCCGAAATTTGGTGTAGCCCCCCCAGCATGGTGGTTCAATGTCATGTTATTGGCCGCAGCTGCTGCCCAGATTGGCTCATATGATGCTGAATACAATGGTTCAAATGGGGAGTCGGGTGGCGCTCCGGGAATAAGGATTCCGCCTCGTAGCCCATTTTCTGCTGCCCACTCTATTTCTTTGACTGATCCTTCCACATCACCAAGAAATATTTGAGCAATACCTGCTCGTTGGATTGGAGCTTCATCGATAAAATCTTTTAGCCACCTATTATGAGCTCGCAGACCCGCCCACCTATGTTCAAAATTATCACTGTAAGGAGGTGCTTCAAACTGAGTTGCAGCCTGTGGGGCAAAGGGTGGCTGTGTATTTGGGAAAAGAACAAAAGCTACAACGCCGTCCTCTTGTTGATCTTTTAGTCTTCGTTCTGAAGAATAATTTTTATCAGCATCTAATTCCGGATCTCCGTCAATGCCTACATTTCGTGTAGATCTTCCTCGTCCAGCAAATAGCGCTTCTTGTTGTTTCGCCGCTTCCTCGCTTGCTGTTGCCCACTCTTCAAAATCATTATGATATTTTTTTTCTAGGTAAGGTTTGTAGCCTCGAAGATCTGCCCCACAATGACTATCAGCAGAAATGATTATATGGTGATCTGTTTTAGGGAGTTCAATACTCATGTCTTCCTTAATTTCTCTAAAGGCCGCTTTCTGGCCCACTCCATTCAATTCCATACTCATCGAACCACCATCGTGCGTCACGCTTTGCAGTTGAGCTAGTACGCAGTGAAGGATCTTGATTTAGTTTTTCAGGTGTGGGGCCAATTCTGTTTGCTACTGTAGTGAGCCCCTCAACGTCTAAGTCGTAGCATTCAATAGCATTTAACCCGAGAAGTCTACGTGTATCCTCTATTGAAACATCTTGAAAGTCGTTCTCTAGACGATGCACAGTATTTGGCCATGATCCCTCAGGGTGAGGGTAATCAGTTCCCCACATCAGTGCATCAATTCCATTACGGTGACGTTCTCGGATTTCATACCTGCTCATAGTGGACGCACCGATAAATACGCTATCTCCGAAATATTCGGAAGGAAGTTTGGTTAAAAGCCCTTTCATACGGCTGCTCATCTTCTTTATTTTCCAACTTGCACCAAAATTCACATCTGCTTTCCAAAGCAGATCTCCGACCCACCAACTTCCACACTCAACAACGCAGTATTTAAGACCAGGGAATTTATCAAACTTTCCACTGAATAATAATTGCCACAATGCTCTGTGCGTCCAGAATGCGACTTCTGAAACGTACATGGCTATGTTCTCCCCATAGCTCGGGAAATCTGCTTCTCCGGAATGGGTGTGTATTACCAATCCCGCTTCGGCGCATGCTGCCCAAAATTTATCATAATGATCAGTTCCATAAGGTGGGGCATCATGCCAAAGAGTAGGGATCATTACCCCTTTAATCCCTGGCTTTCCTGCTAGAGCCTCAACTTCCTTAACCGCTTGATCAACGCCATGGGTTATTGGGACAAGCGCAACTCCGGCACGTCTTTCCGAACTGGTTGCACAGAACTCTTCCAACCATCTGTTGTGTGCCCTTGCTCCTGCGTAAGCAAGTCGCGGATCAGTTATTTGCCCAGCGGCAAGACCTGCACCGAATGGAGGAGATTCCATACCAGTAACAGCGTCACCATCAGCGAAGATAATCTCTCCAGAAATACCATCCGCATCTAACTCCTTATCGCGAATATCCGGGTCATATGCTCCTTTGAGTCCTTCAGCATTTTTCCCTTCCCACTCTGCAACATATTCACCATTCATTTCTTCTGTAAGTCGACGGTTTTCATGGCGTTCAGCTACATATTCATCAAATTCTTCATGCACTGAAGATTCCAAGTAAGGTCGGTATTCTTCGCACTGTAGGCCCGCATGTGAATCAGATGAAACAATTATGTAAGGGTCATTTGATAGATTGAGCTCATTAGACATATTATTTCCTTGGAGTACAAAATTAATGAGGTTCATTAATTAGTGTTATTTCCAAATCTTAGTGCCCCCTCAAAGAAAATGAAATTCCCATGAGTCATCAAACTAGTTAACGTAAAAAATTTTGATGTACGATATGTAAATAGAGGAGCGAAATGAACATCAAAGACATTGATCTACTTGATGCTGATCGATTTGTTCGTATGGAGCATCACGACATGTTCATAACGCTGCGCAATGAAGCCCCACTCTTTTGGCACGACCATCCCGATGGAGGGGGCTTCTGGAATGTCGTTCGACATGAAGATGTTAGACTTGTCAACCGAGATAATGAGCTATATTCAAGTGAAGTAGGCGGTATCAGCATCCCCGACCCTACTATTCGCCTCGATGATGGCGGATTTGTAGATCAACGTGGTTTAAACATGCTTTATACCGACCCTCCAAAGCACACCCGATATCGGAGACTGGTAAGTAAAGGATTTACTCCGAGGATGATGCGCCTACTCGAGCAGTATCTTGCTTATCGCGCAACTCTAATTGTTGATAATGTCATTGAGAATAGTTCTGCTGACTTTGTAGAGGAAATTGCAGCAGAACTGCCACTTCAAGCAATAGCAGAAATCATTGGGGTACCTCAAGAAGATAGGCACCTGCTTTTTAAATGGTCGAATGATCTCATAGGGATAGATGACCCTGAGTACGAAGGAGACCCTGGCGTTGCAGCAATGGAGTTATATGCGTATGCCCATCAATTAGCTGCTGACCGAGGAGTTGATCCACAAGACGACATCATGACAAAGCTAGTTAACGCAGAAATAGACGGAGATCGTTTAACAGAACTAGAAATAGATGTCTTTATGCTTCTTCTATCAGTCGCTGGAAATGAAACGACAAGAAATGCCACCGCACATGGTATGCATGCGTTA
>DLTU01000089.1:3440-7803 GCA_002500385.1 Candidatus Neomicrothrix sp. UBA7828 | reverse complement strand
CCATCGTCAAGTATCAAATTAGGTCCTTCACCGTCTGGCCAGCAGAAAAGTTGCTCAGTTGCCCACCAGTACTCCTCTAAAGTTTCCCCTTTCCATGCAAATACTGGAACTCCCGAAGGGTTTTCACTTGTTCCATAGGGGCCGGTTACAACCGCCGCAGCAGCATGATCTTGTGTAGAGAAAATATTACAAGAGACCCATCGAACATCTGCACCTAACTCAACAAGGGTTTCAATCAAGACCGCTGTCTGAACCGTCATATGAAGAGAGCCAGCGATTCTAGCTCCTTGCAGTGGTTTATCATCAGACAATTCAGCGCGAAGAGCCATAAGGCCTGGCATCTCATTCTCGGCAAGACGTATTTCTTTCCTCCCGAAATCTGCTAGCGATATGTCTGCTACTTTAAAATCGTTGTCTATCACGGCCAAGCCTTTCAAATTTGTATACATCAGCTGAGATCATTTGATTCCCTTGCAGCCTTTTATATTCTATTGCACCACTAAGCGTTTCAGCGCACAGATTATTAACTGAATTTTTAGCTCAGAGATTTGTATACCGCTCGTGAATTTCATCAGAGACTTTCCTAGATTCAGACACCAGCAATACCGGAATCCCATTCCGTATGTCGTAGGCTTTGTGCAATCTTGGATTGTAAAGCACTTCATCCTCTGCAACATAAATGAGGTTTTCCTTATCCTCTGGACATGCCAAAATTGCTAATAATTCCGGATCTAAGCTCATTACCCAATTTTAACGGATCGTTTAATGATTCCCATCACTTTCATCGAAAGCAACAATGATGTTTTCTAAAATGTTGAGCATTTCGTCACATTTGCTTTTACTTTTCGCTTCTAGATTGAGTCGGATGAGCGGTTCTGTGTTGGAAGGACGAAGATTAAACCACCAGTTCTCGGATTTGACTGTGAGCCCGTCAAGATGATCGGTTTCTTCATTTCTAAACTTCTGCTCAACCACTTTTAGTAACTCCTCTTGGTTTCGAACCCTATAGTTCATTTCGCCCGTGGAACTGTAGACGTCATATATTTCTCGAAGTTCGGAGAGTTTGACACCTTTCATCGATATGCATTCCAGCACAATCAGCGCTGCGATGATACCGGAATCAGCGCAAAAGTTTCTTTTGAAGTAGTAGTGACCTGAATGCTCTCCTGCAAATTCCGCGCCTGTTTCAGCCATCAACTTCTTTATATGTGAATGACCCACTCGGCTTCGGACCGCCTTACCACCTTCGGCAAAAATAGTTTCTTCGACGACTTGAGAACATATCAGGTTATGGATAATGGTCGCATCCGATTGTTGATCAAGGATACTTTTTGCGACAATAGCGGTAGTAATTGAACCGGAGAGTGGCATCCCTGTCTCATCAATAAGGAATACTCTGTCCGCATCACCATCAAATGCAAGCCCGATATCGGCTGAAGAATCAACAACACCTTTAATTAGATCTTTCAAGTTTTCCTGATTCAAAGGGTCTGCTGGATGGTTAGGGAAGCTTCCATCAAGTTCTTCATAAAGAATATTGACTTCTGATGAGATATGTTTGAATACAGAAGGGACTATTAAACCACCCATTCCGTTTGCTGTATCGACAACTATTTTTTTACCAGCTATTACTTCTGGTTTGACAAAGCTGAGGACATGGTCGGTAAACCCTTCTAGAAGATCAAAGTGAGTGACCGCACCGTTTGATTCATCTGGAATTTCAATCACCGTACTGGAAAGACTTTTGATGCGCTCTAAGCCTGACCCTTCACCGATAGGTGCCGCATAGGCTCTACATAACTTGATTCCGTTATATTCTGCAGGGTTATGAGAGGCGGTAAAAATTGCCCCTGGTGCACCAAGTGAACCCGAGGCGTAATAGAGCATATCCGTCGAACTTAAACCTAAATGGATGACATCTAGACCAACAGAAAGTATTCCCTTAATGAACTGATCCGAAAGGCTTTCTGAAGACAGCCTCATGTCCACTCCAACTATTATCTTGGTAGTCTGTGGGTCTTCTTCTAATAGAAACTTTGCAAACGCGTATCCAATATTTATACAGACTTCTTCATCTATCTCTTGAGGGTACAGTCCCCTTATGTCATAAGATTTGAAGATTGCATTTATGTCACCCATGTATTCAAGTTAGCGAGAAGCGATACTGAGCACACAGAAGAAGTAAAATCATTTAGTACTTAATCAAGTACGAGCAGTGAAAACAGGGTCGTAGCGTTGAAGCCGACATGTGCCCAGATTGCAGGAGCCAACCTTCCTGATCTTTCGTAAATAAGAGCGAAGATCATACCAACTACGAATAGGGCCGGGAAAAGAAGCAACTGAAAGTGAATAGCTGAAAAGATTGCAGAGGAAATTATTGCTGAAGTCCAGACGATTAGCTTTTGGTTTCCGGCAGAGTCTCCTTTTTTTCTGATAGAGCCATAGAGAAGACCACGAAAAAAAAGTTCCTCCGCAAACGGGGCTAGTAAGCCCACTGTAAGAATGATCGCTATTATCCCGATAGGTGATGTAGCTTTATCGCTCAATTCCCGTGCCGGCTCACTTATCCGGTTAGCGTCAATATCAAAGATCCATATAAATGGGTAAGTCACAACTGGCACAACAAGATATTGAGCCGCAATGCCATAACACAATCCTTTGCCGACATCGCTCTTTTTTGACTGAAGTAGAAAATCCTTCTGCAAGCTAATCCCAAACGCACGTGCAGAAATCACAACAGCTAATATCAAAACAAGTTGTTGGGATAGGCCAACCAAAGAGACTCCCCACATCGGAAGGTCATCCCATTTCCCGTAATTTGCAAGCTCTAAAATAAGGCTGAGCGTTACTATTGATGCCACTAAACTTAGGCCATATCCAACTATAACTTGACCAAATCCCCACTTTCGCCAATCGTCTTCAAGCCGGCCGGGTTGCGGGAAACGATATTGCTCTCTTGGGAAGATATTTTCAGAACCGACTGAGTCAGACACATTGAGAATCCTAACCAAAACGTTAGAGCATCACATTACATGTGACAAGAAACTCTTAACATCTCACCTTTGACTGATTTAATGGACTCTAATTCCACTACGATATATCTATGAGTGAAAGCCTTCCACCAGCACCCAAGGACTCCCCACGGGAGGACGACGAAACAAAACCAGTTAACCCTTGGAGGAAAAGGGTTTCATACCTTTTAGCTCTAGGACTTTTGGCCCTCTTCTTCCTGCCAAATATTCTTAATAGTGACGATGCTACGGATTTGCCCTACCAAGAATTCCGCACACAAGTCTCTTCGGGGCAAGTGGAGATTGCGGAATTCAATAACAACACTGGGAAGATTACCTTTCAGTCCATATCAGGTGACAAATTCAAAACTTCTGGTCCACTTGAACTTTCAAGCGATGACGAAAGACTGTTCCTAGAGAATATTGAGGATTTCAAGTTCTTCACTCCTGGCTCAAATATCTGGACAGGGTTCATAATTCCTGTTCTCGGACCACTTGCGCTGATACTCCTGTTTTTCTACTGGCTAAATAGAAGAGCTCAAGGGCAAATGGGAAATATTATGTCCATAGGGCGCTCAAAAGCGAAAGCTTATACAACGGAGAGACCTTCAACAACTTTTGACGATGTTGCTGGTTATCAAGGAGTCAAACAAGAGATACAGGAAGTAGTTGACTTCCTTCAAGACTCTGAAAAGTTCGCTGAAATAGGAGCGCGCATACCAAAAGGCGTTCTTCTAGTTGGTCCTCCAGGTACAGGCAAGACTCTAATTGCAAGAGCTGTGGCAGGCGAGGCGGGCGTACCCTTCTTATCTGTCACCGGAAGCGATTTCATGGAAATGTTTGTCGGCGTTGGAGCCAGCAGGGTAAGGGACCTCTTCCAAAGTGCTCGCAAAATGGGAAGCGCTATCATCTTTATTGATGAAATTGACTCCATCGGGCGCAAAAGAGGCGCTGGGCTTGGAGGCGGGCATGATGAGCGCGAGCAGACTCTAAATCAAATGCTGGCTGAAATGGACGGCTTTGAGGCGACCGAAGGCATCGTCATGATGGCCGCAACTAACAGACCAGATATCTTGGACCCTGCATTACTGAGACCAGGACGATTTGATAGACAAGTAATCGTTTCTCTTCCTGAATTGGATGATCGAGAGCAAATTTTAAAAGTCCATGCCAAGGCTAAAAAAATGGATGATGACGTTGATCTGAGCCTAATGGCTCGTGGAACACCAGGTATGAGCGGTGCGGATTTGTCCAATTTAATCAATGAAGCTGCCCTAATCGCTGTTCGCCACGGTGACAAACAAGTTCATAATACCCATCTAGAGCAGGCAAGAGATCGGGTTCTAATGGGG
>DLTU01000089.1:0-3315 GCA_002500385.1 Candidatus Neomicrothrix sp. UBA7828 | reverse complement strand
AAGTCCATGCCAAGGCTAAAAAAATGGATGATGATGTTGATTTGAGCCTGCTGGCTCGTGGAACACCGGGAATGAGCGGTGCGGATTTGTCTAATTTAATCAACGAAGCTGCTCTAATCGCTGTTCGCGAAGGTGACAAAAAAGTTCATAATACCCATCTAGAACAAGCAAGAGATCGGGTTCTAATGGGGCAAACAAGGGAAGCGACAGTTCTAAACAGTCACGAGCGAGAGCGAGTTGCCTACCATGAGAGTGGGCATGCTTTAGCTGCAGCGTTGATGCCGAATGCAGACCCACTTCACAAAGTCTCAATAATTCCTCGAGGCATGGCCTTGGGAGTAACTATGACTTTACCTGAAGAAGATAGATACCTACTTCAGAAGAGCTACGTGAAGGATGAATTAGTAAAGATGCTCGGCGGTCGTGTCGCTGAGGACATTATTTTTGGTGAGGTATCAAGTGGAGCTGCTGACGATTTAGCTCGGGCAACCGATATGGCGCGAAAGATGGTACGTGAGTGGGGAATGAGTGAACGGGTTGGCCCTATGGCTTGGAGATCACAAGAGCAAGTATTCCTCGGAGAAGATATGGGCCGTGGAAGAGATTATTCTGATGACATGGCTAATCTTATTGACGAAGAAATTGAGTCAATTCTCAGAGAAGCTGAAAAGCGATGCCACGATCTACTTGTTGAGAATCGTAAAGGATTAGATGCTATTGCTCAATCACTCCTCGTTAAGGAAACCTTAGATAGCAACGATGTCCATGAGCTCTTAGGAATTTCAAAAGCTCCTCAAGAAGACCTTAACGATCTAACATCTGCCGAACCAAATGGCGATGTGGCTGCTCTACAAAAATTCAGCAAACCTGAAAACCTTTAGTTGAATAGAGAATGATACTTACTATCATCCTCATACTAGTAATTGGGTTAACTGCGTTTAGCATTTCATCGTTAGCTAATCGGAGAGTACCAGATAGTCCCTCAGTACCTAAATCGATACTTCCCTATCAGTTGGATCGGTCGGACTTCAATGACCCCAGCATTGAATGGATTTTCGTCTTGTTTACTTCCGACACCTGTGACGCTTGCGATTTAGTTTTGAATGAGGTTTCTAAGATATCTTTGCCGAATGTTGTGATTCAAAATATTAATTACGCTGCGAATGAGTCGCTGCACGCTAGGTACGAAATTGATGCAGTTCCAATTTTGCTCTTGGCCGACCAACAAGGAATTGTTCAATGGTCCTTTGCTGGTGTTCCTCCGTCCATCGCAATATCTGAAGCGTTAGTGAATCTGGATATCGTTCCACCCGAGAGCGGACAGAGCGTCGTGATCAACTAGTCAAATTCTGCCGGCGAAATGTATAAACTTGAAACGTTCGCTGCACTCGGCGAGACGTTTCCCCAATCCCCGGAGTTACTAGCTCCTATGTATCTTTCAATACCGACTGGCTCGGTGGATACTATTCTTAAAACAGAATTTTGTGGTACGCCTAACTGTTGCAGGTCAATAATCTTCCTTGATTTTGCCGAGACCTCTATTATTTGCGATGAGAAGATATCACCATTTGAGAGAGCCTCTATTTGAAGTAAGGTTAGGCGATCAGAAGCTGGATTAGCTATCGCTACTTTCCCTGAAGGCTCTTGCAGAATTAAGTAGTGCTCTTCCCCTGAAACACTGACTCCTGGATTATAACCAGAGCTTAAATTTCCTTCGGAAGAAGCTATTAATACCCTCTCGGAAGCGATAGGCACACCGTTGGTACTGCGAACGACAACCCAGAAAGGGATACCTTTCGCAATTCGAGTTGATGCATCTATCAGAGATGGGTCTCCCTCTTTTTGATCTAATACAAAATTAACTACTCTTGAACTGGCAGCTGGCACAGATACAGATATTGGTTCAACATAACCGACATTAGATACGTCAGGAATAATTTCAACATCCACATCAGCTACTTCTGTCTCTGACGGGTTGAATATAGTAAGTGAAACTAGGGCCTCTGACTCCATGCCTCCTGGGAACATCCAAAGATCATTTAAACTTGGCGACCCAACTTCGGCATCTAAGCCATTTGGGGCTATTTCATCGCCGAACATGACAAGGCGTTCTGCAACAATTCGTCCTGTTCGCGCAATTATTTGAGTGCTGATAGTTTCGGCTAAAGTAACTACTGAGGTCACATCGATAGGCAGTAACGATTGAGGGGGCACTACTAATCCGTTATAAGAATCTGGCCGGCGAGTGCGACCGTCTGCCGCAAACGTAATGTCTAACACCGCACTGTCAGGATATGGGTTAAAGAGAAAGATCATTTCGCGCGTTCCTACCCTCGTTGTCCCAGCAGCGAAGTTCCATTCAGGGGATGTAGTTGACGCACACGCTGATTGTGAGGAACCCAAGGGACCGGTCAGTCGGTGTTCAACTACTAGGTTCCCCAAATTTGATTGAATCAAGGCCGAAGCGTACTCACCTGAAACACCTTCAATTTCTGCCAATTTGACTGAAGTCACAGCTCTTGGGGGTACAGGGAACTCCTTCTGCACGACAGGAAGTTGGAGCACGTCTAACAAAGTGCCTTCTGATTCACCATTCAAATCTTGCTGGTTCGGAGCAAGGACAGAAACTATAGAAATAAGGACAGAAGATTTTGTGTCGGAAGGATTACCGATCAGAACTTCGTGATTTGCTAAACCAGCACCTCCAACACTTCCGGCCACGCAGTACCATGTTGAAGAGAGATTCTTGATATCTCCTACTAGAGACGGTTGATTTTTCTGAAGCACTGAATTTGAAGCAACCTCATTATCAGGCTGAATGATCAACGAAGCACTTATAAGTAACGCTAAAAGGAATATTGCTGGCCAGCGCGTAACTTTCATCTTCCATCTACTTTCACATCAGACAAAGTTCGAGTAAGCGCTACAATTGCCAAAAACCAGAGAATAATTTGGAGAGCAACCGCAGCCTTTTGAGTGCTGCTGGTGCTATACCTCAGGTCTATTGTTCCATTGCTACTCGGAGAAAATCCTGTTGCCCAATCCAGAGCAATTTCTGGTTCAATAGCGATATTATCGACCTCAAGTTTCCATTGCTTCGAGAAAGGGAAAGATACATATACCTCTTGGTCGGTCGCAATGGACCCTTGATAATGCCTCCTGTCAACGCTAACCGGTTGCAAGCCCTCAATAAACGGACTCTCCGAAGCCGAAGCATAGTTTGATACTCCACGCATTACAGTACTTCCTTCAGCCACTATCGCTCCGAAGCCCACCGAGGACAAATTCTGGTAGCGAGTAATGCCGGGAGCAATG
>DLTU01000073.1:1095-3885 GCA_002500385.1 Candidatus Neomicrothrix sp. UBA7828 | reverse complement strand
CCCTTCTTTGCAATTTTTGCTCCGAGTTCCTTTGCAAGCTTTTGGAACTCCTCATTAGTACCTTCTTTCGAAGCACAAAAGACACATATTTTTTGATTGATCACTTCACCAAACTACATGAATTTACATTGTTAATCTCTTAAATTCTGGCAATATAGAAACATGGGTAAATTAATCGCCTTCGATATGGAAGGTTGCGATTTTTTTGTATCTAAACTTCTGGAGGCCTGGGATAATGGGCATTCAGTATTTCCTCTTGATCAACGCCTACCGCAAGCTAGAAAAGAACACTTAGTTAAGACTTTTGGAGCATCTGAAGTCGTAAGCGAAGAGGACACATATAAGGCCGAAGGGATATCAATGGAGCCTGATGATGCCCTTGTTATCGCAACTAGTGGAACGACTGGCGATCCAAAAGGAGTCGTCTTAACACACACTGCCCTCCAGGCTTCATCACAAATAACATCATCACAGTTAGACGTGCAAAATGCTCTAGATGAATGGTTGTGCTGCATACCGGTTTCACATATCGGAGGTTTCTCTGTTATTACTAGGGCTCTTCACAATGGAGTCCGACTTAAGATGCAGAGGAGATTTGATGCCACATTATGTGAAGAAGCTGGACGAAGTGGGTCAACGCTTGTATCTCTTGTCCCTACAGCTTTAGAGCGTATAGATCCCTCTGTCTTTCGAAAAATTCTCGTTGGTGGCGCTGCAGCACCACAAATTCTTCCAGGAAATGCGGTAACGACGTATGGCCTTACGGAAACTGGAAGTGGCATCGTTTATAACGGGGCTCCTCTTCCTGAAGTGAAGATAGAGATACGTGAAGGCGAAATCGTTGTACAGAGTCCTACTCTTTTCAGCCGCTATTTAGGTGATGAACCTCGAAACAATGAGCAATGGTTCACAACTGGAGACGCAGGCTTTTTGCAAGATGATCAAAAACTTGTGGTAACTGGTCGTCTAGACGATGCCATTATCACAGGAGGGGAAAAGGTTTGGCCAGTTCTCATAGAGAGAGAGCTAGAGTCACTCAGATTATTCTCAGAACATGTTGTCGTCGGAAGACGTGATCAAGAATGGGGGCAGGCAGTCACAATCATTGGCGTTCCCGAAAATTCTGAAACATCTATAGACATTAGCGATATCCGAGCTCAGTTAATAGAGTCTTTACCGAACTATGCGTTGCCTAAAGCAGTCGAAATAGTAGAGGCCTTGCCCCGGAATGCGATGGGGAAGGTTTTACGGCATTTAGTCTGATATTAAATTAAAATAAACTTTCCCCGCCTTAGGCACCATTTGTTGCATTTGAGCATCAGAAAATAAGTCAGCAGTTCCCAACCCATGCGTAACTTCAGGTGCGATGTTCGCTGCGACTGCGCACCATCCCTGAAGAGCAATGGGCCCATCATAAGTGGATGAGATCACCGTTTGGATATTATTTTCTGCAGCATATGAAGAAATTTTCAGAGTTTGATCAATACCACCAATTAACGAAGGTTTAACAACAATGTATTCACCAAGATTCTCCGAGATAATAGTGTTGAGGTCATTGATGGAATTGCACAGTTCGTCTGCGGCAATGGGTACTGGAACGATGCTTCTTAGCTTCTTCAGATCTTCAAAATCTGCGACAGGATCTTCAACGTATTCCAATCGGTCACCAAGCAATTTCCTTGCCCTGTCTAAAAAAGTAACAGCGTACTGTAAGGACCAGCTACCGTTAGGATCCAATCGGAGTTTCTCATCCTCTTGAACGATTTCAGAGAGTAATTGCAACCTCTCTTGATCATCTTTGAATCCTAGCTTTACTTTAAAGACAGAGAGTCCGTTTGCACGATAGCTCTCTAAACCTCTTCTTAAATTTCGCTGACTCGAACCATCAAGAAATGCGTTGACTTTAACACAGTTCAATCCACCTCCCAGGTGATCTAAAAGGGATTCGTCATTTTTGGATGCTTCAAGATTCCAAATCGCAAGGTTAATCGCTGATTGGACTTCAGCAGAGAGTTCTAAAAATGATATCTCAGAATGTTTATAAGATACGAGCTGGAAGTAGGCTTCCTCTATTGTGACGCTTGACCAGCCTTCCAATGGCAGAATTTCACCCCTCCCTGTTAATTCCCCCTCGCCCATAACCACGACCCAGCCCTCTCTTGAGCTGATTTGTGCCTTTGATGTAATTACCGGTTGAGTTAATTCGTAACAAGTCTTTTCAATTCGCATATTCCAACTCCCGATTGAACTTATTAATAACCTCAGCGGTTTCTTCAGGTTTCTCAAAGTGGACAGCATGCCCAGCTCCGGAGACGATTGCTAGCGTTGACGAGGGTATTCGTGATTGCATTCGCTCCCCGATATCAACGTACTTTTCGTCATCACTCCCTACAACTAGCAAGACCGGTATTTTGATTTCATGGAGCCGTTCCCATAGAGGCCTCATTACGCCTGTACCAGATGCGCGTAGATGACTAATGATTCCCATAGGGTTCGTAGATAACCTTGCACGTCTTTGCACCAACAACTTGTCACTTGATAGTAGCCTTTGGGTATAGAAAATTCGTTGTGTTTCCCATGCATTTACGAACTCTAGAAGACCTTTGTCCTCAAGCAGTGCGACCTTTCGGGTGTCATCTAGAGCCCTTTGATGGCGAGCAAAATCATCTTGTATACCTGGGCTTCCACCAATGAGGATAAGCGATCGAACGCTATTTTGTTTAGCAAGTGCATAACTTAGAGCTAAGCGGGCCCCCATTGAATAACCAATTAAATCAAAAGGGTCTCGCA
>DLTU01000073.1:0-763 GCA_002500385.1 Candidatus Neomicrothrix sp. UBA7828 | reverse complement strand
CGAAGAGTTTGTAACCTCATGGATCTGGTTGATCATAGCTTTGAGCGTGTACTGTTTGAGTTCTTTAGGGCATGGGCTCTGTCCGTGCCCAATCAGATCGGGCAATATATAAGAAGAGTCCAAATAGGTCGCAAGTTCCTCCATTGATTTATGATTACCAAGAAACCCGTGAAGAATAATTCCCGTTGAGTCAACATGTTTTTGCGAAAAGTAAAGCGGACAGGAGCTTTCCGTCATGCTTTCTATACTTCCTGACCAAATTCCTGATCAAATGCATCCCTTATGGATCCGAAAGCCCGCAAGGTTGAGTCAGTGTCACTTTGGTAGTAGATAATTGAAAGACCGGATTTTGACATCGTTTTTGTGATATCAGCCTTCAACTCCTTGATCGTTTGAGGATTAGAAAAATCTACGCTTAGTGATTTGAAAACTTCTGCGAACGGCAACATCGGTGGTGTAAGGAAATACTTAGCAAATTGTTCTTTGTTGATAGCGCTACTTATAGGCAGGAAGTTGAAGATGCCGCCTCCCCCGTTGTCAAGAATCACGATAGTCATCTCAGCCTCTAGCCTGATGCTGGCTAGTATTCCACCAAAGTCATGTGTTGCAGCAACATCCCCAATAAGGCAAATCACCTTTTCTTCGGATCCAAATGAAGCCCCAAGACTTGTTGAAATTATGCCATCGATTCCATTCGCACCCCTATTACATAAGGTCCTGTAAGGAATCGCACTATGACTAAAAGCTAGCTCTGCGTCACGAA
>DLTU01000024.1:3129-14265 GCA_002500385.1 Candidatus Neomicrothrix sp. UBA7828 | reverse complement strand
TTCAGGCAATTTTGCAGTGAACTCAAGAATCTTCAAGTTGAAGGCTGGGACACACTGAAGTGTGACTGTGGTTATTATTCCCAATGCTCCCAAGGAAACTTTGGCCGGTCCTAAAAACTCAGAGTTTCTTGATTCAGAGATATCTATAACGGACCCATCCCCAGTAGCAATTCTGATACCAATAATGGCAGAACTTATTGAGTTATATCCGATACCAGTTCCATGTGTGCCAGTAGCAATGGCTCCAGCGAGACTCTGCGTGTCAATATCGCCAAGGTTTGGCAGAGCAAAACCTAGTTTATGCAACTCTTTATTCAAATCGGAGATGGTTATTCCAGCGCCTACAGTAACCTGTAGCTTCTCTCTGTCGATGTTAGTAATGCGATTCATTGATTCCATAGAAACTAAGAATCCATCAGTTAATCCGATAGGGCTAAAGCTGTGTCCGTTTCCTATTGGTCGAACTTTAAGTCTTTTGGACACTCCTAAGCTTACGATCTCTGTAATTTCAGCTTCTGATTTAGGTTTGAAAATATTATTCGGGTTGGAAGATTGATTTCTAGCCCAATTAGTCCACTTTTTAGGCAAAGGATACTCCTTGGCTCAACGTCGGCAATATATTGCAATCACCAGCCACGAAGATCTACCTTCCAATCCCCATGGATATAGCCTTCCTGTAAACAAACTAATCTTGGATGTTTAGCAATAGTAGGGTCTACATGAGGAACACGTAGGCGGATCAAATCTCCAACTTTAAATGCTAACTCATTTTTTGGTTCTGTTGGAAGAATAGTTGAGTGTTCATCAGAGCAGAATTCAATGACACCGTCTTTAAGCTTGGGCTTTCCGTAATCTGTTGCAAATGATTTTACTCCGGCATCACACACTGCCCTTTTTTGATTTCGTTCGATAGAAATTATCGTTGAAACTATCGTCAGGCTCTCTTCGAAGGGGATATCTATGGTGGAATATCGGTTATCCATAAACAGAAAAGATCCTGCTTGAATTTCTGTTGCTAGTTCATTAAGGTCAAAAGTGCCTGTGCCGCCGGCAGAGATAATGTCACCTCCTGTGATTGAGTGGGCCTCCTGCAACACTTGCATGGCTTTAGCAACACCTTCTTTTCGATCAGCTCTGTCAGGGGTAAACATTAAATGTCCCTCATATCCCATAACACCCTGAATATTTAGGCCTTTTCGCCGAGCATACGCTGAAAGACTTTCTACTTCTTTCAAGTCACAACCACATCTGGGTAATCCGACGTTTACATCAATTAGCACGTTGCGAATGCCTCCGTCCTTCGCAGCATCTATCGTTTCAGTGGAATCTACGGCAACAACTACCTGCGCACCATGATCAACCAAAGACCGAAGTCTAGAAGCATTCAACGTTTCATTGGCGAGCAAAAGATCATCACCCAGACCATTAGCTGCTAATCCTTCAAGTTCCTTGATCGTCGCACAACAGAAACCTGAATAGCCACCCTGTTTGAGTATTCCAGCAATATCGGTTGATTTGAAAGCTTTAACATGTGGTCTCAATGAGGATCCAGGCCTGACGGACTGCATAGTCTCAAGATTTCTATGAAAGATTTCAAGATCAACAGCCAAGTATGGCGTCTGGAGATCATGTAATTCCCGCACGTGGCGAGAATACCCAAGTTACATAACTGCTGCAATGCCTAGGTCAGCAAAGTTTTTCATCTTGTAGTTGTCTCTGAACATTTCTCGAAGTTTACTTGCTTGGTCATCATATTCTGACGGGTCATCCCAAGTCTCTCTGGGGTTCAAAATCTCTTTGGGGACTCCTTCGCAATAAGTTGGCATGCGCAAATTCAGAATTGGTTGCGTGACTAAAGTGGTTTCGTCAAAGTCCCCAGAAAGTGCTGCGTTCAGTAATGTCCTGGTGTGTTTGAGAGACATTCTGCTACCAACGCCGTGCGGGCCCCCAGTCCAACCAGTATTAAGAAGAATACATCTTGTATCGTGCTCAGACATTCGCTTTGCGAGAAGTTCAGCATAGACACTTGGTTTCTGTGACATAAATGGGCCTCCAAAGCAGGCTGAGAATGTCGCCTCGGGTTTTGTGACACCTACTTCCGTCCCTGCGAGTTTTGAAGTGAATCCGGTGACAAAATGATACATAACTTCATCCGGACTGAGGATAGATACTGGAGGCAATACCCCGAAAGCATCAGCCGTAAGCAAGACAATTGTCTTCGGATGGGGGCCAGCTGCTCCAGTCGCAACGCCAGGGTTGCAGGTCAAAGGGTACGCAAAACGAGTATTTTCAGTTCTAGAACCGTCAAATAAATCAAGTTCTTGAGGATTTGTCTGCTCGATAGGTTTTCCTGCTAATGGCGGCACGTTTTCAATCAGAGTCCCTTTCATGCTTAATGCCGCAGCAATTACCGGTTCAGCTTCCTTATCAAGATCAATAAGCTTTGCGTAACAACCATCCTCAAAGTTTGAAACTCCTAAATCAGTCCAAACATGTTCATCATCTCCGATTAGGAGACGGTCAGGATCAGCAGACAATGTGGTTTTGCCCGTTCCGGAAAGGCCGAAAAGGATGGCGCTGTCATCATGGGCGCCTACATTTGCAGAGCAATGCATTGAGAGTTGTCCTTTGCTTGGCAGGACATAGTTCATAACAGTAAACATTGTCTTCTTATTAACTCCACAGTAGTCAGCGGGCCCTACCACTAAAGCTACGCGATTAACGATATCCATAATAACTGCACGGTTCGACTTAGTATGGTCTCTTTCAGGCTCAGCAATAAAGGAAGGCACATTTAAGATTGTCCACCCTGTTTCTGGACGGTCGCTATCATCACGAACTTCTTTGGGGAACATAATGTTGCAGAAATACGCATGTGTTGCGTATTCGCCAACAAATCTATAAGGCTCAGCAAACTCAGAATCCCAACCACAGAAGACATCCGTTACATATAGGCTGCCTTTTTTGCTATTCAAATAACTAACGACACGCTCTAGAAGTTCATCAAATGCTTCCGGATCAAATCTTTCAAAACCATCTTTCCACCAAATCGTACTCTCTACTTCAGGCCTCGCGACAGCGAAGGTATCTTGCACAGGGCGTCCGGTGCAGTCTGGATCACTGTAGTAAATAAGTGGGCCATCTATACCTAGAGCAGTTGGAAATGCTTTTTGCTGATTAGAATTCCCATCGGGGGAGACGCGGCCCTTGTCATTCTCTATGGCTGCATAAAAGAGTTCATCTTGAGTTAGCCCATAATGAAGGGTCACGTTTTCTATACCAAATTGCAGCGATAATGCTTCCTCAATCTTATTTTGGGGGTGATCTGTCATCTATTGACCTCGTAATTAAACTTTATTGAAGGAAATCTGGAGTTCCCATATCCACTTCGGAGCCTAAGCGTAAATTAGTGGCCATCCCTGATTCATTGAGTTCAAAAATAACGCGCTGTCCTTGCCGTAGCATCCGAAAAATAGAACCATCAAGGGCATCAGGCGAGAGCTCATATTCAGTAAAATTACGTTCAGACATAACTACACCATCTTTGGTTCCCGGATCATATGATTTGATGACTCCCTGCAAAGTTGCTCCTTATATAAGATTCAACATAGTAACAATAACTGACTATTTGGAATAGTTGCGAACCGTTAAAGCTTTTCAAAGATTTAACTAAATTAACCAAAAATCACTTAATGTCGTCTTTCGGCCGTAGGAATTAGTAGCATTCCATTCGTGGAACAACTCAAAGCTTTCTCGGTTAAACAAGTGCGGGACGTAATCTTTAAATACGATGAGTCTCTAAAAAGTTACTGTGAGAATCTTAATTCGTTGAATGTGTATCCTGTGCCTGATGGTGATACTGGTACCAACATGTCATTTACTTTGAAGTCGGTTATTGAGGAACTAGATCGCAACGAGAACGACCCAGAAGCGCAGTGGGAAGCGATCCGTCATGGAAGCTTAATGGGAGCACGCGGTAATTCGGGGGTAATTCTTTCTCAGATTCTTCGAGGGCTAGCTGATAGTTTCTCAAATAAAACCCAAATGGACAATCAGGCTATTGCAGAGGCTTTAACACATGCTTCCCAAGCAGCGTATGCATCAGTTTTGAAGCCTGTTGAGGGAACGATACTTACTGTTTCAAGAGAGATCGCTGAGAAGGCACAAGAACTAGCAAGAAGTGAAATGACACTGACGATGTTTTTATCTCAACTAGTGTCTGCGGGAGAAGATTCATTAAACCGAACTCCAGATTTACTCCCAGTGCTTAAAGATGCAAATGTCGTTGACGCTGGAGGGGCTGGATATCTTCTTCTTATCCAATGTTTTCTTCATGTTGCTGGTGGAACCGATATCAAGCCCCCTCCTAAAGCAACAGTCAATGTGTCAAGCCTGACTTCATCTCGCGAAACAAATGACGGTGAAAAACCAGACGTTAGTGAACTTCGGTACGAAGTCATGTTTTTCCTTGATGCCCCTGAATCAAAAATTGACCAATTCAAAATTGAATGGCAAGACATTGGTGACTCAATTGTCGTCGTAGGTGGGGATGGCTTATACAACTGCCATATTCATTCAAACGATATTGGTGAATCTATCGAGGCAGGCATTAGAGCAGGAAGACCTTATCAAATAAGAGTCACTGATCTACAAGATGAGCTTTTCCACGTAGAGGACCAGATAGAGATCGGAGGTGCTAGTGAGATTATCGTTCCGAACCCCAGCGCTGAGAACACTGCGATTATCGCTGTTGTCGCAGGCAAAGGAATTCAGCAGATTTTTGCGTCAATGGGTGTAAATGTAATTGTTGCCGGAGGGCAATCAATGAACCCATCTGTCAAGGACCTACTTGAAGCTGTAGAAAAGATTCAGGCAAAAGAAATCGTAATTCTTCCTAACAACAAAAACATTATCCCCGTCTCTGAGCAAGTGGACCACCAAGTTGATAAGAACGTTATAGTCGTACCGACGAGAACTATCCCTGAAGGATTCTCTGCCCTGTTAGCGTTTGATCCAGCTTCAGATGCGAAAACAAATTTTCAATCAATGAGCAACATGGCTGAGTCAGTTGTAACTGGTGAGATCACCCAAGCAGTCCGTGATAGTGAAACAGATGCAGGGAAAGTAACTGAAGGCGATTGGATCGGCTTAGACAAAACAGGGGTCATCGTTGCCCGAAAGAGCCTCGCTGAGGCAGCTTTAAGCCTTTTGCAAAGACTTATCGGGGACGAACATGAAATAGTCACAATTATTGAAGGGCAGCACTGCCCTGAAAAAGTTACAAAAGATATATTAGTTTTTCTTTCTGACTATAAACCTGAAATTGAAGTGGAAGTACACAGCGGTGGGCAACCTCTATACCCATACTATTTTGGTATTGAATGATTCAACGATTACCCCTCGAAGAAGGGGTCAAGTGCGAAGAATGAATGTAGGCCGATACCGCCTCTCCGGACTTGAGTGCTAAATGTCTAACTCTGTAAACCCGTTGACTTTCCCTGACTTGTCGAACATACCGTTATCTCGGCTAAAGGGCATAGGGCCTAAGAAAGAAAGCTCGCTTAATTCTTTAGAGATTTTCTCAGTTCTTGACATCTTGACCTATTTCCCGCGCAGGTACATCGACAGGACAAATGAGGCAAAGATCTCCTCGCTGGAAGTAGGTGAAGAAGGAATGATACTTGTCGAAATCCTGAACGTTTATAAACAAAGGACCCGCAATAGGCGCTCAATAGTCACTGCAACTGTTACAGACCAAACAGGAAATGTGACACTAACTTTTTTTAACCAGCCATGGAGAGAGAAACAATTAAAAGTGGGCACTGAGGTTATTATCTTCGGAAAACTCGACCAATATAGGGGTGAATACAGGATGGTTAATCCTGTAGTTGACTTGATTGGAGATAAAACAGGCAGATTCATTCCCGTATACGCACAATCGGGTAAAGCAGGCCTATCTACTTGGGAGTTCTGTAACTGGACGAAAGATGCGATTAAAAAATCGAAAGCAAGAGGTTTCGCTGAACCCCTACCGTCCGCCATAAGAAAGAAGTACGCTCTCGTCAGCCGAGACAAGGCCTTCTCCTCAATTCATAGCCCTAAAAATTTAGGAGAAATGTTAACAGCAAGAAAACGCCTCGTATTTGACGAATTGCTTCGCATTCAATTACTTCTGATAGCACGGAAAAGACAGCTAGAGCTAGCCACTCAAGGAATTAGTCACGATTTTGAAGGAGACCTATTTGATAAGTTGGTAGCGGGACTTCCTTTTAAACCAACGAATGCACAGAGTAAAGCAATTGCAGAAATTTTCAAAGACCTTCGCGCCTCTTACCCTATGCATCGTCTTCTTCAGGGGGACGTGGGATCAGGGAAAACACTCGTAGCTATAGCAGCGCTACTTTCTGTAGTTGAAGGAGGTAAGCAAGGCGCAATCATGGCGCCTACCGAAGTGCTTGCGGAACAGCATTTCGTTAGCGCTAAAGAATTGCTAGGTAGTTTTGTTCTTTCGGACTCGACTAACTTACTAGGCCAACGAAAACTAAATATTTCTCTATTGACAAGTCAGACTTCAGAAAAGGATGCCAAAGTGATACGGGCAAAATTAAGCCGTGGTGAAATTGACATAATCGTAGGCACACACTCCTTAATCCAGGAATCAGTAGATTTTTTCGATATCGGTCTAGCGGTAGTCGACGAACAACACCGGTTCGGTGTAGATCAACGAGCAGCACTTCAAAATAAAGGAAATAGTAGAGAGATACCAGACCTACTAGTAATGACCGCCACACCAATTCCTCGGACAGCTGCAATGACGGTATACGGAGATCTTGATGTAAGTACTTTGAATGAACTTCCAGAGGGGCGAATCCCTATCGATACGAAAAGGATGGCTGACACTCAAGAATTGTGGAATGAAGTGAAGGGGCAAATTATGTTGGGGCGACAGGTGTTTATTGTATGTCCACTAATTGATAAGAGCGAAAATATTGATACCACTTCAGCCGAAGCTACATTTCAAAGACTGAAGAGCGGCGAACTAAGCGATATATCTGTTGGACTACTTCATGGAAGAATGCATGCAAGCGAAAAGCAGAATGTGATGGACCTATTTCGAAATGGTGAGCTAGACGCCTTAGTATCTACCACAGTGATCGAAGTGGGAGTCAACATTCCAAACGCTACTGCGATGGTTATTCTAGGCGCTGAAAGATTCGGAATCGCTCAATTGCACCAATTAAGAGGGCGTGTTGGGCGAGGGTCATTCCAATCTACTTGCTATTTGATTAGCGACTCCCAGACTCCGGAAACTGATGCTCGCCTCCAAGCCCTTGTGGATTCAAATGATGGATTTCATTTGGCTGAAATAGACCTAGAACTTCGTGGAGAGGGAACAATAATGGGATCAGAACAAAAGGGAAGGACTGACCTAAGAATTGCCTCACTCCGCAGAGATAAAGAATCGGTATTGCACGCAAGGAATGCTGCGATCGCTCTGTTAGATTCGGCACAGCTAGGCGAAGATATATCGATTCTCGTTGAGGAGGTCAACCTTTTCTTCAAGGAAGAGAAAGTAGAGTATTTATTTAAATCATGAATCAACCTCAAACCCCAGCTTCTGACCAAAGAACAACAGCAAGTATTCTCACAAAAGCCTTTCTGTTCGATCCTTTCTTTAGTTGGCTATTTCCAGGCGAAAGCCATGAACAGAATTTGCAGCAATGGTGGTATTTCCTAACTCGACACGCAACCAAGAATCCTAAATGGGTATTAAGTGTTGATGAACATAACTCCACTTCGTCAATATGGACCAAACCAGTCCTAGATTTGCAGGAAACTGATAATAGTAATGATGACGAACAAGATGCATTCGTTAATTTAATGCATGAACTAGTGAACGATAGGATCTCGGAGGTTCTAGAGGCGTTTGCGGAAGTTAATGCTAATCACCCTCCACAACCTCACTGGTACTTGCAAGCAGTCGGAACTGTTCCTGAGATGCAAGGTAAAGGACGGGCTGCAAAGCTACTTCTACCTATTCTAGAGAATTGTGATAAGGAAGGAACTGGAGCGTACCTTGAATCAACCAACCCCAGAAATCTCTCCTTTTACTATCGACTTGGTTTTGAAATACAAAAGGAATTATCACTTGACGATGGGAAAGCGGCACTTACCTGCATGTGGAGAGACCCCGCCTAAATTCCGTCATCTCCAACTACGATGTCCCATCTATCAAGACAATCTTTGCACCTGTAGAACACAATCATATTTGCTTCCCAGCCGGACTCCGGCTCCTTGCTGCCCAAATAACATCTTCCGCCACAGTCAACGCAAGTAATTTCTGATGGAAGTTTCATCGCTACCCCTCTTGGAGAAGATAACGTAATTTAATATGAGGGTCATAGCTGGAGTAGCGAAAGGGCACAAGTTAGTTAAACCAAGTGGGGATCACATTAGGCCTACGAGAGACCGAGTTAAAGAAGCTATCTTTAACTCCCTACACAGCTATGGATTGATTAACGGCAGAACATTCATTGACTTATTCTCGGGTACAGGGTCACTTGGAATAGAAGCCTTATCACGTGGAGCGAAATCAGTAGTATTTGTAGATAACCACGCAGAAGCTATTGATTGCATCATGTTAAATGTTGAAAAGTTAAATTATGGCCCATCATCAAAGATACAGAAAGCGGATGCAATAAATTTCCTCAGAAAGGAAGACTATTTTGATGTAGCTCTTTTAGACCCCCCTTATAAGTACGAGCATTGGGGCAAATTACTAAAACGTATTAATGCTAAGTCGATAGTAATTGAGAGTTCAGAGCCGGTAACACTTGAAAGCGATTGGCAAATAATCAAGAGCCAGAAATACGGTCAAACCAACCTATTGATAGCCTCACACTAAATGAAGAGATTGATAAATACGGACCTATTTATTGATTTAATCCAGAAAATAGCTCTACCCGCATAGCTAGGCTGAAATCTGAGGTAGATTTATCAAATGGCTATTACAATTTATCCTGGATCCTTTGACCCAGTTCATCATGGGCATGTGCGAATAGTAGAGACCGCAGCAACGATGTTTGACCAAGTGATAGTCGTTGCAATGCAAAATAGAGAGAAAAAAGGATTTTTATCTATTGAGAAACGACAAGAATTACTAAAAACAACTTTTGGGCATCTTGATAACGTAGTTACAGAGTCCTCAACAGGTCTTGTCGTTGATGTCGCAAAAGCATTAAATGCTGACACAATTATCAAGGGCCTTCGCTCCTCAGCAGATTTCGAAATAGAAATGCAGATGGCCCAAACCAACAAAAAAATTTCTCAAATCAACACGATCTTCATCCCAACAGATCCGGAATACTCCTATATTTCAAGTCGATTTATTCGTGAAATAGCATCTGAAGGAGGAGATGTGTCAGGGTTAGTGCCAAAACCCGTTTCCGATTTACTCAAAAGAGGATTAGGTAACAATGAGTGAACCAGAGCAGAATGATGAAAGCACATCATTCGAATCAGTTGAACCATACGAAGCGCCCGAAGTTGAACGCCTAATACAAGGCCTCATAAACGTTGTAGATGCAGCTCGTCCAGTTCCATTATCTTCATCATCCATGGTGAATAAGGACGAAATCATTTCTGTCTTAAACGATATATCTATCCGCTTGCCCGATGAGATCCGTGCTGCAAGATGGTTGCTCAAACAACGAGAAGACTTCCTCTCACGAACGCAGAGAGAAGGAGATGAATTAATCGATTTAGCTCGTGCAAGAGCAGGCCAGATGGTCCAGAAGTCTGAGGTCGTTAAAGCAGCAGAAATCCAAGCTCGGAGAATCGTCGAAGAAGCCCAAGGTGAAGCCCAAAGGCTTCGCCTCGAAACAGAAGACTTTTGTGATCAAAGACTAGCTAGCTTTGAAGCTGTTTTGAAGAAAACACAAAAAGTAGTAGCAGATGGAAGAAGTAAACTCCAAGGAGACCCGCTAGCTGACCTAAAGGAAGCACATGGATCCCCAGAAATAGAAACAGAGCAAGGACCTGAGCTGTATGACCAGGATGAAATCGGATAGCGATTCCTCAGACTCGAATGAGCTTGTTGTAGACCTTCCTAAATTACAAAGAAACCAGGGTAACCCCACTGAAATAACATCAAAATGGAAACCTGACTTTATAGAAACAACCCATTCCAACGCAATCCTTATTCAAGTAAAAATCTCTCTAGAAGCAGTCTCAGATAGAGTCACCGCCATTGGAAACGCAATACTGCATTGGAATGCGCAGTGTCGAAGATGTCTTGACGCTACTTCAGGGCAAACATCAATTGACATTAACGAGATTTTTGAAAAGGATGCTTCTGAAGGCGAAACTTTTGAACTGCCGCTTGGCGAAAAGCTTGATTTGAAACCAATGCTGGCGGAACAGGCGATGCTCAACCTCCCACTCGCTGCCTTGTGTTCTGAATCATGCACTGGCCCAACGGAAACAAAATTTTTTACTAAATCTCCTCCAGTAACTACCGGAGAAAACGCTGAAGACCTTAGGGACCCAAGATGGGATGTCTTAGACCAGTTGAAATTTTCAGATGACTAACTTTTCCCAATCTGGGTGCAAGAAAGTCTGCTGGTCGGTAGGCTCTAACTTGCGCAAGTTCTACTTGTCGTGAGAAGAATTGGAAGAATGCATGGCAGTACCAAAGAAGAAAACATCAAAGTCTAAAAGTAGGAGCAGAAGAAATTCTGCATGGAAACTTCATGCACCGACCCTTAACACGTGCCCACGTTGCAGCACCGCCAAAAGGCCCCATCATGTCTGCGGGAATTGCGGATGGTATGACGATCGAGTAGCCGTTGAGGTCTAGACAAACAACGAAATCATGACCGAAACATCTCTTCCTGTAGCTGTTGACGCAATGGGTGGTGATCATGCTCCAGATCAGATAATCCAAGGAGCCAGATTAGCCAAAGAATTAGGGATACCTATTGTCCTTTTCGGAACAGAGGAAGCTCTAGGAGATGTAAAGGATATAGAAACTATTTTTGTCTCACAAGTAGTTGAAATGGGTGAAGATCCTGGCCAAGCTGTGCGACGAAAAAAAGATTCGTCACTCATTCGAGCAGCTGAGCATGTCCGAGACGG
>DLTU01000024.1:0-2717 GCA_002500385.1 Candidatus Neomicrothrix sp. UBA7828 | reverse complement strand
TCTCGTCCCGCGATCGCGACACCTATCCCCACGCTCGGAGGAGAGCATCCTGTCATCCTTCTCGACTCTGGGGCCAATGCAGAATGTCAACCTGAATGGCTCTTGCAATTTGCCGAAATGGGTGCAGTTTATTCGCGGGATAGATTTGCTGTTGAGAAACCTAAAGTTGGGCTGTTATCAATCGGTGAAGAAGCTGGAAAAGGAAACTCGTTCGTAAAAGAATCATATGAAATTTTGAATTCTGGAAATTGGCAATCGGTAAGTAAAGCAGAATTTATAGGAAATGTAGAAGGAAGAGATTTAATGAGCGGGGCCGTAGATGTGGTCGTTACCGATGGATTCACTGGAAATGTTGCACTTAAAACTCTAGAAGGAACAGCAAAGGCAATAGTTTCAGCGTTATTTTCAGCTTTCTCGAGTTCTGAAGATGCTAAGGCAGGCGCTGATCTCTTAGCGCCTTCCTTGCTGCCTCTCTATCAAAAGCTAGACCCAGATTCTGTAGGGGGAGCGGTTCTACTAGGTGTTAACGGTATAGCAATTGTTAGCCATGGGTCCTCATCAGCGAATGCAATTCTTAACGCAATTAAAACAGCACATGAACTTTTTGAAGATAAACATGTGGCACATCTCCAATCTGTTCTCAAACCCTAAAAAGTTTATTTCTCAAACACTTCGCCATAGACACTGGAAGATTCGCTATTATCAGAGACATAAACTTAAAGACAGGAACGTATGCCAGCTGAAACCCACATGGAACAAGACCCTCTAGGCAGAGAAGCAATATTGCAGTTAATTAAAGACCGGCTCGGTGAGATCCTAGAAATAGACCCCAACACGGTCAATGAAGGGGACTCGTTTGCAGATGATTTAGATGCTGACTCTTTGGCTCTTATCGAACTTGTTGAGGCTATCGAAGAGGAACTAGCGGAAAGATCTGTTGACTTTAGAATTGATGACGAGGATCTGGAAGATCTTAAGAGTGTAAGGGACGCAGTTGACTATGTTTTCAGTCGACTGAGCTGATTGTTCCTTGATTTCAGACCAAACGGTAGCTTTTGCAAATTCAATAAATAAAGTTTTCAAAAACTTGCTACTTCTAGAAGAGGCATTGACTCACAAATCTTGGTCTGCTGAGAACGAAGGAGCAGGGCCTAACGAGAAACTAGAGTTTTTAGGGGATTCAGTGCTCGGCCTTATTGTCACTGAGCATATATATACGAACTACCCGGAATTATCCGAGGGTCAACTTTCGCTCCTGAGATCTGTTGTTGTCGGGAGGAACTCTTTAGTAGAAGTAGCGGAAGAGATAAATCTTGATAAATATCTAAAGTTAGGAAACGCTTCTGTTTCTCCAGCTCTACTTGAGGACGCTACCGAAGCAGTAATTGGAGCAATATACCTTGATGGGGGGTGGTCAGAAGCAAAGGCATTCGTTATCAACGTTTTGGGAGACCGAATTGAAGAATTCTCAAAGAAAAATAATGAGGACAGTAAAAGCAGGCTCAAGATGATATTTGAGCAGCAATCGTTGCCTCTGCCTCGTTACAGCATCGAATCAGACGGGCCTGATCACGAAAAAATCTTCTTCGCAAGTATCCGAGTAGGGGATGAGATAATTGGAAAAGGGAAAGGAAATAGCAAGAAAGAAGCCGAACAGGCTGCAGCTTTTGAGGCCCTGAAAAGATACACCAGTGAATAACTTGCAAAATAAGGCGCTAAAATCGTCATGCTACGCAAATCTATAAGGAAACTATGATCCAACTCCCAGAAATAGAAACAATTCGGAGAGACTTAGAACGAGATTGTGTTGGTAAAAAAGTAAAAAAAATTGAAGTTATAAAATCAAAAGTCGTAGGTGGCCCTAAAGCAAAGTCAGCAATTGAGAAAACACTAGAACAGTCAAAGGTCGAATCTGTCTCTAGAGTAGGGAAGTTCTTACTTTTGGAGTTATCCAATGAGATGACATTAGCAATTGCACTTGGAAGTGGCGGGCAAATAAGTAGAGTCCCTAACAAAGCAGAAATTCACCCAAAGACTCAACTGATACTGACTTTCACGCAAACTGGGCAGATGAGGCTAATTGATCATGTCGGTGAGGCCTCGGTTTCTCTTCATGGAACTTCAGAAGTCATTGAGGATAAACCTGAACTAGCTGAGCTTGGAATTGATCCAATTGAACACTCCCAGCAGATAACTTGGGGGGATTTTGCACATTATCTTCAAGCAAGGAAAGCGAAACTTAAAACATTGCTCGTTGATGATTCATTTGTGGTCGGTATCGGGCCAATGTACGCTGACGAGATTTTATTTGGAGCTGGCCTGAGATACGACCGCATGTCAGACTCTTTGACAACAAATGAAGTAAGGAGACTTTGGCAATCAATAGTCCAAACAGTCTACGATGCCGTTAAGTATCGGGGATCAACTGTTGATGGGAGTCTTTATGTAGATACGAACGGCGAGCCCGGATCATTTCAAGATCATCATTCGGTCTTTGAGAAGCATGGAGAACTAAGCCCAAGGTCGCGTAAACCAATAGCGCGATCTAAGTTCGGTGGAATCTGGACTTACTATTGTGATCAAAGCCAAGTTTAAAAACTCAAAAAATTGAACTACAAACGTGTAATT
Organism: Candidatus Neomicrothrix sp. UBA7828; assembly: GCA_002500385.1. Lineage (GTDB taxonomy): Bacteria > Actinomycetota > Acidimicrobiia > Acidimicrobiales > UBA8592 > UBA8592. The sequence goes on along the minus strand of DLTU01000024.1, from coordinate 89 downwards.
TGCCTCAGGAGCGACTAGTTTCACTCTGTGTTCTTAAAATCAATGACACTAAAGGGATTCAAATCATTTGCTGAGTCAACGACCCTAGA
>DLTU01000116.1:2559-4196 GCA_002500385.1 Candidatus Neomicrothrix sp. UBA7828 | reverse complement strand
CGAATGGTAGTTCGAGATACCGAAACGATACTGAACTTTATCAAATCAGATCAACATGCTAATAAAGAATCCATCGGATGCGTTGGCTACTGTATGAGTGGGCCATTTTCGCTGTTCGTGGCATCAGCATTCCCATCACAGATAAAGGCGGCTGCATCAATATATGGTGTGCGATTAGTGGTTGATGCCGATGACTCACCACATTTAGGGTTCCCGCAAACAAAAGCTGAGCTGTATATAGCGTGTGCAGAACATGATGAGTATGTACCTCTAAAAATGATTGAACAGGTTTCAACCGAAATTGAGCAATCAGGCGTAAACGGAAGAGTTGAATTGTATGAAGGTGCACATCATGGTTTTGCCTTCCCGGGTCGAGGAAAGATTTACGACAAAGAGGCTGCTGAACGCCACTGGGAACGATTACATGCATTGTTTGATAGGAATCTCCGATGAGAGACGAAATTAACGTCACCTTTAAGAAAAATCATGTTGCAGTTGTTGAGATCTGCAAACCACCAAATAATTTTTTTAGCACAAATCTAATTTCGGCTTTGGCAGATACTTTTCAACAGCTTGACGAGAATAATGACGTTCGCGTTTCCGTGTTGTGCTCTCAAGGTAAGCACTTTTGTGCTGGTGCGGACTTTTCAGGAGATTCTAATGGGAACGACACGCTTGGTTTGTACGCAGGCGCTGTCCGCATCTTTAGATGTCGTAAACCCATCATTGCAGCGATACAAGGAGCTGCTATTGGCGGCGGTTTAGGACTTGCATTAGTCGCCGATTTTCGTTTTGCTTCTCCAGAAGCCCGATTCAGCGCAAACTTTTCTCGCCTGGGCTTTCATCAGGGATTCGGTTTGAGCGTCACGTTGCCCCAACTTATTGGAACCCAAGCAAGTAACGATATGTTTTTCACAGGAAGAAGAGTAACAGGTGAAGAAGCCGCTGAACTAGGTCTCTGTGACAAGCTTGTCCCACTTACGGAATTGAAAGACGCTGCTACTTCGTACGCTCAGGAAATAGCTAAATCAGCCCCATTAGCAATTGAAGCAATTCGTAAAACTTTAAGAGGTGATCTCGCTGATCGGGTTGAGAAGGCGACATTGCATGAAGCATCCGAACAAGCACGCTTGGTTAAAACAAAGGATTGGGTTGAAGGTATTTCAGCTTCGTCCGAAAGAAGAGAACCTAAATTCCAACGAGAATAATTACAACAAACTCGTATCAGGAATCCAACTTCCATGCGCACCATAGGGAACTCGCTGCGGTAAATGAATCCTCGCTATTGGTTCTGATTCAAAGTCTTGCGCATCCACAATGATCATCTTTGACGCACCTGTTGTTTCGCTATGAACGATCGTGATTATCCAACCCTCATCCTCACCGTTAGATTCGGGATCAGCAGCAAAGACAGGTTCTCCACCTCTGACACCCTCTCCAAGATGATGCTCCCAACATTTACCTGTTTGTAGATCATATTTCCATAACGCAGAACCGTATACGGGCTCTTCGCTGTTTCCTTCGCCAGCCATTGCCATGAGATACCCATAGTTAGCGTCAAGCCCTACAACTGAATCTGCTACCCTACCGAAATCACCTGGCCGGTCATCAATCTGTTCTTCCGTGACCGTTCCAGA
>DLTU01000116.1:0-2153 GCA_002500385.1 Candidatus Neomicrothrix sp. UBA7828 | reverse complement strand
TTGACGGGAGACGTACAAAACAATCTTTTCGCCTTCTTCAAATGCATTTACTGGGTGGAAGACATAACAGGGATCAATATCAAACCATCGGATATCTGCATTGCTTCCTTCTCTTGGCATAACTCCCAGACGTGCCCCTGCTGACGGATTAAAACCAAAAGGGACTCCTGACTCCAAAAGAGATAAATCTAAGACGAGTGGGAGATCCATAAAGACGACGTGGTTTCTGGTGACATTGAAGTCGTGCATCATAACCATATTGGGAATATCAATTCCTTCCGATTGTAATAGCTGACCATCAGGACTGATTCTTAGGTAAGTCAAATAAGGAGGCTCAAAGGAGAAGTAGCTAAAGGCGAGCAATTCTCCTGTTTCCGGGCAAATTTTAGGGTGTGCTGTCATTGAGGTTGTTAGCGATCCACCATAATTTTCGAAGCCAACTGTGTTTAGCTCCTTATCTATTTTCCAAGGCCAGTGGCCTTCTTCAAGGCATAATATTGTGCCGGCATGCGTAACAACATGGGTATTACCGCTGCCATTTGATAAATCTCCTAAGTCGGGAGTAGAACCGTTACCGGTTTTTGTAATGTTTGGGGTTTGCACAAACCTATTCCGGTACCATTCCGCTTTCCCACGAGAAAGGCGAACGCCGTGAACCATCCCATCTCCCATGAACCAGTGTGGTGAAAATCCTGATTTTGGGTTGGGTCCAGTACGGATATAAACACCTTCTAATTGAGGAGGAATTGATCCCTCGACAGTTAGATTCTCAGCAGTTACTTCGGTCTGGACAGGCGCCCAGTTGCCTCGTAAATGCCATGGAGTTTCTGATTCGATAGTTGCCATGCTCCCCCTGAACTTTCTGTGTAGGTGCTTTGTGGGATCCCCTTTGGTCAAGTCTAAGACTTTTAGCGTGGTTAAGTGATCGTTAGTGTGGAATTTTGTGTTAAACATTAACAACCCCCATGACTGATAACACCTCGCAAGAAATTCATAACTATTCTCGACTTGCACTAGTCGGCGCTGCCTTTGCAGTGACTGCATGGGGGTCGTCTGGAGTAATTGTTAAATACATCTCCGTGACTTCTACAGAAATAGCAATCTACAGATTTACTTTCTACTCAATAGTCATGATTGCTTTCCTAAAAGCAAAGGGCACTCCTCTCACCCTTCAATCTATAAAGATTGCGTTTTGGGGTGGGATTGCTTTGGGACTCAATGTCGCATTCTTCTTTGAGTCCCTCAAAAGAACAACAGTTGTAAACGCAACTATTATCGGCTCACTACAACCTGTGTTGATATCTGTTTATAGCTACAAAGTTTTTAAAGAGAAAGTATCGCGACGAGATATCTTTATCGGAGTCATCGCTTTGGCGGCAACCTTTGGCGTCGTTGCTGGTTCTTCCGGAACTACCGAATGGGACGTCACAGGTGATTTGTTGGCATGTGCCGCATTATTTACCTGGACTGCGTATTTTATTATTTCTAAACAGACTCAGAACCGTGTTTCACCGCTTGAGTTCACAGCAGCAACAGGTGTAATAACTGGAATTCTCAATTTTCTTATAGCCCTAATTTTCTCTGTTGCTCTAACCGTGCCTTCGGGACGTGATATTTTCTGGCTGTTCATTTTGGCAACTGTTGCTGGTTTAATTGGTCACTCGCTGATGAATTGGTCTCTTGTGAGAATTCCTTTGTGGGTTGGCTCAATCCTTACGCTGTTCGTTCCAGTTGTATCGTCACTTTTGGCATGGATTTTTCTAGAGGAGTCCTTAAATGCTCTTCAGATCTTCTCTACCTGTGTGGTAATCCTGGCTTTGGGGGCAATATTGGTGGGTCAAGATAAGAGTAAGGAACCTGCGTGATGCAAGTTATCCGACCTCAGTTCCGAGTATTGAGACAAAACTAACCATTTCGCCGGGGTATCCTCCGAGGTTATGAACTAAACCAAGATTTTTATCGGTGTAACCTATCGTGCGGTTTTCAGGAGCTTCTCCACGTAACTGTAACCAGCACTCGTAGTGCATCCGGATACCTGATGCTCCAACAGGGTGACCGAAACTTTTCAAACCGCCATCAGTGTTTATAGGCAGTTCTCCTGTTAGTGCGAACTTGCCTGATAAGACATCACTCCACCCTTCACCTCTCTGGGA
>DLTU01000077.1:2239-8188 GCA_002500385.1 Candidatus Neomicrothrix sp. UBA7828 | reverse complement strand
GCAGCGGCCCTATCCTTAATTGCAATTTTAGGCAGTCTAGGTTCCTTAATCGGGAGAGGGAGCACCGGTTGGGCTTTATTCTCCCAACTAATGACAACACTAATCTGTCTCCTTTTTATGGTTACAGCAATACAATCTTTCAAAGCTGCCAGGATTGCTAGAGAAGAAAACCAATAAGAAGCCGGAAACATGGGTGAAGAAATTCTCTGGCCTCCTCAAGAGGAATCCAACGAGCCTAAACTTGAAAGCAGTACTTCGGTAAAGCAGAAACCGCCACAATTTGATCAGTCAGTGCCAATGGTGAGTCTTGCAGAGGCAGTAAACGAATCAAGTAAATCACGAGGAACCATTCGGAGGTGGATAGCTGAAGGGAAAATAGAAGGTGCAATCAAAACAGACTCGGGATGGCGAATTCCGATAGCCTCTCTTGTCACCTCCGGTGCATGGGACGGGCAATCTAAACCTGAAGACGGGAAAAGTATTGAGGAAAAGACCGATAAAGTCTCAGAGTTAGAAATTGAGTTAGTTAGGGTTCGTTTAGAACTAAATTCGGAAAAGAAACTTCGAGAAGCTGCAGAACGAAATGCGGATGATCTGCGATTTGCGATGCGGATGCTGACTTCTGGAGAAAATTCTAGACCACAGAAAAACTCACAAAGTACAGGGTCACCTCAAAGTAAAATCAATAGCTCTCAGGGAGTGGAAAAATTTGACTTCTCACCTGCGAGCCTAATTGATGCCGCTAACAAAATAAAGAAACGCCTTCTGGGTTAATCCTCAGCATTCAGGTGCACAATTGAAGGTGCCCCAGCCATGAAGGGGCCAATAAGGTCAAGCATTCCAGTTTCTACTCGCCAGTTCATATAAGCCTCTTGATCCGAACGCTCAGCCCACTTCTCCCAAAGAAACACCGTGTCGGGCGCATCGGAATTTGAATACGTCTCTACACTCAAGCATCCGTCGAATGCTCTTGTGTCGCTTAGGGATGGGAGAAGAACTTCAAGAAACTCAGCTCCTTTCCCTTCTAAACATTTAAATTCAAGGTAAACGGTATGTGCCATCTTGTATCTTTCTTTCTAGAAACTAATATTACTTGAAGGCTATTCTAATAATCTTTCAGAAATCAAATAGAATTTTCGTAAGCATCTCTAATTCAAAGACTAAGATGAAGTCTGAGGGTGAAAAATGAGTAAGGAACTAACACTACAAGAGCTTGAAGACGTCAAACAGATTGTGTGCGATGAGGTAGATGCTATTTCCGATGTTCTTTTGGAAGCGTCTCATGCGATCCACGCAAACCCTGAACTTAATTTTGAGGAACATTTCGCTCACGAAACTCTTACAGGAATCCTTGATGATCAAGGGTTAAAACCTGAACGTGGCGCTTATGACCTAGAAACAGCCTTTGAAGCTTCAGTAGGGGACGAAGGAGTCTGCGTTGCTGTGCTTTGTGAATATGATGCACTTCCCGAAATTGGTCATGCATGTGGACATAACATCATTGGAACTGCAGGTTTAGGGGCTGGTATCGCTGCATCAAAAGTTGCTTCAAAACTTGGCGGTAGTCTTCGAATACTCGGTACTCCAGCTGAAGAAGGCGGTGGAGGAAAGGTATTCATGGCTGAACGGGGAGCGTTTGACAATGTAGACGCAGCGATGATGGTTCATCCTGCCTCGGGCGATCTAGTGAAGATGAATACAATCGCCATTCAGCGCCTCCATGTCGCCTATGAAGGTCTAGCCGCACATGCTGCTGCTGCCCCACATCGAGGTCAAAATGCTCTTGATGCTGCTGTTCTTGGCTATCAAAATATAGCAGCTCTTCGACAGCACATAAGACCTGATGAGCGTATTCACGGAATCTTCCTGGAATCTGGTAGTAAGCCTAATATCGTTCCAGAGCATTCATCTATGGAGTGGTATGTCCGCTCAAAGAATGCCAAGAGTTTGGAGCCCTTAAAAAAACGCGTCCATAACTGCCTTGAAGCAGGTGCAATAGCGACGTCATGCACAATGACACATGATTGGATTGAGCCTTACTACGCAGACATGATTGACAATGAAACAATCTGTACTCTCTACTCAACTAATGCATCACGTCTTGGTCGTTCTTTAATGGAACCTGATAATGAGAATAAAGTTGTTGGAAGCACAGACATGGGAAATGTGAGTTATATCGTTCCATCGATACATCCGATGATCGGTGTAGCGCCGCATGGAGTTCCAATTCACACGCCAGATTTTGCTAATTACGCTAGAAGCGAAGCCGGAGATAAGGCAGTCATCGATGGTGCAAAAATTATGGCAATGACGGTTGTTGACTTATGGGGGCAAAAAACAAATTTTGAGAAAGCTCATCTAGAGTTCCAGCAAGCACTTCAAGCAAGTTAAATAAACTAGTTCTTTTGCAAAAGGGGTATAAATGGAACTTGTCTACAGGGTTCTATGGACAGATAGCCAAGATGACCTGTTTCAAGCTGTTGAGCATGCTTTTCAGGACTGGACAGGAGATGTTGCCCATGAAGTCATCACAGTTGGTGATGAAGAATCTCAAATTAAGGAATTTCGTGTAAAGGCTCAAAGTGGCAACAGAACAACCTTAAGGGTCGTTTCCCAAGAAAATGAGCAAATAGTTTGGGTAGATGTGGAAAACGAAAATCATAATAGTGATTTGAGCGGGTTAGAGCACCCAAGGGAATTGGTAACTTCCCTTTTGAAGACATCAGAAAATTTTGGAGGAACTCCTAAACGGGGCAAATCTGAATTCCATATGTTATTGCCTCGACCTACTGATACAAATATTTTGCATTTCGTTGAGGAGATATTTAATTCTGAGCGACCCATCTCTATTATTTGCATCGCCCAAGATCCGCTTCATGAAACTAGAAAAACTATTGAGATGGCAAGAGCTATAGCTGAGGGTTATGCTGGCGTATCTCAAGTTCTTTTCTTAGATCAAGGTGGTTTGGCAAGATTCCAAAACTTAGTTGGATCAAACTATTCTTTAGAGCCAGGAGAATTACGAATCTTTCCTCCAGCCGATCCAGAATTTCGCACAGTTCTGGCAGCTCCTCCGATTCCAGCAAGTGATATTCGTAAAGCTAAATATGAATTAATCAACAGAAGAGTTCTGAGAACGATACAGCCTTATATTTTAGCACAACCCCTTCCTGATCTTTGTGAAAACGCCCTACGGCTTCTTCGAGGATTTAATGACCCATTAGATAGGGAAAAGTCTGATCGGAAAAATGCTGACTTCGAGAATCTGCTAGCTGAAAATCAGAAACTACGGTATAACTTCCGAGACGTCTCCGCCGACCTAGAGCATGCTATTGAGGAAATCGAAAACCTTCAGGATCAGCTAGCCAAAAAAGATATTCAAAGGCGCGAAGCTGAAGAATGGTGGATCCAACGAGCAGATGCGCTCGAGGCAAGCCAAGCAGAATCTGAAAAGAAACGTGTCGAGATGGAAAAGAGAGCTATCTCCTTCGCGCTAAATGAGTCAATACAGAATTTCCGTGATAAAGAAACAGAGTCAATAACGTCAGTAAGCGAAGCGCTGGCTAAAGGGAAGCAACTACTTGACCATGTTGAAATTGCAGAGAGAGTCTCAACTCGACTTGAGGACTTAGACAATAACCAGCGAGCAAAGACGTGGGGTAGGGATATTTGGAAAGCTTTTCTGGCATTCGAAGCATACGCAAGATCTGGATATGCAGGAAACTTTTATCAATGGTGTTCAAGTGGAAATGATTTCTCATGGTTTTCGCAAAGCACTGCACTTAAGGAATCAGATACTGTTCATAACGACGAACGCTTATATGCGCAACGTGTGCTGCCGGTTACAACTGATGTGGATCCGAGGGGGAAGATCTTCATGGAATCTCATTTGAAATTTCGAGGCTCGATGGCTCCTAGACTCTATTTCTTTGATGACACCAAAGGAAAGACTCAGAAAGTGCACATCGGAGGGATTGACCCTCATAGCCGTTGGGAAAATACAACTACTTAAACACAATCATTCTGCATCTTTTTGCTTTTCTCTCACGAAACGACCCCCCTTTGGGCGGTAGAACGTTCCCAGCCAAGGAATACGCCAATATGCAAAACCCAAATACGTTAATAGGGTTAATCCTCCAATTGTGATGATGGCAATGATCAATCCAGAAATACCAGAAGACAATCCAAAGATACCAGAAGAACTAGAGCTAGAAACAGTTGTATCAACGACTGCGTAGGGTTCAAAATCTGGTTGCGGATCAAGAATATTGAAATTCCATATAAGAGTTGATCCTCTAATTTCATCTGCATTGTGCCCAATAATTTCGCCTGCAATAGTCACAGAAATCACAAATTCAGGCTCGGGAATTCCGAGTGCTTTAAGAAGCATCGCCGAATCAATATCTTCACTGCCTTGATCTGCCTCACCAGTTACATCCCCAAAGAGGTCATCCGCTGGGAGACGGAAAGTCGCAATCCCTTCAACTTCGGTAATCGGAAAGCTATCATCCTCTTCATGGATAGCGCCGAAGTCCGAAAAGTATGCGGTGAAATTGTATCCGCACCAGGAATCATCTTCGAAAAATTCAACTTGAGCATCCGGTGGCAGATCAGAAAGGGGACCTAGCTCAATGTCGTCAGAATCCAGAATTTCATCGCAAGAGGAACTCTGATCACCCTCTGAAAAGTTCTCTGTAAAAACTTTACTTATTGCGAATTCCCCTCCGTAAGTACCTGAGCCGTCTTCATTAACATTTATCTCTAAGTTTACTTTTATGCACCCTGAGACCAGTAGAAGAATCCCTCCACATAGAATCATGACCGATATTCTAAGCAAGCTCAGCGGTCTGCTACATCGATGCATCTCATAAGATTAGCTGAGTTCAGGTTAGGATGCGTTCGAAAGTAATATCTGCGAATTCTGCTGTTTCTAGTGTGATCGTCAATGGATCGATTATCAGCTCATCACAGTCTCGATTTTCAATGAGCGCCAATATGGCCCCAACAGAGAGACCAGTAACGGTTGCAAGAAGTGGCCTGTTATCGCTAGCGTTTGCTGAGCCAAATCGTTCGGCTTCCCTTTTATCTAGTGTCCATGACCATCCAGCTATGGTAGATTGCTGCCCTCCTCGGAAAACAGTGACCGTTTTGGGTAGGTCTTTGAGTTTCTGTCGTTCGGTTTCTGTCATGAAAGAGGATCTTGTCTCAGGGAATTTACTGAAGATTTCTCCTAAATTCTTATCTCTGGTTTCTAAATCGCTCCCAAAGTATCTATAGTGCCTCTTTGACTCATCCCAAATCTCTCGTAGTCTTGGCCAATAGTTTGATGCCACAAAATATTGGGATCGTACTTGTGTTAAGAAGGAATCAATTTCTTGCACTCTTTGAATATAGACATGCTTCAAGAAGTTCCCCTTCTGGCAAGAGACTTTTAGCAGTTCATAAGGTAGTGTCTTCACAATAGGGGGACATTATGAAGGTGATGCTGACAGGCTCAACAGGTTTCATAGGTGGCCATATTATGAAAGCTTTGATAGAAGCAGGTCACGAAGTTCAAGCGTTAGTTCGTGACAAGGTAAAGCTTGAGAGTATGAAAGGTATTCAGGGCATTGAAAATGGGGTCATTGGCATTCTTGGCGATATCACGGATCAGTCAACAGTTGAAGAAGCGCTGGCGGACTGTGATGCATGTGTCCACGCTGCAGCTTTCACTAGTTTAGACCCCAACTTAATGGAGCAAGCTCTTGAAGTGAATGGGCCTGGCGCGGAGATAGTTCTAGGTGCAGCTACATCTAGAGGTTGTGATCCGGTTATCCATGTTTCCACAATGTCGGTTATCTTTCCTCCAACAGGTTCAAAATTATCTGGAGATGACCCTGTCCATGGCGGTGGCAACCCCTATAACGCATCTAAAGCTATTGCTGAAGAATATGCAAGGTCTCTTCAAGA
>DLTU01000077.1:0-1892 GCA_002500385.1 Candidatus Neomicrothrix sp. UBA7828 | reverse complement strand
ATTATCTACCCCACAGGTGTTACGGGTCCAACAGATTTAGGTTTAAATGTGCTGGCAGCCAACCTTGTGCCAACTTTACAAAGCGAAATTATGATGAGCCTCTCCAGTGGAGGTTGGTGTTTGGTAGATGTTAGAGACTTGGCTTCAGGCATAGTCGGTCTATTGGATGCCGAAACTGGACCTAAGCGTTATGTGGCCGGAGGGACTTTTATGGATTGGCAAGAATTCCATGCAGTTGTTACTGAGGTCACTGGGCGGGACCGTGCTCTGATTCCCACTCCGAAAGAATCCCTTGAGCAAATGGTTGATGCTGAAGCTGTTGAAATAATGTTTGGCATCGTACCTGGAGACGATGAACCCTTTCTCACTGCATCAGGTTTATCTGCGTGGCGGCCTATAGAGAACACGCTAAAAGATACTATTACTTGGCTTTGCGATAAGCAGTATCTTGAAGCTGAGTGGGCTCCTCATTGCTCCTAATCGTCAAGAATCGTTACCGTTCCCGTATCTCCGTTCACTCTGATTTTCATGCCATTAGTAATCCTTGACGTTGCTGATGTAGCTGAGACGACACAGGGTATTCCTAATTCTCTGCTCACGATCACTGCATGACTCATTGTGGCGCCGACATCAACAACAACGGCAGCCGCAGGCACAAATAATGGTGTCCAAGAGGGGTCTGTAATCGGGGCGACGAGAATATCGCCTGGTTCGAAGTCAGTAGGATCAGTGGGGTCAAGGATCACTTTCGCTGTTCCTGTAGCGGTCCCTGAACTACCTCCCATGCCTTGAAGTACTTTTCGGTTTGATGTAACGGATGAGGTGCCTTCCCATGCTTCTTTTGGAGGAACCGTCTCTGAAAACCAAAACGGTGGGTTTAACTCAAATAAAGCGAGATACTCCTTTTCTCGATCTGCTGCTATCGAAAGCATTGATCCCGCTATTGCGTCTTCGAGGTCAACGTCTCTCATCATGAAAATGTGTTCCATCTTCTCAAGTTTGCCAACTGCTGACAGTCGCCGCCCCAATTCTCGCGCAGCTAAGCGGACTTCATGGACGATTTTGACAATACTCGTTTTTGTTTGTTCTCGCGCTGGAATGAAAATAGAGCTTGACGTAGTAGCGATTTCAAGTGTTCCTGAGGCCGTTTCATCTCCGGCAACCGAAGCCCTGAGTTCCTCTAAAGCTTCTTTAGATTTGCTTTGCGCTTCGGAGTGACGCTTTCGGGGGTCGTGTGAGTCATCAGCAGTCCGCATCGCATCGATGATGGAGAAGACTAATTCGGGATGTGTTTCCCACGTTTTTGAGCGCAACTCCCATTCATTAGGTCCTCGGCTCCCATATTTGGTTATAAATTCCTTTAAAGCTGACTTAAATTCTTCGGCTTCAATTGTTTCAAGTTGTTGCTTGAAGTTCTCTGCACCTTTGTCCAGTTCACTACTTAATTTATCCGATGAGCGCACCATACGACTGAGGTCCCACATTGCAAAGCTTGGCTCTGAGGAGACAACACCGCCAAGCCCTCCGGCGATACGCAAATCTAAGCCTGGTCTACCAATACCGAGAGCCATCCCAGTTATTGCGCCCAACGTGACGGATGCAGCGGCACTCACTTCGCTATGGGTCGAGAAAATTTTAGCGAATAGCGGAAGCATGTTTCTCATTCGGAGGATGAGTTCATTATCTGAAAGATCGTCAAAGCTTGGCCGGTTATCAACGACTTCCTCGACTTCGTCAGTTAATGCTTTTACTGCAGGGAAATCTGTTGCGGTCATCCAAGAGAACATTAAAGCGTCTACACGAGAACAGACTTCAGGGTCATTGTCTTTTTCACGCGGACTGTAAGGAGGTAGCGCAGAGGAACTTCCAAAGAACCCCATGTCTACCATTTC
>DLTU01000112.1:0-18851 GCA_002500385.1 Candidatus Neomicrothrix sp. UBA7828 | reverse complement strand
TCAAAGGTGCCCGGATTGCGCGGATCGCAGCATTTGGAACTACGCAGACTTCTCTAACTGGAACTGTCCCTGGCAATCTACGTATCAAAGTTAGCCCCAGAGAAGTTAAACTCGCTTCAGATACGGACACAGCTTTACTTGATGAAGGATTTATTACTGTCACCGGATTAATTGGATATCGCTCAGAAAATGAAAAATGCAAAAAGGCTGCAGAATCTATCGAGCGTTATGCTAATCATTTAAGTTAAGGAGGCATTGTGGATAGACCAATCTTTGAAGAGGACCATGAGCTATTCAGAGCCACGTTTAAACAGTTTGTCGAGAAAGAGATGGTTCCTTATAACAAAATATGGGAAGAGAACGGAATAGTTGACAGAGACCTATTTCAAAAAGCAGGCGAAAGCGGATTTCTAGGCATTGACCTTCCTGAAAAGTTCGGCGGCGGCGGAATAACCGATTACAGATTCAATCAGATTATGGGTGAGGAGTTTGATCTTGCTGGTGTAGCAACAGCGGGTTCGGGAATAGGACTCCATAACGATATATGCCTTCCATACTTCAAGGAATATTGCAATGACGAACAAATGGAGCGCTGGATGCCAGGTTTAACAAGCGGCTCCCTTATCACGGCAATCGCTATGAGCGAACCTGGAACTGGCTCCGACCTCGCCTCGATTTCTACCACAGCAATTAAAGACGGGGAATCCTATGTATTAAATGGGGCAAAGACCTTCATTTCAAATGGAATTAATAGTGACTTAGTTATTGTTGCAGCTAAAACACAACCAGAATCACGACATAGAGGGATATCCCTACTAATTGTCGAAAGAGATATGGAGGGCTTTGAACGCGGAAGAAATCTAGAGAAGGTGGGAAGACATAGTCAAGATACTGCAGAGCTTTTCTTCACCGATGTTCGCGTGCCATCTGAGAATCTATTGGGAGAAGAGAATCAAGGTTTTTACTATATGATGTTCAACTTGCCTCAAGAGCGACTCAATATCGCAGTCTCAGCTGTCGCAGGAACACAATATGCATTCAACATAACTCTTGACTATATAAAAGAAAGGCATGCTTTTGGACAACCAGTAGGTACTTTCCAGAATTCACGCTTTAAGATGGCAGAAATTGCAACGGAATTAGAGTTTGCTTGGGCCTTCATTGATAAGTGTTCTCTTGCCCTTACACGGCGGGAACTTACTGCTGAAGAAGCGGCTATGGCAAAATGGTGGACGACTGAATTTCAGAAACGGGCAATTGACGAGTGCCTTCAACTTCATGGTGGCTATGGATACATGAATGAATACCCAATATCACGCCTTTGGAGAGATGGGCGAGTTCAGAGTATATACGGCGGAACAACTGAAATAATGAAAGAAATAGTTGGCCGTAATCTTGGATTATGATTACTCGGTGAAAAACCCACCATCTGGATGAAGTATCTCACCTGTAAAATAGCTTGCCTCATCACTGCATAAGAAAAGAGCGGCATTTGCTATATCAACAGGCTCTCCTCGCCTGCCCAACGGAATCATCTCGTTAAATGCAATTGTCTCGCTCTCATCCATCAAGTCAATTACAGCTGTCATGTGAGTCTTAATAAAACCAGGACCTATGCTATTGACGCGTATACCTACAGGGCCCAGCATTCGAGCTACTTTCTTCGTCAGCATCCAGACACCTGCCTTTGAGACTGTGTATGCAACAGGGCCTGCATCGGGATGTTTAGCTGCGATACTAGCGATAGTGACTATTGACCCTTTCGTACCTGCATCAAGCATTTGCGCTGCGCATGATTGCATTCCCAATAAGGTCCCCTTCAAATTAACGTTTAAGACCTTGTCAAACGAATCTGGATCTGCCTCCACAAATTCCCACCCTGGTCTTTCGAGGTAAGTAGCCCTGTTCTCTACAATATTTTTTATATCAGGTTCAATATCACCCGAGACATAATTGGCATGACTGATTCCAGCGGCGGTTACTAGGCAGTCCAAACCGCCAAACTTTGAAACTGCGAGTTCAGACATAGCATCATTATCAGCGCCACTAGTTACATCGACAGAAATTGATTCAGCATTTCCTCCGTTATCCTCAATCATCTGCACGGTTTCATCGGCTTTATCAATCTGGATATCAGCTACTATCACTGACGAACCTTCTTCTGCGAATCGTAACGCTGTTGCCCGACCAATACCGTTTCCAGCTCCAGTTACAACGGTTACTTTGCCCTGTAATCGACCTGCCATATTCCCCCCTTGGTAAAACCCATTACACCAAACAACGACACTTTGGACAAAAGCAGAAAGATCTAAAATCAAACCTAGCAATGATGACGCACTAATTAATTTAGGAAATACTAAGAAACAGGATTTCAGGCTAGGTTTTATCCATGGAGGGAAAGAGAATCATCACCGTCTTGGAGGAACAAGACGAATTCCCGCATGAACCAGATGACGTTACAAACTACAACGAATCTATGTATCTAAACACGTTTGATCTTGATCAAGAGATAGGCGGCTGGTTTCGACTTGGTAATAGGATCAATGAAGGCTACGCAGAGATGACTGTCTGCTTATATCTTCCCAACGGGCAAATTGGCTTCATGTATGACCGACCAAAAATTACAACAAATATGGAAATGAATGCAGGCGGACTAGAAATAAGTGTCGCCGAACCCTTTAAATCTTTAAACGTTTCATATGGCGGTAAGGTTTGTTTGCTGGATGAGCCAGAACAGATGGCAGACCCAAAAAGCGCTTTTAAAAACAACCCAATTATTGAATGCGAAGTTGACCTTTCATGGACTGGTGTTTCCCCCATGTTTGGCGGCAAACCCACTTATGAAGATGGAACCGAATTAATCCAAGACAGCACCAAAAGCTTCGCTAAAGCGCATTACGAACAACATGGGAAAATGGCGGGAACATTTTCAGTAGGGTCAGAAACATTCTCAGTAAATGGACTTGGGCTACGAGATAAATCTTGGGGTGCAAGATACTGGCAGTCAATTAATTGGTATCGCTGGTTGCCTATGATCTTTTCGGAAGATTTCGCAATGATGTTGTCAGTTATCTCACGTGATGCGCAAAGCAATAACGTCAAGGCTTCAGGAATGGTTCTAGAAGGAAACGAATACAAGATTATTACTGACTGCACCGTTGAATCTCAATGGGATGAGCAAGGGTACCAAACTGGAATGGAGTGTTGGGCTGTCACAACGGAAGGTAATGAGTACAACATTTCAGGGGAGGTTATTTCACTTATCCCGCTTCGAAATCGTCGAAAATCTCCCGATGGCGCAGAACTCCAAACACGAATTACTGAAGCTATGACACGATACGAATGCAATGGCCAAACAGGTATGGGAATGAGCGAATACCTTGATCAGATAATTGATGGAAAGCCAACTGGAGTTCCCGATAATGAGCAATGACGCTGTTTTCGGAGCTAAATGGCTTGAATTACAGTTAGAGGAAATTCTCGGAGTAACAAAAGTCTCCAATTTGATGAGATTATCTGGCGGAGCAAATCGCGAAACGTGGAGTTTCGAAGCGAGTGCAAAAGAAAAGCAGCACTCGTTGATCATGCAAATAGACCGAGACGGGATGCATCGACTCAATGGTACTTGTGAACGAGAGTCACGTATACTTCGAATAGCAAAGCTAAATGGAGTTCCAGTGCCGACCGTGATCGGTTCCGGTTTTTCTGAAGGTTCAGGAAGTAGAAGTTTCAGCATCACAGAGAAAATGCAAGGAGAAACGATAGCAAGGAAAATTCTTCGGGATACACAATGGCAAAAGGCGAGACAGAATCTCGTTCACGATATGGCAAAAGCACTGGCAGCGATCCACAAGATAGACAGAAGCCAATTTAAAGGAATAGAGCTTAATGACATCCGAGACCCCCTATCATCACTTGAGTCAATCTACGAGGCATTGGATGACCCGCACCCAACTTTTGATTTTGCGTTCAGATGGCTGCGAACGAATCAGCCTGATATTTCTGAATCCACCTTTGTGCATGGTGACTTTAGGTTAGGCAACCTTCTTATAGACACTTCTGGTCTTAACGCTGTCCTTGATTGGGAGATAGCTCAGTTTGGTGACCCAATTCAAGATCTTGGTTGGATGTGCGTGAGGGCATGGAGATTTGGAAGTGATCAACGAGTAGCTGGTATAGGCTCATACGGCGAATTGATTGAAAGCTACGCTCAAGAGAGCGGACGGGACGTTTCTATATCAACACTTTTATGGTGGGAGATATTCGGGACTTTACGTTGGGGAATTATATGCTTGCAGATGGGTGGTGATTTCCGTAAAGGACGAAGTAATTCTCTGGAGATAGCAGCCATAGGAAGACGCGTAGCGGAGAACGAATACGACCTTTTGCAAGCAATTGAGGAGATAATTAGGTGAATAGTGAAGACATGTCAGACTGGGGTCTGCCTCCTCGTACGAATTACCCATACGATGCTCCCTCAGCAATAGAACTTATTCAAGCAGTTGAAGAATGCATTAGTGAAGAAATCATGCCTTCCTCAGTTGGGGCCACAAAATGGAAGTTGCGAATCGCTGCTAACGCATTAAAGATTGCTGTTAGGGAAATTGAAGGGGAAACCTCCCACAAAAATGCTCTGCACACTATCTTGTCTGACTTGGAGGCAATTGATATGCCTGACTTATCTGAGAAAATCAAAGCAGGTGAGTTTGACGATAGATTAGAAATGCTTCAAAAGAAACTACTCTTGATTGTGACAATGAAGTTAGAGGTTGTTAACCCTGACTACTTTGAATCAATCCAAAACCCTTAGCCATTCAAGAATTCGTTGACAATTTAAGCTTTTACGTAGGTACAATTTGAGTGGGGAAGTTCTAGAAGGAACAATGGCAAAAATAGCTGTAATCGGAGCGGGTTATGTAGGTCTCACCACGGGTGCTTGCCTAGCTTACCTTGGGCATGACGTAGTGATTGCCGATAATAACAATGGCCGTGTTGAAAGCTTGCGAGCTGGCAAAATTCCCTTTTATGAACCGGGGCTTGATGAGCTAGTAAGTGATGTTGTCAAGTCAAAGAAACTCTCATTTGTTTTGGGGGCATCAAACGCTTCAGAGAATGCAGAATTTCATTTCCTATGCCTCCCAACTCCTGCAAATTCCGACGGTAGCTCTGACCTATCTTTCTTTGAAGCAGGAATCAACGAAATAGTTTCGGTGTTGCAGCCAAATTCAATTGTTATTAATAAGTCAACAGTTCCGTTAGGGACTGCAAAGAAGTTACAAGAGTCTCTTGCGAGAACTGATGTACATGTTGTTTCAAATCCTGAATTCCTCTCTGAAGGAAACGCTATAAGAGATTTCCTTGAACCCAGCAGAATAGTTATAGGAGCGAACACAAGGGAGCTTTCTGAGAGGGTGGCTGAATTGTATTTAAAAGTAGACGCTCCTGTTCTAACGAGTAGTTGGGAATCAGCAGAACTGATTAAACACACAGCAAATGCCTTCCTTGCTATGAAACTTACCTTTGTTAACGAGATAGCTACTCTATGCGAAATGTCTGGAGCAGATATAGAAGATGTAACAGATGGTATTGGTCATGATCCTCGAATAGGCACAGACTATATGAAACCCGGTCCTGGTTGGGGTGGGTCATGCTTCCCGAAAGATAGTGCCTCTCTTGCTCAAGTAGCACGTTCATTTGGTTTTGATTTCACGCTTCTTGAGCACACTATTGATCTGAATCAGAAACACTTAGACCGAACGGCCCGAAAAGTAGAAGAAGTTATTCCGAGCAATCATGAGAAGGGAAAGATAGCCGCATGGGGGCTCACGTTTAAAGCAGGAACAGATGATCTCCGGCATTCTCCCGCTGTTGAAGTACTCCAGAGATTAGAGAAAGCAGACTACGAGATATGCGCCTTTGATCCCACTGTCAAAGAGAAGCTCCCACAACTGCCATCAACGATTATTGAAAATAACCCATACAAATGTGTAAGTGGATCTGATGCGTTGGTGGTATTGACCGAGTGGAAAGAATTTAATCAAATAGATATGGAAAAGGTTGCATCATTGATGCGTAATCTGAATCTAATAGATAGTAGAAATATCTTTAACAGAGCTGAAATGGAAAATTTAGGATTTACCTACATTGGTATGGGTACTTGACCTCTTCAGAATAAAGAGTTAGTGATTAACCTATCTAATCAATTATCTCTAAAGGTGATTGGAATCGTACTGTTATGCATTCTAAGAGTAAGACATATCAAAGCGGTAATGATCCGTTGCTTCCCTTCCCCAGCAAGAATATTATCCACAATGTCCAACAAGGATTAGATACGGCGAACCATAGCGTAATGGGCTCTTATAGTAGCAATAGCAATTTCCAGATCAGATGGTCTAATCTCAATATCAGACCCAATCAAGAAATGGGTACAACAATCAAATCTTCTCTCGTTAGAGAGAATATGAAGATAACCAATCAGTGATGAAATTAGAGGAATAATGCCAAAATTTGCACAAGAACAAGCAGTTAGAACACCTAATTCACCAGCTATGACTGACCCCTCTAAGTCTCTAACATGGGAACAAGTTGACGAGATCATAAACCGGGCAGCAAATCTGATCTTGGAAGCAGATCTGGGCGAAAAACGCCGAATTGCAGTTTTTGCAGAAAACTCATCAGAAACTGCTTTAGCTCATCTTGGTGGCTTGTTCGGTGGCGCCTCCTCTGTCCCCGTAAATTTCCATCTAACTGCTGAAGAAGCAAGCTATATTCTAAAAGATTCGGAAAGCCAAATTGTATTTGCTGATGATAAAACGGCTGAACGAGCTATCCAAGCTTCACAAGAAGCCGGCATTGCTCTAGTCGTAGGGTGGAATTGTCAAGAATACGAAGAAATCACCGATTGGGATGATTGGTTACTCACAGGTTCACCTAAACCTTGCCCTGATAAAGTAGTCCCCAGACCTAATCTACTCTATACCTCAGGCACAACTGGCTTACCTAAAGGAACCGAACTCCCACCTACAATGTTTGCAGGTGGTTCAACAATGACCGAGCATATAAAAGGACTGAGCCAAAGTGGCTTTGCCGAGTTCGGCACTCACCTCGTCGTTGGCCCGATGTATCACACTGGACCACTATCAGGAATGAGGCTTCTTACTTTAGGGATACCTTCTGTGATACTCGGAAGGTTTGACGCTGAAACCACACTTGCGACAATTGAAAAATATAAAACAGAGTCAGCATTAATGGTGCCAACACATTTTGTCAGAATGCTTGCCTTACCAGATGATGTAAAAGAAAAGTATGACGTATCTTCAATGAAATTTGCAGCGCATACGGGAGCGAAGTGCCCCGTTGATGTGATGCGAGAAATGATTGATTGGTGGGGTCCAATATTTAGAGACGCATACGGCGCTAGTGAAGTTGGAACAGTCTGTGCGATAACTAGTGAAGAATGGTTGAAAAATCCAGGTTCTGTAGGTAAAGCAATTCCGCCTTTCACAGCTTATGTTCTAGACGAGGACCTTAATGAACTTCCAATAGGAACAGAAGGAAGACTATTCTTCCGTGACTCGACAGAGCGAGGAATAATTTATCCCAATGACCCTAAAAAAACCGCTCAAGCAAACCCTGAACCGGGCCTTTTTACATTAGGAGAGATTGGGTATATCAACGAAAAAGGGTACGTATTTATAACTGACCGTTTTAGCGATATGGTCGTTTCTGGTGGTGTAAACCTTTACCCCGCTGAGGCAGAGCAAATACTAATCGACCACCACGATGTTGCAGACGTCGGCTGTATTGGGATTCCTCATAAAGACTTAGGAGAAGAACTAGTTGCTCTCATTGTCCCAACAGAACATACCTCTACAATTAACGTGGAAGAAATGTCCAATTGGCTTCGGGATAGACTTAGCCACTACAAATGCCCACGCTCATATGTCGCAGTCCCCACGCTTCTTCGGAACACTATGGGCAAAATTAATAAACGAAAGCTCCGAGATGCTTACCTCAATGGTGAATTAAATTAAAAGAATACAAATACGAAACGGCCACGAAATAACAATGACTGAAGCAAAAGTACTTATAGACCAACCTTCTGAAAAAATTCTAAGACTAACGTTGAATAGACCCGAGAAGAGAAACGCTCTTAATGACGAAGTCCGTAACCAACTCTTTGAAGGGCTCCGCGAAGGAGACAGAGATAAAAGCGTCTCAGTCATGATAATCCGAGGATCTGGAGAAGCATTCTCCGCTGGCTACGATCTATCCCAACCCAACCACTCTGTTGAAAGATCAATTGCGAAAACAGATGGCTGGTGGTCAAGGCATGTTGTCAATAACTGGTTTGAGATTTGGGATATGTCAACACCTGTCATTGCCCAAGTGCACGGTTGGTGCTTGGCGGGAGGAACCGAGTTAGCAAATGCCTGCGACCTAATATACGTTTCGGAAGATGCAAAAATCGGTTATCCCCCCGTACGTTTAATGTCACCCCCTGATATGCAATGGCAGACATGGATGATGGGTATGCGGAGGGGAATGGAAGCACTTTTGACCGGAGATCATATGAGCGGAGTAGAAGCGGTTGCTTCCGGAATGGCGAACAGATCATTCCCCAAAGAAACTCTTGACAATGCTGTCTTAGAAATTGCCAAAAGAATTGCAAAGATACCTAATGATTTGTTGGCCCTTAACAAGAGAGCTGCACATCGAGCTATGGAAGCTGCCGGAATACGAAACGGAATAAGAGCAACTGCAGATATACAAGCCTTGGGGTTTCACCAAAGTTCTTCTAAGGAGTACATGGGCAAACTTAGCAAAAGAGACCTTAAAGAAAGCCTCAGCGAACGTGACAGAGACTTTGGAGACTACCGAGAAGAAAGTTAACTCCTGCGATAAGTTTACGAATTTGTGACAATTAGGAGAAAATTTTTATATTTCCCCTCAATCGGATAGTTTTATCCGGATTTTTGATTAGTGTCGGTGTCATGGGGTATCGTCAAAAATCATCAGTTCAAGAAATGTTGAGCGATGAAAATTGGGGGGGAGGACCCTTGAGAAGAAGCAATTCATTAAAGCTTCTCTCAATCATCTTCGCATTTACCTTGTTCGCAGGTGCCTGCAGTGGTGATAACGATGATAGTGACAGTGGGATTATCAGCGATAACAGTATCTTAGGCGAAGACAGACCTGAACAAAGTTCAGATTCAACTTCAGGTTCAGAACCTGTTGATAACGACGATGACCATGATCAATCAGACGATGATGGGCATGACCATTCAGGTGGTGAAGATCATTCTGATGAAGTAGCTGGAACAGCCGCCGATAGTCTTAATGGCGATGGAGCCGAACTTTGGGAGTCAATTGTTGATGGCGGAACAGTAGTTGCAGATAATAGCCTAGAGCCAATTCTTATCACCCTGATCAATATTGAGAGAGCATCACAAGGTTCTTTCCCTGAGATACGTGAGGGTATTGAAGCAGCTGTAAGGACTGTTAATGAAACGATGGGTGGAATGAATGGGCGACCAGTTGAGCTAGAGTCTTGCGTAGATGGACTAGACCCTAACAAAGCAGTTGCATGCGCCAACAGTGTTACAGATACTCGACCACAACTGCACATACAGGGAATTGACTTCTTCAACCCACTTCTGTGGCCAACACTAACAGGAGCCGGACTAGCAATTATGCAAACAGTACCGATCTTCGTTGAAGATTTTAATACTCCAGGAATCATCTCGACTGAAGGTGGTTGTGCTTCAGCGTTCCCTTCAGCTATGCAATACGGCGTTGAGACACTCGCTGCTGACAAGTACGTAATTCTTTACTCTGATACTGAACCTGGTCTTGTTTGCTACGAAGATACTGGAGAGCGCATGTTGCAACAGCTAACTGATGAAGGCGCAATTGCTCGAGAAGACTGGACCGGTATCCCAGATGTACCTGGTGACCCATCAGATACTGATGCAGTAACCCAACAAATACTTGAGTTTGTTGATGGTTCTGACAACGCTTGGATTTACCTCGGTCTGCAAGCTTCAGACTGTAACGAGGTTCTCTCATCACTTTCATCAAAAGGGTATAACGGAGGTGTTGTCGCTTCTGGGTCTTGTAGAGATGACTCTGTAACCTCAAACCCAGCATCAGCTGGAGTTCACTTTGGATCATCATGCTGTATTCCTGACAGGCCAGATCTTTGGGATCCATACACAACGAAATATAACGAGTGGAGAAATGCAAGCATCGACAGGTACGGACCTACAGCTCCGAAGTCAAACTTTATGGAAGTCGGGCACGATGTATTGATAGCTGGCATAATTCAAATGACGCGCTTTATAGAAGCCGGTGGGGATATCGATAATGACCCTGAAGGATTCTCAAACTTCCTGGCTACACAAGATAATATGAACCGACCTGGCATAGCTATTCCACTTGACTGCACAACTAACAATAACGAATTCATTTCTGTTTGCCAGAAGTCATCTGGATACTACATATGGTCTGGACCTGGCGGTCAGTTTGAATACGGACCACTAGGTGAGGAACTACTCGATGCTACGGACCTCATCCTCCGTGCCGCAGAAAGTAATCCTCGATCAGCAGTAAACTGATTAGCTGTAAGGGGGGATATAAGTGGATGCACTATTGCAAACAAATTTAATGAAAAACACTCTTGTAGCTTTAAGAAAGCCACCTGGCGATGAAGATACAATATCCATCAAAGACAATGAGACAAAAGTATGACAAATATTCTAGAAACGAAGGATCTAACAGTCACTTTCGGCGGCCTCAATGCATGTGACCACGTAGATTTAGAAATCCCTACTGGGAAATTTGTAGGACTGATTGGCCCAAACGGTGCCGGCAAAACTACCTTCATCGATGCCGTAACTGGGTACGTAACGACATCAGCAGGAAGTGTAATATTTGACGAAAAAGATATCGGTGAGCTGAAGCCACATGAGCGAGCACAAAGCGGCCTAGTCCGCACCTTCCAATCTCTTGAACTGTTTGAAGATTTGAGTGTTAGGGATAACCTACTAGTTGCTGCTTATCCAACCAAGTGGTACTCCTTTATTGCCGACATGTTTCATCTATCCAGCAAGGATCAAGAAATTGAAGATCGGGTTGATTGGTCACTTGAGATCATGGGCCTTAGTGACGTCTCAGATGCGATGCCAACGGACCTTAGTCATGGGCGTCGCAAGCTTGTAGGCGTTTCGAGAGCATTAGCAGCGAAACCCAAACTGATCCTTCTTGATGAACCCGCAGCGGGTCTAGACACCGTTGAAAGTCAAATCTTAGGAGGTCATCTCAGAGAGTTCTTGAACCATGGCATGTCCGTTTTCCTAATTGATCATGATATGGGACTTGTATTAAGCGTTTGTGACTATATCTATGTCTTGGATTTCGGAAAGATAATAGCCGCCGGAACGCCTGCACAAATTCGAGAAAGTTCTGCCGTAAAAGCAGCTTATCTTGGTGAACAAGCCGGTGAAATACAAGCTCAAGAGGGAGAACGTATACGAACCCAACAACAAGAAGCAGGAGAGATAAATGGCTGATACTTCAACCAAATCACCAAATGTAGCTTCTACAGAATCTAGCAATCTAGTAGAGATCAAAAATCTTTCAGCAGGCTATGCCGGCGTGGCAGTAATCCGGGGAGTTAATCTCAACGTTAACCAAGGTGAAGTAGTGGCTTTGTTAGGACCAAATGGTGCTGGGAAAACAACAACTCTACTCTCAACATCAGGTCTAATTAAAGCGCTAGAAGGGAGTGTTAATGTTCTCGGAGAGCCGGCAAACTCAGTAGCTCCTCACAAGACAGCCAGATTAGGACTTGCTCATGTTCCTGAAGACAGGTCCCTATTTTTCGGACTAACCGTTCAAGAAAACTTAAGATTAGGTTTGCGCGGGAAAAGAGGTAAGCAAAATGCTGGCTACGAAGCTGCGTTAGATCTACTCCCTGCATTAAGGCCATTGATGAATCGACGAGCTGGTCTCTTATCTGGTGGAGAACAACAAATGCTTGCTATGGCAAGAGCTTTGGTCTCTAATCCAAAAGTTCTCCTAGTAGATGAAATGAGCTTAGGCTTGGCTCCAATTATCGTTGAAAGGCTCTTACCTATTGTTAGAGACATCGCGAATGAAACAGGTGCAGGAGTACTTATAGTAGAACAACATGTGCATCTAGCGCTTGAAGTAGCTGATAGAGCTTATGTTATGAGTCATGGCGAAATCGTGTTAGAAGGCTCCGCAGGTGAACTTTTGGAAAGACAAGATTTACTAGAAGCAAGTTACCTTGGTGGGGAAATTGACGAAGAGGAATGATAAACCACAACCGTTTATTTAGCTATTCACACCTAATCATGGGAAGTGGATACCGTGCCCTCATGTTGGTTGGCCCATTCGCCAAAAGAGGTGAAAGCTAGGATTTTCAGCAGGAATGCCGATACCGGTTTGGGGATTGTAGCTTTAATTCTTGCTATTGTTCTCGTCATCCTCGCTATCTTCAGAGAATAAATCAAGAATACAGTGGGAGTGCATACAGTAGATCTTTACCACGTATCTATCATCGGGCGTTTCTTTTCACCACGACTCTTCGCTGGACCGGCAGCTCTTAACGCAGTAATAATCCATTTTCTAGATTCTTGAGGATCAATCACATCGTCTATTTCAAAATGATCAGCCATACTTAAACCCTTACCAACCTCGTACATCCTTTTAACTAGATTTTGGTACATATGCTCCCGTTCCTTCGGGTCATCTATAGCTTCTAAGTCCTTTTTGTATCCTAATTTTACTGCCCCTTCGAGTCCCATTCCTCCAAACTCTCCTGTCGGCCAGGAAATCGTAAACATAGGGAATTTGAAACCCCCTGAAGCCATAGCTTGCGCTCCCAGACCATAAGCCTTTCGAAGCACGATGGTGCCAGTTGGGACTGTCACAGATCTAGCGTTAACGAACATTCTACTTACATGCCTTACTAACCCACTTTCCTCCGCCTCCGGGCCGACCATGAAACCCGGAGTGTCGCACAGGCTAATGATTGGAAGGTCGTGTGCATCACATAATTGCATAAATCTTGAAGCTTTATCTGCTGCGTCAGCATCAATCGCTCCCCCTAGATGTTCTGGATTATTTGCTATAACACCGATTGGCTTTCCTTCAATACGAGCTAAGGACGTAATGATTCCAAAACCAAAGTCTTTTCTGAGTTCTAATACTGAATCTATATCAAACAGAACGTTAATCACTTTTCGGATGTCGTAGGCACGTAACCTATTCTCAGGGATTAGGTGTCTAAGTGCTCTCTGATCTTGTAAATCCCAATCTGTTCCTTCCCCTTGAAAATATGAAAGATATTTCTTTGCAATTTTAACTGCCTCTTGTTCATCTTTTGCGAGAATATCTACTACTCCGTTAGCTTTCTGAGTTTCCATAGGACCTATCTCGGATGGATGATATGTTCCTAAACCACCACCTTCAATCATCGCAGGCCCGCCCATGCCGATATTTGCATCTTCTGTCGCAATGATTACATCGCAACAGCCTAAGATCGCCGCATTCCCGGCGAAACAATACCCTGAGGTGATACCAACGAGAGGGACATCGCCTGAGAGTTCAGCCCATAGCCCAAAAGCTAAACAGTCTAAACCTGCAACTTGAAGGCCATCCGTATCACCGGGTCTGCCACCACCACCTTCAGTGAAAAAAACCACTGGAAGTTTCCATTTCTTAGCGATCTCAAACAGCCGATCCTTTTTCCGGTGGTTCTGCCCACCTTGTGTTCCTGCTAGGACTGTGTAGTCGTAAGAAATAACCACACACTGTGTTTTGCTTTCATCAAATAAATCTGAATTGACTTCCGCAAGGCCGCCGACCATCCCATCGGCAGGAGTATTCAAAATGAGATCGTCCACTGATCGACGTTTCCGTTGAGGAGCAATGACTAGGGGTCCATATTCAATAAATTCTCCCCCATCAGTAAGGTCGGCAATATTTTCTCTTGCTGTTCGTTTTCCTTTTAAATAACGTTTTTCAACAGCGCTCATACGTCGGTGATCTCTTCCGATTTCATGCCGCTCTATAGTTTCGGCAAGATCAGGTCGTATATGAGTCAAGTCCAATTCATCGCTTGTTACTTCATTCTCTGAAAGTGTTTCTCGTTCGTCAAAGGAAAACAGGTTTTCCGACTCTGAAACCATTTGTCCAATTTCAATACAAACTTTTGTAATCACTCCTCCTGAAGTCGCTAGGACTTCATGCTCCATTTTCATTGATTCCAGTAGCGCGACTCGCTGGCCTTCTAAGATTTGATCTCCTACTTCAACATCAATGATTAAAACTGTTCCCTGTAGTGGAGACTGAAGATCCACAGCCACTTGTTAGCTCTCGTCTGACTGTTTGGGCAGTTGATTTATGTATGTTGGAAGATCAAAATAATCTCTCCACAAAATAATTTTTTCATCTTTGACCTCGAAAATTCCAGCGCATGGCATTTCAACCCAACCATGAGGCCAAAGGAATTTATCCATTCGTTCATTCATAACAATTGAACCTGTGGCTGTTTGGCGAATTATAATCCAATCTATCTCAGCACATCTTCCCATCATGGGTTCAAGTTGTGCAAGTATCGATTCCCGTCCGAAAGTTTTCCCCATCGGCACATTATCATATTCGCAATCCTCTGAGAGAAGGTTAGTAGCCTCAGTTAAGTCCTTCCGATTAATTAGCTGAATGAATTTCGTTACTATTTCTTCGGGTGCTGTATTGCTCATGGCGCCTCTCCATCCCAACGATCCCAATGTAGGACTGTGTCTAGCGGGGGCCTTTTTGCAGGTTTAAAATCTGTACCTTTAGAATATCCGCATGTTATTAATGCACACTGTGTATAGCTTTGATAGTCAATTCCAAGAACTTCAGCTGCCTGCTCTTCGAACATCAAATGTATAGTCGTCCAAGCTGTACCTAATCCTCGTTCTCTAGCAGCTAACATAAAGCTCCACGCGCCAGGAAGAATGGACCCAAGCATCGCCGCTGAGGCCATTGACGGCAGACCTTCAAAGCGACCAGGCAGTATGGGAATCATCATCACGGGGACTTTCTCAAAATTCTGGGCAAGATATGTTGCTGAGTCAAGAACACGGCTCTGCTGAGATATACGATCTTCGTCGACACCTTTATAAGCTGTTTCAACATTTCCTTCCATTTGGGTGTAAAGTTCCCATCCTTGCTTATACAGCTCTGCAAGCGCTGCTCGTTGGACAGGATCCGTGACGACAAGCCATTGCCAACTTTGAGAGTTAGATCCTGTTGGTGATTGGATAGCAGCTTCTAAGCATTCCTTTATGATTTCATGCTCGACTGGTTTATCAAAATCTAAACGCTTACGGACAGCTCTAGTAGTAGCCAGAACTTCATCTACTGATAGGTTGAGTTTCATATTTCTCCTTAATTTTTAGTCTTTGTTTGTATCTTTTTCTAGTTTCTCTTCATATTGATAGGCTCTGTGTGTCCTCCCGCCAGCTACTAGTAGGTTCCGACCAGTTATCCACTTTGACGCAGGGCTTGCGAGAAAGACAACAGCTGCGGCGATGTCATCAGGAGTTCCTAGGAACCCTAGTGGAATTGTCGTAGCTATCTCTTTTTCAGCTCCATCTGCGCCTAATACTTCTGCGAAAGCTTCGGTGACTACTGGCCCTGGGGAAACTGCGTTTACACGAATTTTCGGAGCTAACTCAATTGCTAGAGTCTCGGTCATGTTAAGCATTCCTGCTTTCGCTGCTGCGTATGGGCCTGTAAAGGGAGATCCTCGCATACCTGCGCCTGATGAAATATTAATTATTGCTCCACCATTAGTCATTCTTTTCGCTGCAGTTTTAGCGCCCTGGAACGCAGTCATTAGATTTAGCTCCAGTTGGTTTCTAAAGATTTCGTCTGGAGTATCGATTAGAGTTCTCGTCTTCTTTTCATCAGAACCGCCAACATTGTTGACCCAAATGTCAAGTGCTCCTAAAGAGTCAATAGCAAGATCTCCTAGTGTTTCAGAGTTGTCTCGTATATCGGCATCATAGATTAAGACTTTTCCTCCTCTTTCTTCAATTCCTTTTGCTGTGATTTCAAGGTCCTCTTTTCTTCTTGCATTTATTAGAACATCGCACCCTGCTTCAGCTAAGCCCCATGCGATGCCTCGGCCAATACCCTGACCGGATCCAGTTACAACCGCTACTTTTCCGCTTAGTTTGAAGTCATCTAATACGCTCATAGTGTGGCCCCTTAGAAAGTTTTGCCCCTAGTGAAGATTACTAGTAGTGGAGCGGAACGAGAAATTCAAGAAATGGGATCTTAGATAGATTGACGCTAATCTCAAGATATGGAAAGAATGAAGGAAAAAGTAGCAGTTATCGTCGGGGGCGCAAGTGGATTCGGATATGCATGCGCAAAGCTCTTTGCGGCTGAGGGAGCAAAGATTGTGATTGCGGGACGAAGAGGTGCTCTCGCCCAAAAGACTGCAGATGAGTTTAATGGAATGGGAGTCTCTTGGGATGTAACAGACTTCAAACAAGGTGAAAGAGTCCAAGAAGAAGTAATGGGCCAATATGGTCGTATTGATGCAGCGATTAACTTTGCTGGATACGACGATGTAAGGACCATAAGAGAAATTACGCCTGACCATCTTGAACCAATGGTTAATGTGCAATTCAACGGTGCAATTTATTTCCTAAGGTTTATGTGCAATGCCATGGCTGACTCCGGAGGAGGGTCAGCTATTCTATGTTCATCTCTGACTGCCCATAATCCAAATGTCGGGAGAGTCGGATATGCGGGGTCCAAAGCTGGAATTGAGTATGTTGCTAAGCTTGCAGCCGTTGAGTATGGTCATGACCAAGTTCGGGTAAATTGTATAGCTCCCCATGTCATTGAAACCGAAATGACATCAGATATCTTTAAAGTCCCATTCGCTGTTGAGACAGTTCGCTTACAAACGCCAGTTAAGAGAATGGGTCACGTAGATGACGTTGCAAATTGCGCTTTGTTCTTGGCGGGTAATGAATCTAGTTATGTGAACGGAGAAACAATTAGGGTAGATGGTGGGGCTCATACACAGAAACTTCCGTCTGATATTGATTACGCCTTACTTGGCCTCGCAAGACCTGAGCTTGCCGCAGGCAGTCCGCGCGCAATGGTACCTAAATGGTATGAAGGTGAAATCAGCAACCAGCAGAAGAGCTAAATAAATAGTTATTGGTTCAAAAATTCAATGATCGCCTTTGCAAATGCGTCATTTTCATCGCCGACAACCATATGTCCAGCGCCGCTAACATCAGCGAAGCGTGCATGTGGATACCTTTTAAGAAACTCTTCCACTTCATTTTCTGTTACCAGATCACTTAATTTACCTCTCACTAATAGCATTGGAGCAGAAATCTTTTTGCATAGTTCGTTTAGTAAATTAGGGTTACGCATGTCAGGGTTCTCTTCATCCCTTTCAGTTGAGATAAACATAGGGTCCCAGTGCCAAAACCACTTATCACCACGTTTGCGTAAATTTTTTTTCAATCCTTCCAGATCAGAGGATTTTTTACGGTGAGGATTGTACTTGGATAATATCTCTGACACTTCTGATAAAGAACTAAAACCTGTTTTGGAGTTTTCTAGCATGAAGCTTTTCACCCTATCGGCCCCCGCAACATTAATGTTTGGAACGATGTCAACCAGAACTAGGGCCGAAATAGAACTCGGCTTGTAGCTCCCTTCAAGATAGATTCCGACTAGCCCTCCAAGTGATGCTCCAACTAATGCGGGGTTTATTTTCAGTTGCTCAATAAGGTATGCAACGTCTGAAGAAAAGTCTTTTAGCTTATAATCCCCATCGCTCGACCAATCCGAACCACCATGACCCCTCAAGTCCATTGTTATAGCGCACCTGCCGGTTCGAGTTAATTTTTCGGCAGTTGCATTCCACGAATGTCGGGTTTGGCCGCCCCCATGCAGGAGCAGAATTGCGTTCCTTTCTAGCTCACCCCACAAGTCAAATTCCACAGTTATTCCTGATGGCGTCGTCAAATGTTCAGTTACTGGCTCAGATGAATTCATAAAAGCTCAAAATGATTCCGGTCGCGTTCTCAACATTTAATTTTTCATCGCCTCAAGCAACCAATAAGTGCGAAGTTCTAGCACGGCTGCATTCTGAGCTAGTTCTAATATTTTCACCACACTTAGTGGTCCTATCACGATATGTCCTCGCCCAAACCTAACCATGGGTGAAGAACGATGGATCTTCACTAGGGTCAGCTGTTAGGTTTACTGGGCAGTCATTCGCCACTTCAAGGACTGCAAGTAGTCTTCCAACCCCAAGACAAAACCCGATTAAGGATAATAGCTCTAATATTTGTTGGTCGGAAAAGCTTGACTTCATGCGCTTCCAAAATGGTTCATCTGATTTAAGCGCTCCATGATCAAATACAAATCGCTCTGCTAGCTCAGCTGCTAGTTTCTCTTCTTCAGAGAATGCACCTATTTCAGAGTATTCGGTTACTCGATGATAAAGATCATCGTCTAGCCCTTGCTGCATCGCCGATGCAGACCGTGTGTCTAGTCATATATGACAGTCATTTATCTGGGCTATTCGCATTCTCGCTACTTCTCTAACTCTTGTATCTAAAGAGACCTTGGTATAGAGCGCGTTCCCTGCCATGCCAATGCCTTTTCCAACATCTGGTTGCATATACCAAAGTCTGCTTCGTTCTAACCCTTCGCCTTCTGGAATATCAATTCGTGCCATGTTAAACCTTTTTAGTAATTTTGTTTGCTCATACTTTAGCTTGACCCGAATGATA
>DLTU01000043.1:10641-19193 GCA_002500385.1 Candidatus Neomicrothrix sp. UBA7828 | reverse complement strand
ACATGAAATCCTACAAAGAGCGATACGGTCTGGTGATCACGAATCCATAATTCAGCAAGCCTTTGAAATTGCTTTTGACCGCTCGGGCTTAGGAGTTAACCCATGGATAGAAGGAAAATTTCTTGTTTGCCCTGGGGCGTTAGTTTCAAAAAGCGCAGGAAATCATCGGTGTCGTTTTGTCAGCGTAGATCAAGAATGGGTCTGGCAGTCAAAACAACTGATTACAGAAACGAAAAAACCTTCTCCTGGAAATGATAAGGGCTTTAGAGCAATTGCTTTGATACCTCTAATTGAGGGTACGGCTATTGATATTGTTACCGGGAAAATGCAGTCAGGCCTTCACAAAGCGGAAAAAGTCGCCTCATTTGAGGTAAAGGAAGAGCAACTTGTTGAAGTTAGTCAGCGAGTAATTTCAGCTGAAGGTATGCATAACTGATTGCTATTTAACTTGTTTGGCTCTTTCTCGGTATTCCATGAAATGGGGAGCCGGCATCTTGATACTTTTGGTAGAGCTCAAAAAATTCCTCACCGAATGGGTCACCACCACGTAAAGGCATGCTCGCCCGAGCTATTGTAAAGTCCAATGGAGCCAACTCAATGGCGTAATCAAAATGCTTCTCAGATTCAGTAATCATGTTGTTTCTTCGCAAGTGCGCTGCCAATCTGAAATGAAGTCTGGCTTGAATTTCTTCATCGGATAGATCATCAACAATGAAACTTGCATCTTCCGGCAAAGCTTCATCTCTAACCCATTCGCGAACTTGCTGCATATGCTTTTCGCGACTAATTCCAGTTATTTCACTGAAAGTGTCAGTGCCAAACTCGCTTGCTGCAGGTCGGGAGATATTTCCATCCTCATCAATCCATATAACTGAGGGCACATTACTAATAGCGAATAGCTCAGTGAGTATATGGTCCTTATCCATTAGGACTGGGTAAGTCACTCCGTTTGCTAATTCAATTATTGAATCTAAATTCTCGTCAATAGCAACAGCTATTACAGTGAATCCCTCTTCTTGCAATTCTTTATGCAGTTCTTGCCAACCTGGCAAGTCAAATGCGCAACCTCACCAACTAGAAAATGCAACGAGAAGCCTTTTTTTCCCTGCCCAGTCGGAGAAAGCTCGATCGACTCCTCCAATATCGGGAAGTACAAAATTTGGCGCAATCTTATCCTTTAGAGCGGCGGAGCGAAGACCAGCAGGTTGGCCGATAGTTACAGTCTTCAACTCTTGAGAAATAAGAGTTGGATGTCCAGTTAAATGCGCTACTGCGCGGAGATTGTAACGATCCTGGTTTTTGATACTCTGCTCTTTATTGATAGGGATGCAAGCGTCATCTTTGCATAAACCCTCTGGCTTTATCTCCCATCCAAAAACAGCTTTGATTTCTGCTGGATCTACGAATGGATCTCCCTCATCCCAATGCCCAACAATTGACGTCACAGAATTGGTAAGAATAGTTATTTCGGAATCGTTTTTCATATCAGCCTCGAAATCTTTCTGGTGTGATTGCATATAGCGAATGGGCGCCACTTGTAGCAGCAGGAAGCAAGCCTGAAACCTGAGGAAGTAATTGCTCAGCAAAGAATGTAGCTGTTTCTATTTTTGCTTGTAGGAATTCTGAATCGTTGCCTTCGTCAATTTGCTTCTTTGCCTGCAAAGCAGATTTTGCTAGGAGCCACCCGCCGACAGTAGTTCCGAACATTCGTAGATAGGGAGTAGCACCAGCCAGCCCATCGTCGGTACTTGCGCCACCTTTCTCAATAAGCCACTCCGTTGCTGCTTGCATATCCTGAACAGCATCTTCGAGAGGGTTTCCGATTCCCTCTAGGTTTGCTGAGTGAAGCTCAGATACAGTTTCATTAATTTCTAGAAGGAGTTCACGGACGACGTCGCCTTTTCTCATTGATAGTTTTCGGCCCACTAGATCAATTGCCTGTATCCCATTAGTTCCTTCGTAAATGCCAGCTATGCGAATATCTCTATAGTGTTGTGCTGCTCCGGTTTCTTCAACGAAACCCATGCCCCCATGGATTTGAATACCTAGGCTGGTGAGTTCGTTTCCAAGGTCAGTACACCAACTCTTTGATAGTGGGGTTAGAAGATCAGTTAATTCGTTACCACGTGTTCGCTCGTCTTTATCGGGATGATGATGGGCTATATCAATGGATTTGGCATTTAGGTATATCATGCATCGCATTGCTTCGATGTATGCTTTCATCGTCATCAACATACGCCGGACATCTGGATGGTCAATTATGGGAACGGATTCTCCTTTTGGAGTATCTGCTCTTCTGCCCTGCATTCTCTCAAGAGCATAATCAAGGGCTTGTTGGTAAGCGCGATCTGCCACAGCAAGGCCCTCTAATCCAACGGCTAACCTTGCTTGGTTCATCATGGTGAACATATACCGCATTCCAGAGTTTTCTTCACCAACGATATATCCAGTTGCTCCACCATTATCTCCAAACTGGAGTACGCAGGTAGGTGATGCGTGAATTCCCAGCTTATGTTCGATAGATAGGCATTTGATGTCATTTTCCTCGCCAATGCTCCCATCATTGTTGATGACAAATTTTGGAACGATAAAAAGGCTAATTCCTTTCGTGCCTGGAGGAGCATCTGGCGTTCTGGCGAGAACTAAGTGGACTATGTTCTCTGTTAAATCGTGCTCGCCCCACGTAATGTATATTTTCTGTCCAGTAATCTTATAGGTTCCATCGTCTTGTATCTCCGCTTTGGTAGTTAGAGCCCCGACGTCTGACCCAGCTTGAGGTTCTGTTAGGTTCATTGTCCCTGCCCATTCGCCAGTAATTAATTTGGGTAACCATGCGAGCTTTTGTTCTTTGCTCCCATGTGCTGTAAGCGCATGGATTGAACCTTGAGTGAGCATTGGGTTGAGTGATAAGGCCATGTTCGCAGCAGTAAGCATTTCGGTGATTGCTATGCCTACTAGCCATGGGAAACCACCACCTCCATACTCTGGGTCAAAACTTATAGCACCCCATCCGGCATCAACATACTGAGCATATGCTTCGCGAAACCCAGTAGGTGTAGAAACACTACCATCATTATTCAGTAAGCTTCCTTCAAGATCTCCCGTTCGGTTGGTAGGAGAAATTACTTCATTGAAAAAGCGACTTGCTTCGTCAAGAAGCGAATCAAGTGCTTCTAATCCTACTTCCTTGAAGGCAGGTATTTCAGATAAAGATTCAACACCAACAACTTCCTTGAGTGCAAATTTCATATCGTCAAGAGGGGGAGAATATTCGCTCATTGCTGTCTTTCTTCTAGATTCTGGTCTCCTTCTATGATGCTATGCAGACCTCGTTTTACCCAACTTGTTTTGAATAATTATTTCACATTCTAGCAAGTGGCAATAGTTGATTAGGATGGTAGGAAACGATCAACTTTTTAAGCGTAAGCTACGTATATGCATATTCAATATGGTTTTGGATCCGTTCATGAGGTAAAGGTATATGATCAGGATCACTTTCTAGGATTTCTTTCCCTTACCATAGAAGAACCCAAACCGCAGGAAAATGTTGAGTGGGTTGGACAGATACGTGGCTCTGATTATTTAGTATGGGGCCTTAACCACAAAAAGGTTCGGTTGAAGTTTCCTCAAGGCGAGAATGTGTACGTCGTAATTCGGTCTGGTGGGCGAGCGGTGCCTGTCAATTAATGGGGGGTTATTAGTTCGCGATAATGGAGCTAACAATAGATTTCGCTGCTTCAGCTGGCGAGGTTTCTCTTTCGAGAACTTTTGCAATATGGCTCGCCCCGACTTCAGATTTAAGGATGTCACTTGCTATTGATCCAATTAGTAATTCGATTCTGTTTTGGATTTCCATTACTAGGCGGCCTCTTCGACGAATATGTATTTTCTCAGAATTGTGAAGATATTCTCCATGAGATTTAATGGCATCAAGAACTTCATCAGCACCGGTGCCATCAAGTGAATTTGCCATAATAATCGGAGGCCTGTAGCCCGTCATTTGCTCAAGACCTGAGACATGCCCTAAGTCCAACATTAACTCTAAATCCCGTCTTGCGTCGCTCGCTCCTGGTCTGTCTGATTTATTAACGACAAAAATATCCGCAACTTCAAGGAGGCCTGCTTTATTCGCCTGCACAGCGTCACCCATGCCAGGAGTAACAACAACGACCGTAGTGTCAGCTGCACCTGCAACATCAACTTCTACCTGACCAACTCCCACAGTTTCAATAATTACAGGTTCATACCCAACAGCGTCAAAGAGTTGGATAGCTGCTGGAACAGCTAATGCAAGTCCTCCAGAGTGGCCTCGTGTAGCCATTGAGCGGATAAAGGATTCTTCACCCGCAAGATCATCCATTCGTATCCGGTCTCCGAGAATAGCTCCTCCAGTTAGAGGAGAAGATGGGTCAATAGCTAGGACAGCTAATTTGTCACCAGCTTCTGAAAATAGTTTTAAGAGCCTACCTGTCAGCGTTGATTTTCCTGAACCTGGAGCTCCGGTGATTCCAACTACATGAGTATTCCCTGATACTTGATGCGCCAGGCCTGCAATAATTTCAGCTTGGTCCCCGCCACGTTCGATAGCAGTTAAGAGCTTGCCTAGGCTACGTCGTTCTCCTTTGACTGCACTCTGGAAGAGTGCAGTTGCCGCATCGCTCGATGAATTCACGCTTTGTCTCGTGCAGAAATTGCATCCTGTACTGTAGCCACTACTTCTTCTGCAGGCGCACCTGGCCCTAAGACAGCAGCAATTCCAGCATTCATTAATTCCTCAACGTCTTCGTCAGGTACGATTCCGCCGATGATTAGAGGTACATCTAATCCGGCCGCTGTTATTGCCTCAGCCATTTTGGGTCCAAGTGTTAAATGGCCAGCGTTATGCATAGAAAGACCAATGGCATCTGCATCTTCTTCTTCCGCAGCTGCGACGATACTTGCCGTTGTCTGCCGCAAACCTAAATAGATAACTTCCATTCCAGCATCGCGCAATATTCGTGCAACTACCTTGATGCCACGATCGTGACCATCTAAGCCTAATTTAGCTAAAATCACTCTTTGTTGCTGGTCGCCCATTTTTGGTCTCCTTCACTTTCGTTTTATTAAACTATTGCCTTTTCAACGTATGTCCCGAAAACCACTTCCATGGCGTTGGCAATTTCTTCTTCAGTAGCGTAGGTCTTTACTGCTTCAATGATCGCAGGCATTAAATTGCGCGTTGGGTCTGAAGCCACAGCAGTAATTTCGGAGAGAGCACTATTGACGTTTTCTTGATTTCTTTTCGTTTTAACATCATTTAGTCTCTTAAGTTGGTACTCCTCGGTTTCAGAACCAATTCGCAAGAGATTTCTGTCATCTGGGTTATCCCCATCGGTGTATTCATTTACTCCAACAATAATGCGTCTTCCAGAGTTCACTTCACGTTCAAACCTGTAAGCTGCATCGGCGATTTCGCCAACGAAATATCCATTTTCAATCCCATTGAATGTTCCTTCGAGAATTGAACCATTTCCTAGGTCATCAAGATGCGCGAATATGGCTTCAGCTTGCCTCTCCATTTCATCAGTCATCCATTCAACGTAGGGTGAGCCTCCTAGGGGGTCAGCTACGTTCACCACTCCGGTTTCATGGGCAACAATTTGTTGTGTTCTTAGCGCTATCCGAGCCGCATCTTCCGTTGGAAGAGCTAACGCTTCATCAAAGCTATCAGTATGAAGCGACTGGGTTCCCCCTAAAGCTGCGGCAAGTGCCTGTATTCCAACTCTAGCGATATTAATTTCGGGCTGTTGAGCTGTCAGGGAAACACCTGCGGTTTGCGTGTGAAATCTACATAGCATGGCCTTTTCATCTGTTGCCCCGTATCGTTCTTTCATCCAACGAGCCCAAATCCGTCGAGCAGCTCGGAATTTGCCTATTTCTTCAAAGAAATCGCTATGGCTGTTAAAGAAGAAGCTGAGGCGTTTACCAAACTCATTAACGTTTTGCCCAGCAGCGATAGCAGCTTCTACGTAGGAGAACCCGTTAGCTAATGTAAATGCTAATTCTTGTGCTGCCGTGCTTCCCGCTTCTCTAATGTGATAGCCAGAAATAGAAATGGGGTGCCATTTTGGCATTTCAGCTGTGGTGTACTTGACCATGTCCGTGACGATACGCATTGAGGGGCGAGGGGGGTAAATATATTCTTTTTGTGCCTGATATTCCTTAAGAATGTCATTTTGGATTGTTCCAGCAAGCTGGTGAGGCTCAACTCCAGTTTGCTCGGCTACAGCGACGTACATAGCTAGAAGTGTTGCTGCAGGACCGTTTATCGTCATAGAGGTAGAAACTTGTGACAAATCAATATCAGCAAATAAATCTTCCATGTCTGCGAGAGTGTCAACTGCTACACCAGCTCGTCCGACTTCACCCAGCGACCATTCGCTGTCGGAGTCACGACCCATGAGAGTCGGCATATCAAAAGCAGTTGACAGTCCAGTTCCACCATTTCGTAGAAGTTCTTTGAACCTTAAATTAGTATCTTCGGCCGTCCCAAATCCAGCAAACATTCTCATTGTCCATAGACGTGACCTATACATAGATGGGTAAATTCCCCGTGTGTAAGGATATTGACCGGGAAACAAGTCATCTCCATAGACAGGCTCAACCGGTACCCCTGACATCGTTTCAAAATTTGAGTCCCTCAATGAGGCTTGCTGATACTCAAGCTCCCATGCTTCGCGTGCGTTAAGTTCTTGATTCTCTTCAGTTCCCATGACCACTCCTTACAAGTTAACCGGTTTTATTCTAGACCAATAAGGTAAATAAATTTCTATTTCGGTATTTTCAAAGTTACTGTCTTGACAGTTATGAGCAGTAACGAATTTAATCTAGCCTAGAGGTCATTCACTAATTGTGGGGGGGACGTGTACAAAGAATTATCCCAAGCCTGGGCAGAGCTTACTTCAGAGGGGGCTCAGTTCGAATTGGAGGAAGTGAATGTCCGAGGAATAGATCTTCTTTGTTACAAAAATCAACCAGCGACTCTCAGGGACTTTTGGCTATCAAGCTTGAGGTTTGATAATGCAGATTATCTAGTGTACGGAAATGAGCGAATCTCCTATGCTCAAGCACATGAATACGTCGCAAGTGTAGCTAATTGGTTAATTGAGAATGATGTACAGGTAGGTGACAGGGTAGCGATAGCTATGCGGAATTATCCAGAGTGGATGTTAGCGTATTGGGCGTGTATGAGTATCGGTGCTACTTGTGTCGGTATGAATGCTTGGTGGGCGACCCCTGAATTAGAATATGCGCTCAATGATTCTAAGCCAAAGGTAGTTATTGCAGACGAAGAGCGGCTTGGGCAGCTGATTACATTACAAAATTTAGGTGAATCTCCTCAGTTAGTGGCGGTTCGTGCGGGAAACGGATCATCTCGTGTTATTGAGTGGGATTTTCTTATAGAAAAGGGCGGTGAGATGCCTGAGGTTGTGGTAGATCCTGATTCAGACGCATGTATTTTCTATACTTCAGGAACGACTGGACGACCCAAAGGCGCACAACTCACTCATCGGGGTTGCGTGGCTAATGCAATGAGTCTTGCGTTCGCTCACGTAGTTCAGTCTCTAGCTTCATCGCGAGCACGTGTCACATCAACCAAGCCTCCAGCTAAAGAGGTATCGCAAACCTCTGCCCTAGTCATTACGCCCCTGTTTCATGTAACAGCTAATAATTGTGTTGCGCATTCAATCACGATGGCTGGTGGGAAGTTAGTGCATATGTACAAATGGGATGCTGGTACAGCTCTTAAGCTAGTCGAGTCCGA
Source organism: Candidatus Neomicrothrix sp. UBA7828 (assembly GCA_002500385.1). Classification (GTDB taxonomy): domain Bacteria; phylum Actinomycetota; class Acidimicrobiia; order Acidimicrobiales; family UBA8592; genus UBA8592. Next base: position 11,389 of record DLTU01000043.1, on the reverse strand, counting down.
ACAGATAACGACCATAAGTGGCGTTCCAGTTATGTCCAGAGAACTAATTGCCCATCCCGACTTCGAAAGAACAGATACGTCATCCCTCAAAGCACTTGGTGGTGGCGGCGCCCAGTTGCAACCAGACTTAGTAGAAAAGATTGAAGCTACCGTTGAAACCGCCCGCCCTGGAACAGGTTACGGTATGACAGAAACTTGCGGAATAATAACTGCAATTTCAGCTGATTTCTTCCTTGATAAACCGGAAAGCGCAGGCCCTGCAATGCCATGTTTCGAAGCTCAATGCTTTGACGATGATGGGAAAGCAGTTCCGGATGGTGAGATTGGTGAGCTATGGGTTAAGGGCGCCCAAGTTATTAAGGGGTATCTAAATAGGCCTGAGGCGACGTCTGAAGCAATAACCGAAGGTTGGTTACATACCGGGGATATAGCAAGAATTGACAAAGACGGTTTTATTTTTATTGTTGATAGGAAGAAGGATATGGTACTGCGAGGAGGAGAGAACGTGTATTGTGCCGAAGTCGAATCAGCGATATTCGAGCATGACGCAGTTGGTGAGGTATCTGTTTTTGGAGTCCCAGATGACCGCCTCGGAGAGGAAGTCGCTGCAGCAGTTTATTTAAAGGGCGGTCACTCAATAAATGCAGACCTACTTAGAGCTTTCTTAGAAGCCAGAGTGGCTAAACATAAAATTCCTCAATACCTGTGGTTTCTGGAAAAGCCGCTACCTAGGAATGCAAGTGGTAAA
>DLTU01000043.1:3456-10325 GCA_002500385.1 Candidatus Neomicrothrix sp. UBA7828 | reverse complement strand
AATGCAAGTGGTAAATTTCTAAAAAGAGAACTTCAGGAAACGTTAAATTTGAAAGACGCAAGTTAGGAGAAATAAACATGGAATTAGGAATATTCGGATCCTCTCGCAATATTGATGACCTAAAGAAGCAGGTTCAAGAAGCGAGAGACCTTGGGTATGCCACATTTTGGACACCGCAAATTTTTAACCTCGATGCATTAACGGCTTTGGCTGTTGTCGCTGAATCGGTTGAAGGTATCCGTTTAGGTACCTCAGTGATTCCAACTTATCCACGGCACCCCATGATGTTAGCTCAACAAGCGCTAACCGTTAATCAGGTCTCAAATGGCAGACTAGATTTAGGTATCGGGTTATCTCACAAGCCGGTTGTTGAAGGAATGTGGGGGATATCATTTGATGCTCCTGTAGGTCATATGAGCGATTACCTTCAAATTCTTATGGCACTTCTTCATGAAGGAACAATCTCGTATGGAGGGAAGCATTTAACAAGCAGAGGCGGTATTGACGTACCAGCTGACCCTCCTCCTGTTCTTGTAGCTGCACTGGGTCCTCAAATGTTGAAACTAGTAGGCAGGATTGCTGATGGAACGGTTACTTGGATGACGGGGCCGGAGACTATCCGGAATCACATATCACCAGTTATAAATGCGTCTGCGGAAGAGGCTGGAAGACCAATTCCTAAAGTTATAACCGCAGTTCCTGTTTGCATAACTTCTGATTCTGATCTTGCTGAGGAATATGCTAAAAGAGACTTTGGATTCTATGGTGATTTGCCTTCATACCGAGCGATGCTTGAACGCGAGGGGCTCGCTAATTCTTGGGATATTGCATTAAGTGGAAGCTTTGAACAAGTTGCAGAAGGCCTTCAGAATTATGCTGATGCTGGGGGAACTCAGGTAGTTGCAGCTATTTATGGCCCAGATGAGGATAGAGAGCGTACCATTAGCGAGTTAGCACAATTAATTCGCTAATTTTCAGGCGGCCAAAGAATTTCGTCCCTCTTATCATTATTAGAGTTTTGGGGATCGCTTAGCGTTTGCGAATCCTCCAGGTTTGAATGTGGGAAATGGCAGGCAACCCAATGATCTTCTTTCCCAATTTGGAGTAGCATGGGCTCCTCTTCTTTGCATATGTCTTCCGCTCTCGGGCACCTAGTTCTAAAACGGCAACCGCTTGGTGGGTTAATTGCAGAGGGTAACTCCCCGTCGAGTAAATCTACAGCCCCTGAATGTATATTCTCAGGATCCGGGATAGCGGCTAGTAGGACGCGAGTGTATGGGTGAGCCGGCTTCTCATAGATCAAATCGCTATCCCCGATTTCGCACATTTTTCCCAGATACATAACTGAAACCCGGTCACTGATATTCTTTACAACTGATAAATCATGACTGATAAAGATAACGGTGAGTCCGAATTTGCTCTTCATGTCTTCAAGCAAATTAATTATTCTCGCTTGAACAGATACATCAAGAGCTGAGACAGGCTCATCACAAATGAGTATTTGTGGATTAAGTGCCAGTGCTCTTGCTATCGAAATTCTTTGGCATTGCCCTCCTGAGTATTCATGAGGTTTTTTGGTTCTGGCTTCATCTGGGTCTAGTCCCACGCTTTCAATTAGAGTGCTGGTTTCTTGCCCCAAATCACCCCAAATTTTTGATCCTTCGTTTACAATTTCAAAGACATTTCTTCGAGGGTTTAATGAGCTAATAGGGTCTTGATATATCATTTGCATATTTGGCCGGATATTTCTTAGTTCTTTTTTCGGTAGATCCATTAAATCAGTGTCTTTAAACATTACCGAACCTGATTTCGGCTTTGGAAGTTGGATGATCGCCTTGGCAGTCGAAGACTTTCCACATCCAGACTCGCCGACGATACCTAAGGTTTCTCCGACTTCTAAATCAAAGCTTATTTTTGAGACAGCGTGAACAAAGTTTTTTCTATCACTTGGAAACTCAACTACTAGATCCTCAACTTTAAGAATTATCTTTTCTGATTCACTGCGAAGGTGGTTCTTCCCTGAGCCTGCCATTACTTCAGCACCCTTCTTTGTGAAATCTTTAAACCTGCCGCTGTAAAGCCCTTTTCTGCGTTCTTTTGGTATGCGTCTTTGTTCTCTTGGGTGCCTACAGGATAGAAGCAAGAAAAGCTGTGCCTTCCCTTTGCTGTTACCTCAGGCTCATCAGTAATACATTTTTCTTGAGCATAAATGCATCGAGGCGCAAATTTGCACCCCTCGGGAGGGTGTATTAAGTCCGGCGGGGATCCTGGTATTGGAATCAGTCTTGTATGCTTTGGGTCTTTTAAGCGAGGGATAGCAGCGGTGAGCGCTTCAGTGTAAGGATGCGACATTTCTGTAAATATCTTTTCTGCAGGAGCGTGTTCCATTACTTTGCCGCCATACATGACAAGGATTTCGTCTGCGCGGCCTCTAGCGACTCCTAAATCATGTGTGATTAGTACTACCGACATTTCTCTCTGATCTTGAAGTTCTCGGAGCAGATCTAAAATGTATTTTTGGACGGTCACGTCTAAAGCCGTTGTTGGTTCATCAGCTATTAGCAAGTCGGGTTTGATGGCCAACGCAATTGAGATCATAACCCTTTGTCGCATCCCGCCTGAGAGTTGATGGGGATATTCACTGAATCTCTTCTCAGGGTCAGGGATACCAACTAATTTGAATAGCTCGACTACTTCTTTTTTTGCTTCCTTCTTCGTTAGGCCTTGATGAAGTTGTAGAGGTTCGGCTACTTGCTTACCAACTTTCATTACGGGATTTAATGAAGACATAGGGTCTTGGAAAATCATAGCCATACTTGTGCCCCAGAAATTTTGCCTTGATAACCCGACAATTTCTTCGCCTATAAATTTAGCTGACCCATCTTCGATAGTATTGCCGTCGGTTAACAGGCCCATCAATCCTCTATTTAAAACTGTTTTGCCAGAACCAGATTCACCGACGATAGCCAGTGTCTCACCCCTTTCGAGGGAAAATGAAACGCCATTCACTGCTTTTGCGAGTCCACGTTCTGTTCGAAAGCCGATTTTATAATTCTCAACTTTCAATATTGGTGGTTGGGTCTCAGTCGTGGGTGACATAAATGCTCCGTGTATCAAAGACGTCTTGTAGTCTGTCACTCATGTAGTTAAATGAAGCAACTGTAAGGAAAAGAAAAGACATTGGGATGAAGGAAACCCACGGACTCGTTTGAAGAGTTGAAATATCTGCTCCAAGGAGGATCAATTTGCCCCATGTACTAGAACCCTGAACGGATAAACCAAGAAATGCTAGGGTTCCCTCGCCTACAATTGAAATTGCAACCACAACCATTGCTAAAGTAACCATCGGGATAAGGACATTGGGGAATAGTTCGCGCAGTAGGATGCGAGAGCGTTTTGCACCAAGGGTGGTAGCAGCTGTTACAAACTCTCTCTCAGCAAATGTTAATGTCTGGGCTCTCGCTAGCCTTCCTATAGGCGCAATAGATAGAATCCCAAATGTTAAAGAGATAGTTAAAAGAGACCTATCTAAAATTGTGATGATAAGAATCGTCAAAACGAGTCCCGGGAAACTGAGGCTCAATAGGAAAAGGCCAGACACGAGCTTATCGATCCAACCTTTTAGAAAACCTGCGAGCATTCCTAATGAACCTCCAATCACGAGCCCAAATAACGTAGTAAGACCTCCAACCGCTAATGAAATTCTGGCACCGTATATAGTTCTACTGAATATGTCTCGTGCATCCTGATCAGTCCCAAACCAATGCTCTGAGCTTGGAGAATATGGGGGGATAGTCGGTTGGTCTTCTAGCTTTTTCGTTAGGGGGTTTTCTCGTTGCTCATATTGGACAAAATTCTCTCCGGGGTCTTTGAGTGGGAGTATCGGAGCGAGAATGGCGACCAAACTAATTACAAAAAGCCAAAAAACGGAGAGCCAGAAACCAAAACCAAGTGTTTTTTTTACTGCTTCTGATCCGGCTTTGTCAGTTTCATCAAATTCGGCCACTGCATCAGGAAATGCATCATCCTTACTCACGTTCATAAGACAGTCACTTTCTTTCGTTGGCCCTGTCCGGTGTTCCTTATTCGTGGATCAAGAACTGAGTATAAAATATCGGCCAAGTAATTAAGAACCATGAATCCACAAGACACCAGCATCACAATTGCTAATACGACGGGGAAATCATCGCGAAGAACAGCTTCTATGATTGCAAGACCTATACCTGGAATCCTGAAGAAACTTTCAACGACTATTGAGCCGCCAATCATGAATCCGACATTAATTGCCAAAAGAGTAATAAGTGAAAATAAGGAGGAGCGAAGAGCATGGACGTAAAGGACACGTTTTCTTGGGACTCCTTTAGATTTGGCCATGAGAATAAAATCCTCACGAAGAGTCGTTATCATATCCGTTCTTAATAGTCTTGCGTATTGTGCTGCAGCCCCTATCCCCAGTGTGATAGCTGGGAGAATGAGTTGAATAAGCCTATGGTTGTGGCTAAACCCCCAAAATGGATCTATGGCATTGTATGTGTCTGGTAACCAGTCAAGTTTTACCGAGAATAAGTAATAAAGTAGAACGGCCGTTGCAAATGAGGGAAGGGATATTGCGGCAAATGACGCCATTGTAAGGCCTTTGTCAACGCGACTGTTTGCCCGAGCTGCTGAGGTTACAGCCCATGGAATAGCCAACCCTAGAGCAAACAGTTGTGCGATAAGCATTAACTCAAGGGTTCGAGGTAGCCGCTCTTTAATTAGGTCGCTAACGGGTGGTTGGCCAGTCGTGCTGAACTGAACACCAAAGTCTCCTCGAACAAAATCCCATGCCCATCGCGCCCATTGTTCGGGTATTGACTTATCGAGGTGGTAATCAGCTTTTGCTGCTTCGATAATTTTTAAACTTTCTGGACTTTCAGTGTCTCCCGCAATTGGGCCCAGGATATTGAATAGAGGATCGCCTAAGAAGCTCATTGATCCAAATGTCACCATTGAAATTAAAATCAAAAGTAAACATAAAGCTAACAACTTCCTAACGACTAGCGGCAAAGCAACCCCTCTATCTAGTTTAAAGACTTAAACCTACGGACATTGTAGCGCTGAAACTGTATGTGCGGTTTAAGCAAAGACATTGTGCATTGCAAGTCTGATGAACAAAGGACCTCGAGGCTGGATAGTCCCGAGGTCCTTTGAACACCGATTAGTCTCGAGCGATAAACGTTGTGTTGAACCAAACGTCTCCGTTGATCAAGCAATCAAGAGCTTTCCCATTTGGAGCTGTAACCCCACAAATATTATAAACATCATCACTTACAGCTACATCCCAGATTGAGTGGCTATGGAATATGTATAAGAAGGAATCGTTTATTCTTTGGGATACTTCTTGGTATATCTCTATTTGCGGTTCCACTTCAGTCTCTAATTTTGCTGCGGCAAGTAGTGCATCTCTTTCCTCATCACAATAACGAGGCCAATTCAAGGAAAGTGCACCGATGGTGTCGCATCGCAGCCATGTGTGGTCAGTTGAAGGATTGACATAGCCAAATTGGCGCCATCCAACAGCATCAAATAGGCCTATGGCAACTTCTTGAATATGTACACCCTGTGGTTTCATATCAATCGTTACATTAAAGAATTCTTTCCATCCTTCAATCAAGACTTCAGCTGTTCTTTCGCCAGCAACGGATGGTCCTGAATACTGATATTCCATATTTATTTTTCCATTTGTGCAAGAAGTTGGCACATCAGCGCAATATTCTTCCACTAACGGTGCTGCAAGCTCAGGGCTATCGGTGACCATCACTATGTCAGGATTGTAATAAGGCTCATCAGGAGTAAAGATTTGGTTTGCCGTTCGAGGAATTCCTAAATTAATCAGACTTTGATAATTCTCATTTGGAGTTGCCAAGAATAATGCTTCCCGAGCGCGTTCATCATTGAACGGAGCTTTACCAGCTTGAAGCATGGTGAAAGATTCATCTCCAGTATCTTCAAAGAACTGATTAATTCCATCAGCTTCAGCCAAGTCAACTATTGTAGGAACATTTGTCGTTACTAAACCATCAATTTCGCCTTCTTGAAGAAGTGACCCTCGGATATCTGAATCTGTGATAACAACAAATTCAATAGCATCTAGGTATGGGGTTCCATTCCAATAGTTTTCGTTTCTAACTAAAGTCGTTTGAGAGTCCAGTATTCGAGAATCAATTCTGAAAGGTCCTGAGCCAACAGGAAGCTGATCAAGTGTGGGGTCCTCAAGTGCTGCTTGGAGCCATGTAGGGGATGCGACCATTCCCACCTGGCTGGTTAGAAGTGTGCTCGGATAACGACAGTCACCCTGTAGCAAGTTATACCGAAGTGTGAGGTCATCAACAATGTCGAGAGCACCTTCGGTTGGGAAAAGATACTTAACTGCGAGGCCCACCAATGGGTCTGATAACTGAGCGTTAAAGTTAACTGCAACTGCAGCAGCGTTTAATGGCGTCCCATCATGAAATTGGATTCCACTTCGTAGTTTTATGGTCCACTTAGTACAGTCATTATTCGTTTCCCATGACTCAGCAAGCCACTCCACACCATTTCCGTCTTCGTCGATTTTAGCGATGGTATCAAAGACCGCATATGCCATTGTTCTTCCGGAAGCTGACAAAGCTGAGGCCGTTGGGTTTAACCCATCGCTTTCTGCTTCTATACCCCATCTAAGTGTTCCCCCAGAGACAGGATCAATAGTAACTTCCTCTTCTTCTGCAACTACCGCTTCTTCTTGTTCTGGTGCTGCTTCCTCTTCTGTTTCCTCAGCTACCTCAGAAGTTTCACTTGCGCTGCTTTCCGATGAACTATCAGTAGTTTCAGATGCGGATGAGCTATCAGAT
>DLTU01000043.1:0-3129 GCA_002500385.1 Candidatus Neomicrothrix sp. UBA7828 | reverse complement strand
CAGATGCGGATGAGCTATCAGATGATGATGAACTATCATCGTCACTTCCTCCACATGCCGTTGCGAATGTAGTTATAGCCAAAAAGGCAATTAACAATTTGAATAACTTGGATCTGTGCATACAGGAACCCTCTCATTTCCAATGTGAATGTAATTCCAGTCTTCTATCGCTGGGTTGATTGTGCAAGTTACTAATCATAAAGTTGCGAAAATAATTGATTTTTTCTTTAATTTAGAGAAAAAATCCCCCTGTAACTGTTAAATCGTTGAAATTCGGGCAGTATTTCTATGTGAGCGAAACTCTTTTATGCCTTGAAGGTATTTCATATAATCATCCCGATGGCTTAGGTTTACGAAATATTAATTTAACCATTGCCAGAGGTGACCGTATCGCAGTGGTGGGTGGAAATGGAAGCGGGAAAAGCACCCTCGCAAAAATAATATCTCAACGACTTACACCTACTTCTGGAGTTATATCGGGAATTTGCAGTAACCCGGAAAATATAGGGACAGTTACAGATCTTCGTCGCTTTAATAGTGAAGAAACAGTTGTTTCAGCCTTGCAAGCAATTTGTGGAGGAGATCCAAAGAAGACAATTTCAAATGTGAATCTGGATCCTGAGATTCTTCACCGGCGGATAGGAAGGCTAAGTGGTGGGGAATCCTACCGTGTTGCATTAGCAGCCCAATTAGAAAATAAAGCACCGATCCTTGTGCTTGATGCGCCATCGTCAATGCTTGATGCACGTTCGGCGGACTCTTTGGTCGAAGCGCTGGCGAATCGCGAGGAAGCACTTCTTGTGTTCACAGCAGATATAACTGTTGCTATTGAGACCTGTCAAACTGCTGTGCTTCTTGAAAAAGGTCAAGTTGTCGCCTCGGGGCCGACTATAGAGATCCTTACTGATAGCGAACTGCTTAAACAGCATGGCGTTGATATGCCTTCTGCTTTGTCCCCCAGTTGGCTTCGCCGGAGAGCGCGCAGCCAAAAGGTTCAGGGAGTTGTTTCTATTCAAGAGTTTGGAGAAGGTGAAAGAATAGCTAAAGATATTGCTGAACAGGTCGCTGAGTTCTTCAGTCAGTTTCGTTCTGATTTTCTTGAAGTTACTCAAAGAGCTAGGGACAATTTCGCTAAACAAGAGTTTGCGCAGCATCAAATTAATTCTCAAATACGTCTTCTTCTGCACCGGCAACTTGTAAACCAGTGTGTTGAAATCATCAATCCTGCTTTGGAGAATTTGGAAGAGAGCAAGAAGAGAAAGCTATGGGTTTCAGCAAGACGCATATTCGCGCAAGCTATTGCGTGGAGATCAGACTCTGAATTAGCAGAAACGTTTTTTAATTCCGTGACGCGTCGGTTGTTTACGTTAGTGGGCTTTGATGATGATCTTGAGTTTAGGTGGTTTGGTGGAATCGCTCTTCCTGTTGTTGACCCAGGTCAGGGCGAAGTCCTCACATTTCGACTTCGAACAACCACCGAAAAGCTGATACAGGCTGTGTTAGAAGCGTTCGATATTGGTCAAGATTGGCAAAATTTGCAACGAGATTCCGCCAATATCGCCCTTGCAATAGAGAAACACCTTTCTGAGACGTGGGAAGCTACAATGCCCGTAGAGATTGATGTTCTTAAGCCGGTTTTTTACCGTAATCGTGGAGCGTACCTTGTCGGCCGAATTCGATATCTTACACGGGTTTCACCTCTTATAATCCCTCTTCGTGCGACTGACAGTGGGGTCGTGTGTGATGCTGTCTTACTTACAGAGAACCTAACCAGTAGGATTTTTGGATTTACTAGATCGTACTTCCATGTGAATACCAAGGAACCAGGAGCAATAGTAGCGTTTATCAAAACGCTCATCCCGCTCAAACCGGTAGCCGAACTATATACGGCTATTGGGTATAGTGCTCATGGGAAGACCAGCTTATTCAGAGCCATCTATAGGCACCTCTCAAATTCAACGGACCGGTTTGAAACAGCAAGAGGAATACCAGGAATGGTAATGACAGTCTTTACTCTGCCTTCTTTTGGTGTGGTCTTTAAGGTGATTAAGGACACATTTCCTCCGTCAAAGAAAATTACGCGAGCACAGGTTATGGACAAATACAAAATGGTTTTTGCACATGACCGTGTTGGAAGAATGGTGGATGCACAAGTATTCGAAGACTTAGCCTTTCCTCGCGAGAGGTTTAGCGATCAACTGCTCCAAGAGTTGGCGATAGAGGCTTCTCGCTCAATAACAATTACTGATACTGATGTCATCATTCACCACTTGTATACGGAACGGCGAGTCTACCCACTTGACTTATACCTTCAAGAAATGCCAGAAAGTCACGTCTTGTCTGCAACTCTTGACTATGGTCACGCAATCAAGGATTTATGTGCCGCTAATATTTTTCCTGGTGATCTATTCACCAAAAACTTTGGTGTTACTAGACACGGAAGCGTTGTCTTCTATGATTATGACGAGTTGACTTTGCTTCAAGATGTCACGTTCAGAGCAATACCTGAGGCAAGGAGTTTTGAGGATGAAATGTCATCTCAGCCTTGGTTCGCAGTAGGAGCAAACGATGTCTTCCCTGAAGAATTCAAGAAATTTTTCAGATTTCCTGACTCTGCGCGCGAAGCCTTTGACCATGTTCATGGTGACCTTTGCGAGCCAGAGACATGGATAGAAATGCAAAGTCAGCATGAAATAGAAGCTCCTGAATTTTTTCCATACCCTGAGGAAGTAAGGTTTGGCATTCCTTAGTCCAGCTAACCGCTAATTAAGAATCAATTAAGAAAGTGTAAAAATAGTAGCGTACAACTGGGTTTCCTATCAGAATATAGCGAAATGTTGATTGAGGGCTATGACAGAAACTCAAAGTAAAAAAATAATCATCGCAGAAGACGACCAAGCTGTTCGCGACTCACTTGACAGAGCTTTACGCTATGAAGGCTACTCCGTCATATCTGTAAATAACGGATCGCAAGCCTTAGAAGAATCTCAAATATCACCACCGGATCTATTTATTTTAGATGTTATGATGCCAGTCGTTGATGGGCTCTCGGTTTGTAGAGCATTAAGGCGCAATGGGGACAAGACACCAGTACTTATTCTTACGGCAAAGCACGAAGTCTCAGACCGT
>DLTU01000161.1:0-8553 GCA_002500385.1 Candidatus Neomicrothrix sp. UBA7828 | reverse complement strand
CTGGCACGATAAATGCGAAGCCTACTTCACCCATTCTCTTATCAGGAACGCCCACTACCGACACTTGTCCGATTTGTGGGTGTTGGAGCATTATGGCTTCGACCTCGGCAGGGTAAACATTAAACCCACCATTGATGAACATGTCTTTTTTTCTATCGGTTATTGCGATATTTCCATCATTATCCATTACACCTATGTCTCCCGTAAGCAGCCAACCAGTTTCTGTAATTGTCTCACTGGTTTGATCAGGGTCGCCTAAATACCCGACCATGATGTTGTACCCCTTTACGGTTATTTCTCCAGGCTCGCCCCTTTCAAGTTCTCTTCCATTGTCATCGACTACTTTAACTTCCATCCCCGGCATGGCCCGTCCTGATGTTCTCGCTATTGTTGTTGGGTCGTCATCATGCCGGCACATGGTCGCGAGACCTGAACCCTCTGTCAGCCCATATCCGGTGACTATTTTTTCAAACCCTAGTCGCTCTCTCATCTGTATTATCATTTCTACAGGTATTGCTGCGGCGCCAGTAACAGCAAGTCGCAGTGTTGCCATATCAAATGTTTCTAAATCAGGATGGTTTAATATTGTTTGGTAAATAGCAGGCGGACCTGGAAGCATTGTTATCTTGTCCTGCGGAACTCTTTCCATTACTTGCTGTACGTCGAAAATAGGATGAGGAAGAATACAAGCACCTTTCATTAAACAGGCGAGGATGCCTGCATTGAGTCCAAAGGAATGGAAAAAAGGGTTGACGATTAGATACCGATCTCTTGCTTGTAGTCCGATAATGTCTGCCCAGTCGTTATAGCCTCGGACGACTGCTGAGTGCTTTAACATTGCGCCCTTGGGTGCGCCAGTTGTTCCGCTTGTAAACATAATATGGCACAGGTCCTCACCGCTGACGCTTTCTGCTCTTGCTTGAACTTCGTGGGTCTTGGACTCGTTTGCTCTGCTAAGAAAGTCATTGAAAGACGTTGTTTTTGTGTCAGCGGTTCCCTTTAGGATTATGATTTCCTGCAATTTTGTTTCTGCATCTGTTCCTTCCAGCAATTTTACGTAGTTTGTTTCCAAAAAATCTGTAACTGTGAAAAGCAATGAAACGTCTGCTTTGTTAATGAGATACGAAGCTTCTTTACCTTTAAAGCGAGTATTAATAGGCACTAGGACTCCTCCTGCTACATGTACTCCTAACGCAGCTATAACCCACTCCCACGTATTTGGGGCCCAAATTCCAACTGTATCCCCTGCTTTGAGACCCGTTTCTATAAGCGCATTCGCTGACTTATAGACTTCATCTTTAAGCTCGGCAAACGACAATCGGAACTCGCCGTCAACAAGAGCTTGATCACTTCCGTATGTGATTGCAGAGTATTCGATAAGTTCGGGTATTGTTCTCCATGGCGCTTCTTCCATAAGCGTTTAGCCTATAGCGTCTTTCAAAACAGAGCGAACCACTGTAAGTCGCTATTGCAATCCACCATAGGTTCCGCCCGCTACTGGTATTGCCGCTCCAGTAATAAAGTTCGCTTGTTCTGAGCATAAAAACGCTGCGATTTTACCAAAGTCATTCGCTGACCCTATCTTCTGCGCAGGAACAGTCTGGGCGAGGTCTTCCATATTCTCTTCCCCGTATACTTCCAGAACACGATCTGTTGCATGCAGTCCGGGCTGTATTGAATTTGCAGTAACTCCATCGGAAGCTATTTCTAATGCCATGGTCTTTAAGAATCCAGTAACTCCTGCTCTGGCAGTATTTGAAAGCATGATATTTGGGATTGGTTGCCGAACAGATATCGAAGTTATCGCTAGGATTCTTCCCCACTTTTTTTCTTGCATGTCTGGAACAGTTTCTTTGCACATTGCTACAACAGACATGAGATTCAATTCAATCGCTGATAAGTACTGGTCTACATTGGTTGAGGCGAAGGTGCCCGTGGGAGGCCCTCCAGCATTTGTTATTAGGATGTCGATACTAGTTCCAAGTTGTGATCTTGCGTCTCGAACGAGCGCTTGTGACCCTTTAACTGTTGAAACATCTGCGATAATAGGGATCGAGTTAGGTATCTTACTTGCGGCGTGCATTAACCGCTCTTCATTCCTTCCAGATATTACTGTTTTGCAACCAGCTTCTGCCAGTGCGAGCGCAGAGGCAAAACCCAATCCAGCTGAAGATGCTGAAACCAAAGCGGCTTTACCCGATATACCTAAATCCATATAAATAGATAGTAGTCGTTCAATGACTTCCGTATGCTCTTTCAGTCAATAGGCTAATTTTCCAATGCTCGTTGGAGAAGAACTTTAGCTAAGCCTCTTCGATATGACTGGTTTCCATGAATATCTGTAGGAGGCATAAGCCCTGAATCAGCTAATTCGGCAACTTCTTCGGGTGAACGACCGGATTTTAAAGCATTTTCTGCGTCTGCTGCTCTGACTGGAGTGGACCCCATATTGACCATACCGATGCCTGGATTGTCACCTGCCTGAAACGCACAACCAACTATTGCCCAATCCTGAGCTCGTCGGTTAAATTTCTGGTATGCCCAACTCTGTCCCGAGTATTTTGGAACAAGGATTTCAGTTAAGAGTTCGTCATCTCCAACTTCTGTTTCCCAAAAGTCAGTAAAAAAAGCATCGGATTCAACTTTTCTATCACCTGAGGGTCCTGAAATCACCAATGTGGCTCTTGTGGCGAGAATGGCAGCTGGAAGATCGGAAGCAGGGTCACCGTGACATAACGATCCCCCGATGGTTCCTCTGTTGCGAACTTGTGGATCACCTACATGGCTCGCTGTGTGGGCAAGTAACGGAATGTGTTCTTTAAGTATGTCAGATTGCTCTACCTGCCGATGCTTAGTAAGGGCACCAATAGCTATAACATCACCCTTATCTTGAATATACGAGAGGTCTTCGATTGGTCCGATATCGATAAGGACTTCAGGAGTGGCTAATCTCAACTTCATCAGTGGGAGTAACGAATGCCCACCAGCTAACAATTTTGCCTCATCGCCATATTCAGCCAGTAACGATAAGGCTTCTTCTTTTGATTGCGCTGGTTTATAGTCAAACTTTGCCGGAATCATGCGCTTCCCCCTATCTGTACCGGAATTCCGTCAGGGTTTTGTGCTGCCCACTGAACTGAACGGACGATCATTTCGTAACCTGTGCATCTGCAAAGGTTCCCTTCTAGATTTTCCCGGATCTCCTCTTCACTTGGGTTAGGTATCTCATCAAGCAGAGCGGTAGCTGCCATTAACATTCCGGGAGTGCAATACCCGCATTGCAATCCATGTTCTTGCCTAAAGCCCTCTTGGACTGGAGTGAAGGATCCATCATCCTTTGCAAGACCTTCAACAGTGGTTATTTCGTGGTTGTTTGCTTGCACTGCAAGTACTGTGCAGGACTTAACAGCATTTCCATCAAAAAGCACGGTGCAAGCCCCACAGTTTGATGTATCACAGCCTATGTGCGTTCCCGTCAACCCGCACTCTTCACGTATGAAGTGCACGAGCAGTGTTCGAGGGTCAATGGATTTATCGTATGTGTTTCCGTTGATATTTATTGATGTTGAGTAACTCATTTAGACCCTCCTTGGAGTATTTCCCAGATCTTTTGAGGCGTTGCCGGCATATCAATATGAGTAACACCCAGATGCCTGACAGCATCAACCACTGCGTTCATCACTGCTGGTGGCGTTCCTACTGAACCAGACTCCCCTATTCCTTTGGCCCCCAATGAATTATTGGGATTCGGGGTATTTATCCTGCCAGACTTATATGAAGGTAGATCGGGCGCCCCTGGCATAAGATAATCAATGAACGTTGCAGTTGTGGGCTGCCCATTTTCGTCGTAGCTAAACTCTTCATATAGTGCTTGTGCGATTCCTTGTGCAACTCCCCCATGTACCTGCCCTTCAGCCAACAATGGGTTTATAACTGTTCCGCAGTCGTCAACGAGGTACATGTCTCGAATCCTCGCATCTCCTGTTTGTCTGTCAATTTCTATTACGCACGCATAGGCTCCTGATGGGAAGCTAAAATTCGGCACTTCTTGAAGGATCGTAGTATCTAGTGAGCCAGGGTCCATATCCTCTGGGAGTTCTAAGCGTTGAAAACTGAAGGTCGCGACTTCTGCCCAAGTAAGGCTTTTACTAGGGGTTCCTTTGACGTAAAGACTCCCATCAACGACTTCAATATCTTCTGGGTTTGCCTCAAGTTTATGCGCTGCTATTGATTTGGCGTTCTCAACAATCTTGAGCGAAGCGTTTTTAACACCTTCACCTCCTACAGCAACCTGGCGAGACCCCATTGTTCCAATTCCTTGTGGAATAGTTGCAGTGTCTCCATGCCGTACAGAAATTTTTTCATAGTCAATACCAAGGTATTCTGAGGCAATCTGCGCAAAAGTCGTAACTGTGCCCTGTCCATGTGGGGAAGCTCCTGTGTAGATAATCGCAGATCCATCGGGCTGGATTCGGATTTGAACCGATTCCCAAGACCCAAGGTGGCCGAACCCTTCAAGAGAACCCGGTGGCCCAAATCCAGCAATTTCCAGCCAGCTTGAAAATCCTATTCCCAAAAGCGGTTTCTCTGGATTCTCTTGGTTAGTAGCCTGTTCTTCTCTTAAGCTTTGATAATCCATTATGTTAAGCAGTTCATCCAAGGCTCCTTCAAAATTTCCGCTGTCATACACAGCTAGTTCAGAGTGAGTTGGATAGGGGAAACTGTCCTCGGGGATATAGTTTCGGCGGCGGACCTCGGTGGGATCCATATCAAGTTTGTATGAAATATGGTCCATTGCTCGTTCTATAAGGTATGTGGCTTCGGGACGACCGGCTCCCCTATAGGCAGCAATAGGAGTCGTGTTCGTTAAAACATTTCTCCATGCAATAGAAACATTCGGGATCACATAGCAACCTGCGGACATTGCAGTTGTTAGCACCGGCATTCCCATTCCAGTTCCATCTGCATATCCACCCATATCTTGCGAAGCGAAAACTTTCAGTGCCTGAATCTTTCCATCATTATCAAATGCAACACTTACTTCTTGCTCTTGAGCCCGTCCGTGATACATAGAAGTCATAGCTTCGCTTCTCGTCTGCGAGTATTTCACAGGCCGATTAAGGATTTTTGAGAGAACTGGAGCAACGAAGAACTCTGGAGTGAAATTAATTTTCTGCCCGAATCCTCCTCCAACATCGGGGGTAATGACACGGCATTGGTCTTGGGGTATGTCAAGCCATGCACTGATTCGGTTTCTTAAATGATGCGGGGCTTGGAAACTGGCCCAAACAGTAAGGCCTGCTGGACCGTAGTCTGCTAGGCATGCATTCGTTTCGATAGGAGCTGCAGTACATCGATTATTGATAAGTTTGATTGTTTCTGTGTGTGGTGCGGCATCAAAGATAGCTTGGAGATCATCTTCTGAGGGAACTTCTGCGACTGTATTTGAACCTAGTTCCTCATATAAAAGGGGCGCATCTTCTGCAGTTGCCTCTTCTATGCTTGTTACTGCTCCGAGCGGTTCGTAATTGACTATTACTAGTTCTGTTCCATCTGCTGCTGCATATTTGCTTTCCGCCACGATTACTGCGACTGCTTCTCCGACAAAGCGCACTTTGTCATTGGCCAGTGCTGGCCTCTCAAGCCCCGGAACACCTGGCAAAGGTGGAAGCTCAAGGTCCGTTGCTGTCCACGCCCCTATTACGCCTTCACACTCTAAAGCCGCCGAGACGTCAATGCCTTTGATAAGAGCGTGTGCTTCTGTGCTTCGAACAAAAGCCATGTGAGTTGTTCCCGTAAGCTTAATGTCGTCGACGAATTGGCCTCTACCCGTAAGAAGATTGGGGTCTTCTTTACGAATCACTTTAGCCCCAACTATTGACATATAACCTCCCCTATTAGTTATATTAGTAATGGAATATAGCCTGCTTTCCATTATTTGTTCAACAAGAGAGCTGAATTCCTGTCTAATAGGTTTTGCTTTATGATTACGTTATGACCCCTGCGATTTCAGAATTAGAGGATGCGGGGTTTGAGTATGAGCTTTTGCAGTATGATCATGACCCGTCTGCAGGAAGCTACGGAGACGAAGCTGTAAGCAAATTAGGGCTTAATGAGAAGAGTGTTTTCAAAACTTTAATGTCAGAATTAAACACAGGAGAGTTCGTCGTATGCTTGATCCCAGTTTCATCTTCTTTAAATCTAAAAGCCGTTGCGAAAGCGGCTGGAGCCAAAAGAGCCTCTATGGCAGATGGCAAAGTAGTTGAGCGAAGAACTGGATACGTCTTGGGTGGTATCTCTCCTTTTGGCCAAAGTCGCCGTCACCGCACATTTGTTGAGAAACTAGCATTATCAATGAATTCAATTTATGTGAGCGCTGGAAAAAGAGGTCTGGAAATATGCGTAGTTCCTCAGGCTTTCGCTGCCCTTCTTGATGCGTCATTCGTTACACTTACCAACTATGACTGAAGACGTTGCCAATATGCATTTATCCAAAGCTGAGTTTCAGGAATACGGATACCGTCTTGTTGATTGGCTTGCGGAATACTTTGACAACGTTGACCAGTATCAGGTGCTTCCATCTATAGAACCTGGTGATATCAGGAATATGCTTCCAGTTTCGGCTCCCGAGAAGGCTGAGTCAATGGATGAGATTATTGCTGATCTTGATAGGATTGTCATGCCTGGCGTAGCTCACTGGCAGCATCCCGGTTGGTACGCGTTCTTTCCTTCTGGGGCATCTCCCGTATCTGCTTTGGGAGAGTTCGTCGCTGCAGGTTTAGCGACGCAGGGAATGATGTGGTCTACGGCTCCAGCTGCAACTGAGATAGAGAACGCTGTTTTAGATTGGCTTGTTGATCTTCTTGGACTTCCATCTTCTTGGCGCTTGGATACGGGCCCTGGAGGAGGCGTTATCCAGATGAGCGCATCGGATTCCACACATCTCTCCCTTGCTGTTACAAGGCATCAATTTGAGATGTCTGGTGCCGACGCCAATTCACTCGTTGCCTACGGCTCTTCTCAGGCTCATTCATCTATTGAAAAGGGAGCACGAATAGCCGGATTTAAGCACATCCGCTCGGTTCCTGTAACTCAGACCTTTGAAATTGATGCTGATGTTTTCTCAAAAATAGTTCAGAAAGATATTGATTCTGGTCTTACTCCAGCGTGGGTTTGCTCTGCAGTCGGCACGACAAATACGACAGCGATGGACCCTATCCGCGCAATAGCTGCTGTAGCAAGAGAGAACGGAATGTGGCACCATGCGGATGCAGCATACGCGGGTAGCGCAATGATCTGCCCTGAGTTTCGAGAACTACAAGACGGCGTTGAGCTTGTCGATAGCTACACATTTAATCCGCATAAATGGCTCTTGACAAATTTTGATTGTTCAGTCTTTTGGGTTGCTGACCGTTCAAAATTAATCGAAACTTTAAGTATTTTGCCGCCATATCTCCGTAATGAAACGGAAGATAATCCGGATGCTATTGATTACAGGGATTGGCATGTGCCTTTGGGCAGGCGCTTCAGAGCTTTGAAACTTTGGTTTGTCCTCCGATCGTACGGAGCAGAAAATTTGCGAAAGTTCATTAGATCCCATGTTGCTTGGGCGGAAGAACTTGAGTCTAGGATCATCAATGACCAAAGGTTAGAACTAACAGCGCCGCGGACGTTAGCATTGGTGTGCTTTCGTCATACTGACGGCAATGATGCAACTAGAAAATTAGCAGATGCAATCAATGCCAGTGGTTCAGCATATGTAACTCCATCTATCACCGATGATGTGTCTTATATTCGTGTTTCAATTGGGTCAACGTGGACTGAGCAGCGACATGTTGAAGATTTATGGAATCTAATTGATAGCAACGCCGGCCTGAAATAGTTTCAAGCTTATATGGAAAGACGAACTGCAGTAGTCACTGGTGCTAGCCGAGGAATTGGTAAAGCCTCAGCTATTGCTTTGGCTCAAAAGGGTTTTGATGTGGCAATCACTGCTCGGACCATGTCAAAGGAAGACCAATCTCCTGAGCCTTCTGGATTAAGCGCAGAAATGCTTCCCGGTTCACTAGAGGAAACAGCGGAAATTATCCGCTCATTTAAAGTGCAAGCTTTCCCTTTCTATATGGACCTTATGGAAAGAGATAGTTTGGTTCCCACTGCAGAAGCAATTATTGACAAGTTAGGTTATGTGGATGTGCTACTGAGTAACGCCGTATATAGTGGCCCAGGAAATTATGGGAGATTCTTGGACAACGACCTCGACGATGTAGCAGATCGAATCTTCGGTAATGTTACTGCTCAGATGTTTTTCCTCAGACCGATCCTTGCCTTGATGGTGAAACAAGGAAGCGGAACTTTATTATTCATGACGTCAGCTGCCGCGTACGAAGCGCCGTTCGCTATGCCCGGTAAGGGTGGTTGGGGGTCAGCGTATACCGTATCCAAAGGTGGCTTTCACCGCTTAGCGGTCCAACTTGGGTACGAATATGAAGAAGATGGCATTACCTCGCTGAATCTTCAACCGGGACTAGTCGCTACCGAGCGAGTAAAAAT
>DLTU01000121.1:2889-6049 GCA_002500385.1 Candidatus Neomicrothrix sp. UBA7828 | reverse complement strand
AGCATCTGGATGGAAATACTCTACGGGTTTTCGATCGTTCTTCCGGTCGGCATAATCGTTATGCATATTGGCCGCCATAGGGCCTGGGCGGTAAAGAGCTACTAAAGCAGCAACATCTTCAAAGCTCGAGGGGGCCAAAGCTCTCATCAAAGCTCGCATAGGGGGCGACTCTAATTGGAATACACCTATAGATTCGCCCGCTGCGAGAAGGTTAAATGTCTTCTCATCATCAAGTGGCAAGTTGTCAATATCTAATTGAACCCCAGCCGTTTCTTCAATGAGTTCTAAGCTATCTGTGATTACATCTAGATTGCGCAAACCAAGAAAGTCCATTTTCAATAGGCCTAGGTCTTCGACAGACTGCATTTCGTATTGAGTGACAACTGGTGTCTCCTCAATATCTTTGTCCTTTTCGGGCTTTCTTTGTATTGGGAGATATTCGGTTAATGGTTCCTTGGTGATAACCACCCCAGCTGCATGAATTGAGTCCTGGCGACGAAGACCTTCAAGCCCCAGTGCAACGTCAATTACTTCTTTGACAACAGGATCGTTCTCATACATCTGCCGTATTTCAGATGCCGCCTTGAACCCTTCCTGGTAAGATTCTGATTTAGTCAAGCATGCCCACAGGGGGGTGTCTCTTCCCATGACAGGCGGAGGAATGGCTTTAGCTATTTGATCACCAACAGAATATGGCTTGTCTAATACTCGCGCCGCATCTCGTACTGCGGCTCTTCCTTTAATCTGTGAAAAGGTAATTATTTGGGCGACATGATCACGCCCGTACTTTGACGCCACGTAATTTATCATTGCGTCGCGATAACGAGAGTCGAAATCCATATCTATATCAGGCATTGATATTCGTGATGGGTTTAGGAAACGCTCAAAAAGAAGATCATATTCAATCGGATCTAGATCTGTGATCTTTAGTGCATAAGCTACAGCGCTTCCTGCTGCTGATCCCCTTCCAGGTCCAACTCTGATACCTTGCTCTCTCGCATAACGAATCAAGTCCCATGTAATCAGAAAATATGCAGAAAATCCCATATCGCTCATTACGCGCAGTTCATATGCAAGTCTGTCAGAAATTTCCTCAGTGAGTTTGTCTCCCCATCTTTCCCTAGCCCCTTCTAAAGTTAGGTGTTGAAGATATTCATCATCGTTGTTGAATTGATCTGGAAGTGGGAAGTCTGGAAGTAACGGCTTTCCGAATTCAATTTCAACGTTTGACCTTTCTGCTATCCAAAGAGTGTTGTCGCAGGCAACTTCCACTGAATTAAACAGATATCTCATTTCAGTTGCTGTCTTGAGATAGTGCTGATCTCCATGAAACTTAAATCGGTTTGGGTCGCTTATCAGCGAACCGGTTTGAACGCATAACAATGCATCATGGGCGATGTGATCATGTTGATGGGTGTAATGGCAGTCGTTGGTTGCTAATAGAGGAGCTCCAAGTTTGCTTGCAATTTTCATTAATGCCGGATTTGTTTGTTTCTGCTCAGGAATACCATGATCCTGAAGTTCCACAAAAAGATTATCTTTACCAAAAATCTCCTGAAGTCGTCCAGCTTTGTCTAATGCTTCAGCTTCATCACCTCTTAGGAGAGACTGCAGAACTTGACCACCTAAGCACCCTGTTGTGGCAATGACACCATCACTGTGATCATTTAATACTTCCCAGTCGACTCTTGGCTTGTAATAGAAACCCTCCATATAGGCGCGGCTAGCTATCTGTATTAGGTTTTTATATCCAGTGTTATTCTCGGCAAGCAAGGTTAAGTGGTAATAAAGTTTTCGTCCTTCATCTGTATTTCCTCCTGAATCAGGGAATTCTGAAGCTTTCCCACGCCCACGTCTCGGTCGCTCAAATCGAGATTCATGTGCCATATAGGCTTCAGTTCCGATAATTGGTTTTATTCCTTCTTCCTTGCATGCGCGATAGAAAGGAAGCACTCCGTACATGTTCCCATGATCAGTTATTCCTAAAGCCGGTTGACCGTCTTCTACGGCTGCCTTGACAATTTCATCAAGTCGTGACGCACCGTCGAGCATTGAGTACTCAGTATGAACGTGAAGATGTGTGAACGAATTAGACATTAGACGTTAAATCCTGTTGTTAGGGTATGACAAACTACATATTTGTCATTTGTAGTCTTAATATATTTACAACAAGATGAGAGAATACGCCAATGGTTAGAGATAAGTCCCTGGTCGATCTTGAGAATCTTGTTGATCTTGAGAAGGTGAGGTTTCGGAGGAGCCACCAGGCAAGAGCTCACCGCCTGCACGCATATTCGCCAATTGCTGTTGCGCTGCCATCTGTTGAGCGAAAAGCGTTGCTTGAATGCCTTGAATAAGCCCCTCAAGCCACCCAACAAGTTGTGCCTGAGCCACCCGAAGTTCTGCTTCGCTTGGTATCTCGTCTGTGCCAAACGGCAATGTTATGCGGTCTAACTCCTTCTTCAATTCTGAAGAAAGAGCTGAACCTAGTTCTTGGACAGAAGTGTCATATATATCTCGCATGCGATCACGACTTCCTTCGTCTAATTGCACTTCACGAAGTTCGTCGAGTAGTTGGCGTAGCATTGATCCAACTCTCATCACTTTCGCAGGTTGCTCTATGAACTCCCCATTTGATTCGCTTGGCTTATCCTCATTTTCTACTATCTCGGCCTGTTCAGCTTTTACGTGTTGAGTATTTTCATCCATAATGACATTCTACAGCAAGCAACATCGTGTATCAGTCTTTGAATGAAGTGATTAATGGCACATAAACTTCCGTTTCAGTTAGCGATCCATGACGACCAACTAGTTTCGGACCGGGATTTTCTTTATCTAAGAAAGCGATGGTATCCCTTGCCAATAAAGCAATTTCGCCAAGCCTTTCTTTTGCTTGGTCCGAAATCTGTCTTCCAAACCATCCTTCATCCAGTATCTGGTCTTTGGTTCGCACCCAAGCACAGTTACTGTACAAATCTTGTAAATCTTGAAGCAAACTGTCATGATTACCCCGAGCAGGATGAAACCACAGGAACCGCGCTTCACCAGAAATAGTATTAGTTCTTTGCATAACAGAATCATTTATTTCGATAACAGAATCACCAACGTTGACCATTCCATGGTCTGAAGTCACGATTAAAGCTGTTCCACTTGGAAGCAT
>DLTU01000121.1:0-2491 GCA_002500385.1 Candidatus Neomicrothrix sp. UBA7828 | reverse complement strand
TGAATATGACCTACTTTGTCTAGCCCATCGTAGTAGGCATAAACAAGTCGACTTTCTTGATCCAAGCATTGCGCGATGTGATGCGAGATATTACTTGGAAGGAAGTATCCCTCATAGTGTGCGTTACGAAGGTGGGCTTCTGTAAAACCACTATTCCTGAATTCAGCTGGAGATACCGCAGGGATCGTTTCACCTAAGAATGGAGGTATAGGTTGGAACGAACTTGGATTTATCTCGTTTACTGCTACTCCCCTTCCGGTCGTCCATCTAAGTGAGTTCAGTATCTGATTCCCGATACTAACTTTGTAACCGATAATCCCGTGTTCCCCTGGTGGCCTTCCAGTTGTTAAAGAAGTAAGAGCTGTAGCTGTAGTAGTTGGAGCGACAGTCATAATTTTTTTTGAATTCATTTTTGTCAGATTAGGAACTAGTCCTCTTTGTTCAGAAGTTACGAATTGTTCATAGCCGAATCCGTCAACAAGAAGAAGCACTGTCTTATTTGCGGCCAGGACTTCATCAGGTATCCAACCAGACCCGATCACCGAATGCTCCAAAAGTGCTGGAATAATATTGCTTAAACAGGCACCCGTGTAGTCGGGGATTAATGGATCAATCGTCATACAAAAGTGTCTTTCATGGCTACTAGTTCATTAGGTATCGGAGACTCAAAGTTCATCTGATTATTTGTTTTCGGGTGCGAAAATGTCAACATTTGAGCATGTAGCGCAAGTCGATTATCAACATTAAAAGATGTTCGGCCTCCGTACAGTTCATCGCCAAGAACTGGATGCCCGATTGCAGCTAGGTGAACCCGGATCTGGTGCGTCCTACCGGTTTCGAGTCTGCAACTGAGGATAGAAATTTCAAAAGGGGATTCAAGTTTCTGATCTATTTCGTAGTGGGTGCGAGCATGTTTTCCGTTTTGAATTACTGCTCTTTTAAGTGGATTTTTAGGGTCTCTGCCTAGTGGGGCGTCAACCACACCTTTATCCGCTTCAACATGGCCCATAACGATAGCGAAGTATTGACGATGCACCTGTCTTTGTTGCATCTGAAATCTTAGATTGTGTAAAGCTTCAGATGTTCTGGCAACAATTAATAGTCCAGAAGTCCCTTTGTCTAACCTGTGAACTAAACCCAAACGAGTAGGGTCTCCGAGTTCTTTCAAATCTGGGAACTGTGCTGCTAAGCCATTGACTAGTGTTCCATTGGCTATGCCTGACCCCGGATGGACGACCAAACCTGATGGCTTGTTTACGACTATTACCGAATCATCTGCAAAAACAACCCCGTAGTCTATTGACGAGTCTGCAGTAATTTCTTCAGCGACTGCATTCAAAAAATCTGGCATACTAATTTCATCATTCGTGCGGGCTATCTCTGAACCTTTTTTTATTGGTATCCCATTGCGAAATATAAGTCGCTCGGAGATCAACTCAGAAACCTTTGACCTACTAAGACCAGAGAAGAAAGCTATAACGCGATCTATCCTTTCCCCATCATGGTGTGTTGAAAGATAGTAACGGACTTTATCTTCAGCCATTCGCAATATCCCGCTCAACTTGGTAACGGTAATAAAGCAGGAGTGGCAAACCAACAACAAGAGCGACATCAGCAAAGTTAAATATTGGCCACCATTGGAGATCAATAAAATCAACAACTTCCCCACTCAAAAACCCATCACCTCTTCGGAAAATCCGATCTGCGACATTGCCCAATACTCCGCCAAAAACTACACCAAAGAGAAATTTGATTTTCAGGTTGGTTTCAGTAAGCCCCAAATATGCAATAACTACTGAAGCTATTATTGCAATCGTCGCTATTACCGGGGTCAGATTCCTCCCAATTGAAAATGACGCACCTGCGTTGCGAATCAAATTAAGTTGCAGAGTCCAAAACAATTCAATCGGATCACTGGGTTCTAATTTAGCTACAGCAATTGATTTTGTTATTTGATCAAGCATCAAAACTACAAGAGATGGTAGGACAAAAAATAAAGTCTTCTTGTTCATTTGTTTGCTTTCTAATCTTAAAAGGCAGTTTTCCTTATGACTTAGGTTACTGCTTTAAGCTATGAGCCCTCTAGGTTTTACCTAAACCCCATTCCGCCAACCTTGTATTCAACTCTTTCGGCTGCCCAAGGTATTGCTCGAAGTCTTTCCTTGGGAATATTTTTACCAGAGACTATACAAATTCCGTATGTTCCCTTCTTCAACCTCTCAAGAGCTGCATCAATTTCATCAACTGCCTGCTGGGCATGAGCACTCAATGCTAGATCTCTCTCTCGTTCAACTGCTAAGGTATCACCTTCTCCGCCTTCTTCCCCGAAATCAACATCTCCTGGTTCACGTCCCTCTATCAAAGAGTCAGCCTCTGCTTTAAAAGAGGCCGCAGATTTTACGTACTTGCTTCTCTCTAGCAAAAGAGACTCTTTTTGGGTTGATAAGAACTTCTTATCAAACGGCGATTTCTTAGCTGGAGCTTTCTTCGC
>DLTU01000173.1:0-5532 GCA_002500385.1 Candidatus Neomicrothrix sp. UBA7828 | reverse complement strand
TTTATTTAGCGGAAGGTTTAGATACATAGATGAATTGATCCGCATGGGAGCTGACATCCGAACAGAAGGTCATCATGCAGTTATCCGAGGTGTCGAGAACTTATCAGGGGCTCCAGTACGTGCTCATGACATAAGAGCTGGGGCAGCATTAGTGGTTGCAGCTTTACGTGCACAAGGGCAAACAGAAATACGTGAGCCATCCCATATAGATAGAGGCTATGAAAATCTTGTTGAAAATCTAAGTAGTCTTGGGGCGGATATTTCCAGAGAGAATTAAATTTAATTCCGTTGTGCCCTTTTATTTGCAAGTTTCAACAGGCAGAAGAGGAGGATAATTGGAGCAATGACCATCAAGATCTCATCCCAACCCCCTTGATGCGCCAACAAGTTAAAAAGCATACTGTGCGACCTTACCCTCATAGTTCCTGAGAACTAAATCAAATGAAATATTACTCACAGAACTGCTTCAACCTGTTCCTTGAGCAACTTTAAGTTCTTTCTCCAGATCAAAGCTAATAGACGAGTGCCTACGGGATTGCGGAGTGGTCCCCCCATCCAATAAGGGAAGTGCAAAGTCTCTTCCCATGTGAAGCGGGTTTTATTAATTTCAGTTTCCGTTAGTGTAAATCGGCCAGTTCCAGTTACTAATCCCTCATGGCTCACGCCCATTGACTCTTCATCAACCCACTCGGTAATCTCCATTTTATCTTTGAGCCTGAAAGGCCCTACCTTTGTTGCGCAGTCAAACATGGTTCCAACACCACTCTTCTGCTCAGTCAGAAAGTCAATCCTCTCAGCATCTTTCATCCAATTGACGTGATCACTAATATCTTTCACGACTTCCCAAACTTGTTTTGGAGAGGCTTCTATCTCGATACTGACACATATAGTTGCCATAACTAAACCCTAGTTGAAGGAACAATAATCCAGTCAAAATTATTTAGTGATTTGCGACACAGTGACGTTATTTTATTTTTTTCAGTATTCTTAAAATGTGGTAGACGAAATGATTTATATGGATAATGCCGCTTCAGCTCCTATTAGAGAGGAAGTCATTGAAGCAATTCTTCCAGTGCTGAGAGAAAGCTATGCGAATCCATCAGGGTCACATTTAATGGCAAGAAAAGCTCTTCGTTTAATTGATGATGCACGTGACGAGTTAGCGGATGTACTTGGCTGCAAAGCGCAAGATATTATCTTTACCTCAGGTGGTACAGAGTCAGATAACCTGGCTATCTTCGGAGTCCACTCAGCAATAGGTGGCAGTGTGGTTTGCTCTGCTACTGAACATCACGCTGTTCTTGAACCAACAAGGTCTGTTGGTGGCAAAGTCGTTAATGTAGAACAAAATGGAGCTATTGACCTAGATCATCTTGCTGACATAATCAATGACCAAACAACATTAGTCTCAATCGGCTTGGTAAATGGAGAAACCGGAGTAATCCAAGACCTGGAAACAATCGTTTCTATCGTAAAAGAGATATCACCAATGGCTCTAATACACACTGATGCCGTGCAAGCTGTTCCATGGTTGGACATGCATATAGCTACAGAATGCGCAGACCTGATCAGCGTAGCAGCACATAAATTTGGGGGCCCTAAAGGTGTGGGGGCATTAATAGTCAAGGACCAAACAAAAGTTTTGTCGCTACAGTTAGGTGGCGGTCAAGAAAAGGGTCTCAGAAGTGGAACTCACAATACGGCAGGAATAGTTGGCATGGCTGCCGCAGCAAGGGTTACTGCTGATACAAAAGAAGCGGATACTGCAAGAGTTGCTTTACTTAGGGATAATCTTGCTGACTCCCTTCTAGAAATTAGTAATACTTTTGAAACAGGAGTTCGCTCAAACGGAGATGGAAGCGTTGACCGATCGAACAAAGTAGCAGGATCATGCCACCTTTGCTTTGGTGATATAGAAAGCGAAGCTTTGCTCTTTCTATTAGAACAATCAGGTATATTCGCATCAGCGGCATCATCATGCTCAAGTGGCGCACAGGAACCATCTCATGTTTTGGCTGCAATGGGTTATCAACGTGAGCTTGCAAGGGGTTCATTACGGCTATCTTTAGGATATAAAAGCACAGAAGGTGATGTTGATAGAGTACTCAAAATACTCCCAGACGCGATAGAGAGGCTACGGAGCTTAGGATCATGAAAAGTAAACAGAAGATTCTTGTCGCAATGTCGGGAGGTGTTGATTCTTCCGTGGCAGCAGCTGTGCTTCTTGATCAGGGATATGAAGTCGTCGGGGTGACGATGAAATTGTGGGGTGGCACTTCTGATACTGGATGTTGCTCGGTCTCCGATGTTATTGATGCACGAAGAGTAGCTGACCAATTAGGAATACAGCATCACGTCTTCAATTTTGGTGATGAATTTGATACTCATGTCGTAGAGCCATATGTTGACGCTCACAAAAATGGTGAAACACCGAATCCATGTATTGAATGCAATAGACATGTTAAATTCGACAAGCTATTTCGTCGAGCCACTGCGCTAGGGTTTGAGCTAATAGCTACCGGCCACCATGCCCAAATTATCCAACAGCATGAAGGTTTCCGTCTTAGCAGGTCAGTAGACCTAAAAAAGGACCAGTCATATGTTTTGCATATGCTTAATGAGAAACAACTCGCCCGGCTTCAACTACCGATAGGTAATCTCACGAAAGATCAGGTTAGAGAAATAGCGGCATCATTATCATTACAAACTGCTGGAAAGGCTGATAGTCAAGACGTGTGTTTTATTAGCAGGACAAAGGGTGGAAGACAGCGGTTCTTGGAGCAGCATATGGCAATGACTCCCGGGCAGGTCATTGATTCCCAAGGAAATAAAATCTCTAACGTGCCTGCAGTGCAGATGGTAACAATAGGTCAGCGCAAAGGTTTGGGTGTTTCAGGAGAAGGCGAGCCTCGATATGCGGTTGATATAAATGTAGAATCTGCCACAGTAACTGTGGGCCCCAAAGCGGACCTTTACTATGAAGAGACATCAATTGTAGACGTCCAATGGGTTGGCGAACCTATTACTCGTGCGCTTGACATTCAAACAAGCGCTCATGGTCACACAGCTCAAGCAAAGATTGCAGATAAAATTTACTGGGAAAAGCCGCACAAAAAAGTAGCCTCAGGTCAATCAGCAGTGTTCTATGAGGAAGGCATGGTCGTGGGGTCCGGAATCGTTAGCAGATCATAAAATCGTAATATTGCGTGCTGATGCCTCTTCGAGAGTTGTTGAAAGCAAAGAGGGGCTCACTAAAAATGAAGTTACTTCATTAACTTCTGGAGGAGCTAAAGGGTTCATTTGCAGGGATAACCTGGCAGGTTCATATAACCCAACTTCCAAACTCATTCCAATGCTTGACATCGTGAGGTCAAGCCCACTGGTTGATGCTAACGCAGGACTAATCTCCTTAATCATTGACTTTCTAATAAGGAAAGGGTCGACAAGAACCATATTGTCGTGCAAAACGATCCCAGCTGGCACAAATACGAGCCACCTTTGTGAAAGCGCTGATAATGAGCGGCACGAAAAGTAACTCAAACTGGAACCGGCCGTCAAGACAATAAATCCAGAAACGTAGTTTTGTGAAGATAAAAGAATGACTGAGAAAATTAAACTCGAAGCGACGACTATCCAAGCCAAGGGAACAGGGCCGAGCAGTAGGGGGCCGGGAGCTCTAAGAGGTATTCGGACTTCATCTCCGTATGCGGACCCATTGATAAACCAAAATCCTATTGACGGTAAAAGACTTATCGAGAGACACATAGCGGAACAAAAAAGCAGCAAAATGGAAGAAGCGCTCATTTCTGCTTTAATAGATCCCCAAATAGCAGCTACAACTGAAATAGGCACTATGACCCTGTAAAGGGTGAGTAGACTGGCACTAGGAATTAACGAAATTAAGAGAATGATAGACCAAAGGATCCATAAGCTTAGAGAAACAGTGACTTGAAGAGATTCACTTTTGCCATCAAGAGCGGAACCAAAGACTCCATAACCTAACAAAGGAATCGGAATCCATGCCAAACGAAATACATAAATCCAAGAATTTCTCTTCACATATAGAATTTTCGCAGTATGCGTGGTTTATTGCTAATCCGTACGGTGAGATAACCAGAAATTTATTGCTGTGACTGACAACGATTTATTACGAATCAAAGAGTTAAGAGCTGAAATTAGGAAACACAACGTTGCCTATTACGAGTCGGACAGCCCCTCAATAAGTGACGAAGAATGGGATCATATGATGAGGGAGCTAAGAAATTTAGAAGCAAAATACCCCGATGCATATGACCCTACATCACCTACGGAAAATGTCGGCGGCACCCCCTCGCAGATCTTTGCTCCAGTGCAACATTCAGTTCCGATGATGTCTCTAGATAACGCGTTTGATGACACAGAACTTGACCAGTGGATCAAAAAAATTGATCGAAGATTAACAAACAGTTCTGGTATTAACGAATTTTGTTGCGAGTTAAAATTTGACGGGCTAGCAATTTCAATTCGTTATGAAGATGGGAAGCTAGTTCAGGCGGCCACAAGAGGCGATGGATCTATTGGTGAGGACGTTACACATAACGTTTTGACTATCAGAGATATACCAAAATTTATTAAAGATGCACCGCAAGTACTCGAAGTGCGTGGCGAGGTATACCTCCGTATCAGTGAATTTGAGAAACTTAACATGAAAGCAGAAGAATTAGGCGAAAAGGCCTATGTAAACCCGCGGAACGCTGCAGCAGGTTCAATACGTCAAAAGAATTCATCAGTGGCCGCAAAGAGAAATTTATCCTTCTGGGCCTACCAAATAGGTCGAAAATCTGGCGGACCTGACCTTAAGTCTCATTTTGGGACACTTGAATACCTGAGCTCGCTTGGATTTCCCGTGAACCAAAATGCACAAAGGGTGACATCAGGGAAGCAGGGGCTTAGTGCCTATATCAATGAGTACAGACTAAAAAAATCTAACTTTGACTATGAATTTGATGGAATAGTTATAAAAGTTGACTCGTTAAAGATTCAAGAAGAATTAGGGGCAACTGCGAAAGCCCCTAGATGGGCGTTAGCATTTAAATTACCACCTGAAGAGCAAACAACAAAACTATTAGACATCGAAGTCTCAATTGGGGCAGCTGGTTCAGCAACACCATTTGCAAGACTTGAACCGGTATTCGTTGGTGGGGTGACAGTTTCCACTGCAACTTTGCATAACGAGGGTCAGGTTAGGGAAAAGGATGTTCGCCCAGGGGATATAGTCATCGTCAGGAGAGCCGGTGAAGTGATCCCAGAAGTCGTGGGTCCTGTTCTCGATAAACGTCCCAGCGGTCTCCCACAATGGAGGTTCCCCAAAAGTTGTCCATCATGTAGCGCTGAGCTGAGCCGACCCGATGGTGAAGCAAGACATAGGTGCACCAATTATTTCTGCCCAAGACAAGTTAGAGGCAGAGTAGAACACTTCGCACAGAGAACAGCAATGGATATTGAGCATCTGGGGGAGCAAACAATAGATCTCTTTGTAACTGAGGGGCTGAT
>DLTU01000030.1:0-3001 GCA_002500385.1 Candidatus Neomicrothrix sp. UBA7828 | reverse complement strand
ACGGCGGAACGATGCCATATTAAAAATGGTTCTTCAAAAATTTAA
Source organism: Candidatus Neomicrothrix sp. UBA7828 (assembly GCA_002500385.1). GTDB lineage: Bacteria > Actinomycetota > Acidimicrobiia > Acidimicrobiales > UBA8592 > UBA8592. The sequence goes on along the minus strand of DLTU01000030.1, from coordinate 2,956 downwards.
TCATTAAGTAACGAATGATCAGGTAAAGGCAGATGTTTAAACTCGGGCCGCCAAAACAGATTGCATACGCCGTACCTGATGCATTTGAAGCAGCGAAAAAATGGGTGAAAGATTACGGAGCTGGCCCATTTTTTATTGCAGAGCATATACCGGTAACGGATGTAATTTACCGCGGATCCCCATCTTCGTTCGATCACACATCAGCCTATGGGCAATGGGGTGACGTCATGGTTGAACTCGTCCAAGATCACGGGACGGGGCCCTCAGTAGTAAGAGACCTCTACAATATTGATGAAAGTGGCTTACACCACCTTGCATATTTTGTTGACGACATAAATTACGCAACTAGGTCTCTGATTGATTTGGGCTTTGAGCTAGGCATGACGGCTAAGGCTGGGCCAACAGTATTTAATATGATTGACGCTAGAAAAGCACTAGGTCATTTTATAGAGCTGTATGAACCTAATTCTGCTTTGATGAAGTTCTACGACCGAGTCAGGGAAGCGTCTCTTGAATGGAATGGAAATGATCCGATTCGAAAACGCTAAGAAGCCCGTGGCATTCGCACAACAAAGGTCTTTCCTGACCGATCAAAAATTGACTGACGGTTGAAATCGGCTGATAGCCAATATAGGGATATCCCTACTATGGCGAAATTAAAGAACCACCCGATGAAAGGTATTAAGACTACCAAGTTAGGCAGGAAACGATTTCTAGCACTGGACGCCGTTGGAGGAGACTTCCCATTAGAACTTTGTACAACTCTGAAGCCAAGTAAAATTTTGCCAGGCGTAGCTCCTTTCAGAGTCAAAAAAGCTATTTCGTAGATACCATCTAAAATTACTTTAAGGACCAAGATTGAGTAAGTTATTTCCGTCGTCCCAAAAAATATTGCAGCAATCATGAGAGCAGCCAATCCTACGATTAGTGAGTCAATTACTTTCGCTCCCAGGCGTGGACCAATCGTGTTGCCTCCCAAGATCTCCTCATTCCATTCGGAACCAGTCCAAAACCGCATAGTGTCAAGGGGGTCACCTTCTGCGTGATACCAACCTGGTTGATCTGTGTACATAATTACCCTTCGCTACTTATGTTATTGTGCCAGAAGCTGATTAAAGAACCTACGATCCCCATGGAGTCATATGTCACCTCTCGATATGTGGCATAACGGGAGTCCCACCAGAAATACGTCTGTTCGCCTGTTCTAAGGCTTGTTGACCATAATGCTTGTGTGGAAGTATCCAAAAGATGCCCTGCCGGATTTCATCAACGATGATTTCTGCAACTTCATCTGGCGTGAGGTTTTCTTTACCTTCACTAGGGAGAAACTTATCAGGTTCAGGCTTGTATTCAATGCCTTCGCGATTACGTTCACTTGTCCCAATATTTGTATCAACGATTCCGGGGCAAAGAACCGAGACGGATAGAGCAGTTTTTGTAAACTCGTGGTGGAGTGTTTCGCTCAAAGCTACAACACCTCGTTTGGCAACGTTGTATGAAGCGATTCCAGGAAACGCGAGTAAGCCTGCCGTTGATGCAGTATTCATGATGTGACCTGGTTCCCCGCTTGCCAACATCCGTGGGACGAAAGATTGCACACCATATATGACACCCATGAGGTCAATGCTCAGGACCCAATCCCAATCATCTTGAGCCTCCCAAGCTTTATGACGAGAAACCACGCCCGCATTATTCGCAAGGAAATGAACATTTCCAAAATGTTCATACGCTGTTATAGCCAGAGCCTCAACTTGGGCTTTGTCTGAAACATCGCATTGGACTCCTAACACATCAGCCCCTGACGAACGAAGAGATTCGCATGCCCTCTCTAAAGCATTACTTTCAATGTCAGCAAGAACGATTTTCATGCCTTCGTTAGCTAATTTTGAAGCTAAACCTAACCCGATGCCGCTAGCGCCACCGGTTATCACAGCAACACGATTATTAAAATCAAACATTAAGAATCCTTTTGCGTGCCAACCAAAAGGTCCTTAAATGGTACTCCCTTGTCAACGCTGGGCTCACGGGGAAGGCCTAACACACGGTCGCCAATGATATTCTTTTGAATTTCATCAGTTCCACCTGCAATGCCGGCTTGAAAACTTCCGAGCGCTAGACGCCCCCACCATTGCCCTCTGTCGCCTTCTGTCCATGCATCTGCTTCCATGCCGACAACATCGTTGATTAGGGATCTCACATCTCTAAGAATCTTAGATCCATGAAGTTTTCCAAGTGATCCTCCGGGCCCTGGTGTCTTACCTGCTTTCAGGTCTGCTCTTGTACGAATTGAGACAAGACTCTTTGCTGTTTCTTCAGAGTAGAGCTTCATTAATTTCTGTCGCAAAACTGGATCTTTGATAGTTCCGCTTTTTTGAGCGTATTCAATGAGGCGTTTTGCATGAGGCGTGGTGATCCCACCAGTAGAGCCAGTCCCGATAGCTACACGTTCATACATCAACATTGATGTTGCTAATCTCCACCCTTCGTGAAGCGGGCCTAGAAGATTATCTTTAGGTACTCGTAAATCGGTAAAGAACACCTCATTGAAATGCATTCCACCATCAATTTGATGAATTGGGCGGATTTCAACAGCCGGATCCTTCATATCTACAATGAACATTGAAATACCCGCATGTTTTATTACCTCGGGGTTAGTTCTGGCTATCAAAACACCATAGTCACAGACGTGTGCAAGCGTGGTCCAGACTTTTTGACCGTTAATGATCCATTCGTCACCGTCAAGTTCAGCTTTCGTTTGCAAGCTCGCTACATCAGATCCAGCACCTGGTTCTGAGAACATTTGGCACCACACAGTTCTGGCAGAGATATTATCTGAGAGATACTTTTTCTTTTGCTCCTCTGACCCAAATTCATTCAGCATAGGAAGGCACATCCCATGACTAATAGTTAACTGAGTTGTCATATCGGGATAGTTGCTATAGATCTCTCTCCAGAT
>DLTU01000078.1:6829-13599 GCA_002500385.1 Candidatus Neomicrothrix sp. UBA7828 | reverse complement strand
ATTGCTTTAGGGCATCCTTTCGGCATGACCGGATCTAGAATCATGACCACATTGATTAATAGTTTGCACGATGCTGACAAGCAATTCGGTTTAGAAACCATGTGCGTTGGCGGTGGGCAAGGCATGGCAATGCTAATTGAAAGACTCTAATTTTTTTAATATTGAATTTAATCTATTATTTTTCTGTTAATAACCTCAACAGATGACCGGAACCGCTTCTATTTGTCCAAAGAATTCTGCCTACGGGCCGATGACAGAAGGAAAGATAAAAGTTGTGACGATAAACGATAGGAAAGAGAAATTAAGTCTTTTGCCTTGATATCAAGCGTTGGAGAGATAAAGAAAGCTTATTTATAGTTAAAAATCTAAACGTATTTGGAAATCTTATATTCGTCCTAAGACAAACATTTGGTCATTCAAAGTAGTCATTATTTTGGGAGAGAATGGATCAGAAGCTAAAGTCATCCTTAGATAATTGGAGTGAACAGATGAGTCGACTTGAAGAAAAAGTAGCGATAGTAACCGGAGCTGGAAGTGGAGTGGGGAAAGAGCATGCCTTGTTACTTGCTTCTGAAGGAGCTCAAGTAGTTGTGAATGATATTGGCGAGGGCGCTAATGAGACGGTCGCCATGATCAACGCAAATGGAGGGAAAGCAATTTCCCACATCGGCAGTGTTTCAGACTGGAGTACTGGAGAAGACCTCATCTCAACAGCACTTGACAACTTTGGCGATCTTCACATTTTAATCAATAATGCTGGAATACTGCGAGATGCTATGAGCTTCTCCATGAGCGAACAGGAATTTGATGAAGTGATTGCCGTTCATTTAAAAGGGCACTTTGTTTGCGCTCGATCAGCTGCTATTTACTGGAGAAATCAATCTAAAGCTGGAAAGGACTCTGCTCGTAGAATGATCCACACGACAAGTGAATCAGGGCTATTTGGTGGGCCAGCTCAATCGAATTACGCATCTGCTAAGGGTGGAATACTTACTCTTTCTCTCACGCTTGGAAGAGAGTTATCAAAATATGGTGTCACGACTAATGTTGTTGCTCCGCGAGCGCGAACAGGACTGACCGACTACATACAGTCAATGGCTGCACCAGAAACTAAAGATCAATTTGATGTTTATGATCCTGCTAATGTTTCTCCTTTTGTCGTTTGGCTATGTACAGATGAGGCGCAGGACGTAAATGGGCAAGCATTCATTGTCGGTGGTAGTGGTGTCTGGTGGATGCGGAGCTGGTCACATATTAATCACATTAAACTAGACGCCCAAAAACTCTCTATCAGCCAGATTGGTGAGCTTAAGGATGAATTATTCAATGGCGAAGACACAGGGATTCCGGCTTTTGCGGCACCAAAATTCGGCTAGCACTCATACTAAGTTCACTCGGGACTTTCTAATTCCTCTTCAACCTCTTCAAGATTAGTAGTTACTTTTAACTCTACGAGATTCTCGTCTTCACAATTTAATTCCCCTGGTCGAGGAGGAAATTCTCTTTTCCATAGGCCATCATCTAAAGTCATGATTACAAAACATGACGATGGAATGGCGTCCGCTGGGTTAGAAATACCGTGGAGGCCATTTGCATCCCAGAAATTTATACTTTGTGCAGCTGCGAGGACACCCTCTTGGCTGAGATTTTCAGGTTTGTATGATGCAGAGTTCGTTCCAACTGATCGAGAGACAGCTTCTTCGAATAGCAGGGCGGCGCTCCAAGCCGCTATACCGGCGGCTGTGGGTTTGGAGTCAGATCCATGAACCAAGTTCATGAAGAATAGGTATCTTAATAATTCATCGTTTAATTCGGCTTCCTCTATTGGGAGGTGTGGTAACCAAACTGAGACTCCTTGACCTGATTCACCTGCAGATGCTACCCAGTCTGGGTTATAACACTTTTGCCCACAACTGATAAAGCCGAAAGACTTTTCGGGGCTCACATCTTGCAAAGTATCCAAAAATCGTATTAACTCTCTTCCACTTGTGACCCAGACGAGAGAATCGCTTTCTGTTTGGAGCAAAGCTTCGGCTTCAAACTGAAAATCGCTTTCGATTTCATATACGGGGCTATGAGAAAATTTGAGTCCTTGAGCAGTTGATGATTCCAATAACCTCTCACCGGCAAGAACAATCGAAGGTAGTTCCGGAAGAAGGGTAGCTACACTTTCAATCGCCGAAGGGTTTCTTTGTGCGAAATACGATGCCCATCCTGCATTACTAGTAACTCCTGCAATTGGGTTGGACTGATAGGTTTGCCCTGAATAAAGCCTCCGCAGTGAAAATGTCGCGGCTGGGAAATCAGGCAGTAAGCATTCTGGAGATTGCAGTAAATTTAACCCATCGGAGTCATTTACCGCGAATGAGCCGACTAGCGCGAAGTAGTTCCCTTCGCAAACAGCATTGATTGCCTCAACGTGGCGAAAAGTGGCAGAATCTACTCTTTCAACTATTATTTCTCTTCCCGCTAATTTAGTTGATCGGTTTACTGATTCAGCCCAGGCTTCTACTGATTGCCAAACGCTTAAGCCCTCTGAGTCGTTGAGATATTCATTTGGACCATCTGCAATGACTGCTATGCGAATTGTTGTATCCGTTAATCCGGATTCCATTTCTTGTGTAAGTTGATTCATATCATCACTCATAACTGGTGGTGGTTGTGACTCTAGAGGAGTTGGCTCGGGTGGGAGTTCAGCAAGAGGTATGACTGGGTCCGAGCATGATGCCAGAGAAAAAAGAGGTAGTAGAAAAAGTAGCCATCGTAGCTTAGACCATTGAAGATTCACACTCTAAGACTAATACGCTAATTGACAAGAACAATGTCGCTACTAAATCTGGGAGAGAGTTACAGACGTTTTTAACCTTTAGGTACATGATTATTAATTTGTTTCACTAGTGTTGGAGGGTGTCATCCCTCGAAGAAAATGCGAAATTGAACGCATTCCGTGCTTTTTCTCATCGCGAGTTCCGTAAATTTTACCTAGGATCTATTGCTTCACAGATTGGGTTTTGGTTTTCGCACATTTCGTATCAGGCGCTTATGTCTGATCTCACAAAGGATGAATTATGGGTTTCAATGCTTTTCGTGGTGACTTTCCTTCCTGTTCTTTTTTTTGGGCCATTAGGCGGGCTTCTTGCTGATCGTCTTGATCGCAAAAAGTTACTTCTTGGTTCTTACGCAGCACTGATTGTTGTTTCAGGTATTCAGGTGTTCTTAGTTGCGATTGATGCAATTTCACCTGGTGTTTTACTTTTGACTTCATTTCTTGTTGGGCTTGTTATGGCTGTTTTGAGTCCTGTCGTTCAAGCAGTAACTGCGAATACTGTTCCACCGGAAGACCTGTCAAGCGCTATTTCCCTACAAGCTATGGCTTCAAATGCCAGCAGGGTTCTAGGTCCTGCTCTTTGTGCTCCTTTGGTAAGTAGCAATCTATATGAGATTTCATGGTCCCTATATAGCATCTGCCTTGCACTTGCTTTAATCATTGCCGCTGGGATCACACTCCTCCCGTATGAACTCGAGAAGGAGCAAGTACCGGTCAAACAGAGTCTTTTAGATGGAATTAGCCATGCTCGTGAGCAAAGAGATGCTTGGCAGGCTTTATTACTAGTGGGCTTTATCAGTATTTTTGGCGTGTCACATGTTGCCCTAACGCCCTCCTTTACAGAAAATAGTTTAGGCAAGCCAAGTAGCTATTTCGCTTGGTTGGGCGCTGCTACAGGGTTTGGTGCACTGATTGGAGCTTTAGCTGCAGGAAGTTTTACTGCTTCATCAACTTTGACACGTGGGTCTCTGTTTGCAATACCCTATTGTTTGCTTCTGGTTGGCTTTTCTCGTGTCACCAATTTTGAGTTAGCAATAGCTTTGCAGGTCTTAGTTGGCTTCTTCTATATTGCTTCGTTCACAACCCTTCAGGTGGTGATTCAAGAACTTGTATCAGAGGAGTTTAGAGGCCGAGTCATGTCCCTGTTCAATATTGCTTGGGCTGGACTGGTACCTATTGGCACCTTATTAATGGGTTTGCTTGCCAGCTCAACTGGTTTTGCTCTTGGAGCATCCGACACGATAGCGCTAACGTCACTGGCATGCCTCTGCTACGTAACGCTAGTGGTAGTTAGAAATATCAGACCTACAGATTTAAATGCTTAACAGCCGAAGCTGCCAAACATTTTTTATACTGCTGCTGCAAATCCTTTTTCTAAGTCAGCAATAATATCATCAATGTGTTCAATACCAACTGACAATCGAATTAGACCCGGATATACGCCGGTATCTGCTTGTTCCTCTGGGGTAAGCTGACTGTGAGTTGTTGAGGCTGGATGAATGACCAGGCTTCTTACATCTCCAATGTTCGCTACATGACTGTGAAGCTCTAAGCCTTCAACAAATTTTTTCCCTGATTCTAAGCCTCCCTTGATATTGAAGGCAGGTATAGCGCCGAAGCCTTTGCCCCCAGTTAGTTCTTTGGCTCTAGCATGCCATGGGCTACTTTCTAGTCCTGCGTAAGCAACTGACTCAACTTGGTCATGATTTTCAAGATACTCTGCCACAGCGAGTGCATTGCTGCAATGGCGTTCCATTCTTAGGCTTAATGTTTCCAATCCCTGTAGAAACATGAAAGCGTTAAAGGGTGTGGTTGAAGCGCCTAAGTCTCGGAGCATTTGTACACGGGCCTTAACGATATATGATCCATGACCCAGAGCCGGCCAGTACGCAAGACCTCCATAGCTTGGATCCGGTTCGGTCATGTTAGCGAATTTACCACTTTCGCCCCAATCAAAGCTTCCTCCGTCTACCAACACACCCCCTATTGATGTTCCATGCCCACCAATATATTTTGTTGCTGAGTGAACAACGATGTCCGCACCATGCTCAAGAGGTCTAACTAGGTATGGTGTTGCCGCTGTATTATCTACCATCAATGGAACACCATTTTTATGGGCAACTTCGCTAACACCTTTTACGTCTAACCAGTTATTCTTCGGGTTTGGGTTCATTTCTCCGTAAAAGAGCTTCGTGTTATCTCTTACAGCTGCTTGCCATTGTTCTAAATCATCGGGGTCTTCTACGAAGGTAACCTCAATACCTAATTTCGGCAGTGTGTAATGGAACAAGTTATAGGTTCCCCCATACAATGAGGCTCCAGAGACCATATGGTCACCTGATTCAAGAATCGTCAGAATGCCTAAAGTTTCTGCAGCTTGACCAGACGCTAATGCTAATGCACCAGGTATACCAACGGCCGTTTCTGTTCCTCCCTCAAGAGCTGAGACTCTTGCTTCAAAGACGCCTTGTGTAGGGTTCATAATACGGGTATAGATATTCCCCATTTCAGCCAGAGCAAACAAGTTCGCTGCATGATCAGTGTTGTTAAATGTAAAAGATGTGGTTTGATAAATCGGAACAGCTCTTGAATTTGTAGCTGTATCCGGTTCTTGACCAGCATGGATTTGCTGTGTTTCAAATTGCCAATTACTCATTGTTACCTTCCTAATAATTTGGAAGGAACCCCTTTGCTTGACTGCTCGATGTGAATTTATCCGTTAGGACAATTACTTGTACTTTCATACCACATCCCCATTTCTGGGAAGCACCTTGGGTGTCCGTCCTAGGTTGCCGGGCCCATTAATGGACCTCTCTTAATGTCCTACTGATTGAATCAGAATTTAAGCAATTATGCAACCTCTAAATAGATTTTTGAAGGATTTTACCCTTGCCCGCCACTTGTATCTTTAACGCTCTGCTTACCAGATGATATCCATGGCATCATGGCGCGGAGTTCTTTCCCAATTGTTTCAATCGCTAGATTTTGACCAGCGGCTTCGAGATCAAGGAAATTCTTGCGTCCACTTTTTGACTCAGCAACCCACTCCTCTGCGAATTTTCCTGACTGGATTTCATCTAAGATAGTTTGCATTGTCTCACGAACGTGGTCGTCAACAACTCGTGGCCCGCGAGTAAGATCACCATATTCTGCCGTATCTGAAATGCTGTATCGCATTCCTGCTATGCCTTCTTCGTACATTAGGTCAACTATGAGTTTCAGTTCGTGGAGGCATTCAAAATACGCTATCTCTGGCTGGTAGCCAGCTGACACGAGGGTATCAAAACCACTCCTGACTAATTCAGTGAGACCTCCGCACAGAACTACTTGTTCTCCGAAAAGGTCAGTCTCGCATTCTTCAGTGAACGTTGTTTCAATTACACCTGCTCGAGCTCCCCCTATTGCATCTGCATAAGCCAAAGCGAATTCTTTTGCATTCCCTGATGCATCATTTTCAACTGCGATAAGACAAGGAACCCCGCCGCCTTCTAGATAGGTTCTTCTTACGAGGTGCCCTGGTCCTTTAGGTGCCACCATAACAACATCCACGTCACTAGGTGGGGTAATCAGATCAAATCGAATGTTAAACCCGTGACTAAACATCAACGTATCTCCCGACTCCATATTTGGGCCAATATGACTCTCATATATTGCCGCTTGTTCAGTATCGGGCAGGAGAATCATTATTACATTCGCCCACTTTGATGCTTCATCAATACTCATTACGGTGAGACCAGCTTCTTGGGCTTTAGTAACCGATCCCGATTCTGGGCGTAGCCCTACAACAACCTCTACTCCTGATTCCTTTAAGTTTAAGGCGTGAGCATGGCCTTGAGATCCATAACCAAGTACGGCGACTCTTTTACTGTCAATTTGAGCTCTGTCCGCATCTGCTTCGTAATATATATTTGCCACTTTGTCTCCTTTATTCGTTTAGTTACTT
>DLTU01000078.1:0-6509 GCA_002500385.1 Candidatus Neomicrothrix sp. UBA7828 | reverse complement strand
TAGTTACTTATTGTGTGATTGTCGCAAGGGCCACTATTCCTGTTCTTTGCACTTCAACTATTCCATACTTTTCAAGAACTGTTTCAAATTCATTGATAACGTCGGGAGGGCCAGAAAGTGACACCATAATTTTTTTATCTCCGACACTCAGCACATTAGCGTCGAAAGACTCTATCTCACGCATGATGTTATCTTCGGTGCCTTCTGTTAGATTCACAGTTGCCAAAATCAGTTCACGGCTCACAGAGTCATCAGGAGATAGTTCTTGAATTCTCACCACGTTGATTAACTTGTCTAGTTGCTTGACGACTTGTTCCATAGGTGCTGATTCTGCATCTACGACAATGGTGAGGCGACTGAAAAGTTCGTTATCAGTAGGTGCTACTGCGAGTGATTGGATATTAAATCCTCTTCGTGCAAATAAGCCCGAGACTCTAGCGAGCACCCCTGGCTTATTCTCAACACGGACGACAAGGGTGTGGAATTGCTCTGCCATGATCAATCATTTCCTTGTGAGGGATGAACTATCACATCACTATTTGACTTGCCGGCAGGAACCATCGGGTAAACATTCTCGCTTGCTTCGGTTCGAAAATCAATAACAACTGGCCGGTCATTGATTTCATTCGCTTGATCAATCGCAGGCTTTACTTCCTCGGGTGATTCAACTCGGATACCAACACATCCCATTGCTTCAGCAAGTTTCTTATAGTCAGGCAAATCAGGCTGGAGGTGAACTTCGCTATAACGTTCATCATAAAAAAGTTCTTGCCACTGACGGACCATTCCTAAATAACCATTATTCAATACTGCAATTTTCACTGGAAAATTTTCTAGCCTTGCAGTTACGAGCTCTTGATTTGTCATCTGAAAACAACCATCACCGTCTATCGCCCAAACCATTCGGTCCGGTTTCCCTGCTTTTGCTCCAATTGCAGCAGGAACTGCAAATCCCATTGTTCCTAAACCTCCTGAATTAATCCATGTGTAGGGATGATTGAATTTCCAGAATTGACTAGCCCACATTTGATGTTGCCCAACTCCTGAGGCAACGATTGTATCATCGGGTGTATTATCACGTAATTGTTCAATGACATATTGGGGTTTGAGACCTTCCCCTTGTTGCCACTCGTCATAAACCAACGGGAAACGCTCTTTCCATCCACTAATCTGTGACTTCCATGATGACCGATCGGGATGATCTTTAGTTTCAGATAGCTGTTTCAATGCTTTGATAAGTTCTGTGATTGTTTGACCTACATCACCCTGTATCGATACGTCAGCCGAGCGTACCTTATTGAACTCTGCTGGATCTATATCAGCGTGAATGACTTTTGCATCGGGTGCAAACTCGTCAACTTTACCCGTAACTCTGTCATCAAACCGTGCTCCAAGCGTGATTAAAAGATCTGATTCCTGTATCGCCGTCACTGCAGTGTAATTGCCGTGCATGCCGGGCATTCCTAACGCAAGGGGATGATCATCCGGAAAGCCTCCCCTATTCATCAACGTCGTCACAACGTGGATATCGAGCAACTCTGCGAGTTCTCGTAACTGGTCAGCAGCACGTGCTTTTAGTATCCCCCCACCACTGTAAATTATTGGCCGAGTTGATTGAAAAATTAATTCTGCTGCTTCTGATACTGAAGCATGATCTGGTATTTGAATCGGGCTATACCCAGGAAGGTCATGTCCGGAGGGTTCGTAATCATCAAAATGCGATACCGGGTTATTAGCGTCCACGAGATCCTTTGGGATATCAACAAGTACCGGCCCTGGTCTGCCTGTAGTCGCTATATGGAAGGCATCATGAATTACTTGAGGTATCTCCGAGGCCTCTGCTACTAGAAAGTTATGTTTAGTAACGGCCATCGTGATTCCAGTAGTATCGCATTCCTGAAAAGCATCTGATCCAATAGCGCCGCTTGCAACTTGTCCGGTGATACAAACAAGCGGAACAGAGTCAAGCATTGCATCGGCTAAGGGTGTAACCATATTCGTTGCGGCAGGCCCACTTGTAACTATGGCAACACCTGGCAAACCTGTCGCATGAGCATAACCTTCTGCCATGTGGCCAGCACCTTGTTCATGACGCACAAGGACATGACGAATTGATGAATCAAGAAGAGGATCATATGCTGGAAGAATTGCGCCTCCAGGCAGACCAAAAACTATTTCTACACCTTGAGCTTCAAGGCTTTTCATTAAGGCTTTTCCGCCATTAGTTTTCATACCGCTTCCTCAAAACGATTGATTACTGACCCCTTTACAGTATCCACTTGTTTGTCAGTACACGCATGAAATCGCCATATTCTACAAAAGTAATAATTCCTTGACTTTTATGTAGTTCGTTTGGTTTTCAGGGCATAGCCTCTCCTTGTGGGAACAAACAGGAAAGAAAAGGCTTACTTTAGAAGGTTTTCAAGAGATTTACCTTCAGGCTTATTCTTGATTACGTTTGGAAGGTTTATTTCAAACGTGGCTTATCGACTAGTTTTCCCTTTCTTACCAACAATATCTCGCGGGTTAGGAGTCACCACTGGGACATTGGGAACAGCACTTGCGATGCGCGACCTCGTAGAGATGACAAGCCCGCTTCTAGGAAAATTAATAGATAAGCGAGGCACGAAGCAAGCCATGGTTGTAGGAGCTTTTGGACTTGGAATGGCTGCCGCACTACATGGAGCAAGTTCTGGGCTCATACTCTTTGTATTCGCATTAGTGTTAACAGCAATTTCTAAAAATTCATTTGATATAGGATCCAGTGCATGGGCCGGCGCATCAGTTTCCTATGCTCACAGATCTCGGGCTATAGGGATGATAGAAACCACGTGGGCTCTATCATTTATCATTGGAATGCCAATAGCTTCCGTTCTCATACGGGCAGGAACGTGGCGAACACCATTCATCGTAATTTCAATTCTTTGTGTCGTTATCGGCATTATTTTCAACCATCGACTCCCTGCAAACACGCCTATAAGTTCACATGAAAACAGGTCTAGTCTTAGCCTCACCGCAAAAAAAGTAATCTGTGCAATGATCGCCCTAGGGGCAGGACACATGATGATGTTGGTAACCTTTGCTACCTTTCTTGAAGACGAGCACAATATCTCAACCTCAGGCCTTGGCTTCGTAGCAGTAATTATTGGTTTAGCTGAATTAGTTGGCTCTGGCGGAGTTGCATTAATCGGTGACAAGATTGGGAAAGTAGTTGTGGTGAAATACGCACTTATGTTGTCATTACCATTATCCATTATCCTTCCTCTAGGAAGGTCTTCTCTTTGGTTAGCTTTACTCCTTATCTCGCTTTGGTTCATTTGTACAGAATCGGTAATAGTATCTATGCTTTCAACCTGCACGGAACTTGATAAATTTGCTCGAGGAGCGATGATGGGGTTCGTATATGCTGGTTGGGCATTGGGAAGATTATTTGGTGCGATTTTTGGAGCTAAAGTTTATGAAAATTCTGGAATTGTGCCTATAGCTATTGTTATGACAGCAGTTCTGTCGGTTGCGTTACTCGTTGTGTACCAAGCGTTTAAGGATCAAACTGTAACTGAAGAGGTCCCATAATGAGAGCCGTCTATCCAGGTTCGTTCAATCCCCCAACGGTAGGACACATTGCAATTGTAAATTCCGCTATCAGACGCTTTAGCATTTCTGAGATACACCTCGCTATTTCTACAGTTGCGTTAGGGAAGGAAAAATTGGCTGTCCCCTCAGTCGCTGACCGAATAGAAATTTTGGAGAGATCTCTAAGTCAGTTTCCTAAGGCTAGTGTGCTAGAAACTCGAAAACAACTGATTGCTGATATTGCCGAAGGGTATGATTTGGTGATTCTCGGCGCAGACAAGTGGGCGCAATTACATGATTTGTCTTTCTATAGAAACCAGACGCATATGGCGGAATGTTTGCGGCGTTTACCTAAATTGGCAGTTGCTCCGCGCAATAATATTGAAGTCCCTCAGGAAATTCTTTTAGCGGTCCCCGAAGAAATCAACTCAGTATCTTCGTCTCAAGTTAGAGAAGGCAAATTTGAGTGGATGACAAAGGAAGCGTATGAAATAGGAAAAAATAGAGGTTTTTGGGGCATCAACTAGGTTAAGACTCCTTTTACAAGGCAGTTACGTCAACTCTTTTCAGAGTTTCACAATTTAAAGCCTGTAAAGTCTGGTAACCTGCCGTATCAACGAAGGAATAATGGACATGGGGCCTGATGAATGAAAAACCAGTACAGATGAATCTCCACTCGTCACGAATCACTCAGCCTAAGAGTCAAGGTGCCTCTCAAGCAATGCTTTTAGCAACTGGCCTTTCACGTTCTGACCTTAATCAGCCTCAAGTAGGCATTGCAGCATGCTGGTATGAGGGCAACCCTTGTAATATGCACCTTGACGGACTTGGTAGCCACGTTAAACGAGGCGTGATTGATTCGGGCCTTGTCGGTATGCGATTCAACACTATAGGCGTCTCTGACGGTATTTCTATGGGAACCGACGGCATGTCTTATTCGCTACAGAGTCGCGACCTCATCGCTGATTCGATTGAAACTGTAATGGCAGCCCAGTGGTACGACGGGCTTGTGACTCTGCCTGGGTGTGATAAAAATATGCCTGGCTGTGTTATCGCTATGGGTCGTTTAGATCGGCCGGCGATCATGGTCTACGGTGGCACAATCCGTGCAGGCTGTGGCACGATTGGAGGCGTTGAAGAGAAACTTGATGTTGTTTCTGCATTTCAAAGCTACGGACAATTCCTCGCAGGAACAATCACCGAAGAGGAACGACAGACCATTGTGTCATGCGCAATTCCTGGGGCTGGTGCATGTGGCGGAATGTACACTGCAAACACGATGGCCACAGCTATTGAAGCAATGGGTTTAAGCCTTCCGTACTCGTCATGCACCCCTGCTGAGGATCCAGCCAAAATTGAGGAATGTGTTACTGCTGGGGCAATGATGGAAATGCTTCTGTCAGAAGGTTTGACGCCTCGCCGGATCGTAACTCGCGAATCTCTTGAGAACGCAATGGTGGTGACCATGGCACTTGGTGGGTCAACAAATGCTGTATTACATATGATAGCAATGGCCCGTGCCTTCGAATTAGATCTGAACCTTGACGATTGGCTTGCGACAAGTTCACGAGTCCCACTGCTTGCTGATCTTAAACCTTCAGGTCAGTACGTGATGGAAGATCTCCATGACGTTGGTGGTGTTCCTGCTGTGATGAGGTACCTGCTTGATGAGGGGATGCTTGACGGTGACCAGATGACAGTAACAGGAAAGACATTGGGCGAGAACCTCTCTGAAATTCCTCCACTTCTCAAAGACCAAGACGTTATTTCATCACTCGATACTGCAGTAAAATCAAGAGGTCATATTTCAATACTGCGCGGTAACCTTGCGCCTGGAGGTTCAGTAGGAAAGATCACGGGCAAACAAGGTCTAACCTTCACAGGACCGGCTCGTGTTTTTGACTCTGAAGAGGATATGATCGCTGGACTCGAAGAAGGTCGGATCCAATCCGGTGATGTAATCGTGATTCGTTACGAGGGACCCAAAGGCGGGCCAGGAATGCCAGAGATGCTTACACCCACCAGCGCTCTTGCGGGTGCTGGGTTCATTGACGATGTTGCTTTGATTACCGATGGGCGTTTCTCTGGTGGTAGCCATGGTTTTATAGTTGGACACGTCGTTCCGGAGGCACAAGAGGGCGGCCCTATTGCTCTGGTTCGTGATGGGGATATCATCACAATCGACGATGAGAGTCATGAAATGACTGTGCAAGTTAGCGACAGCGAACTCACTGCCCGAGCTGAGCAATGGGTGGCACCACCGTTCAAAGCTACCTCAGGCACCTTATGGAAATACATCCGTCTCGTTGAAGATGCATCTAATGGTTGCGTCACCGACAGCTGAATAAATTCGGAACTGCGCTTACTCCATCGGCTTGCAACAGGATTCCTCTGTCTGCTGTCGAATTGGATAGGTAGTGAATTCGATCAAACTGAAAGCTTTCTCATTCGTTTATTGTTGTTCTATTGATTCTTTGATCCGGTCGAATGTTGTTCGAACTATCAACGTATAGGTGTCTAAGATTGCTTGCTCTCGGTGTGCTTTTTGCGCTTCCAGTCTTGCTGGATCGTGGATTACTGCCATAAAAGCCGCCTTACTTGGAAAAGCATTAAATCGGACTTGATCCCATTCTCTACCGTCACCGACAATTGTTCCTTCTACACCAAACCAACCAGAGATACGAACACCATGCTTCGTACCGGAAGTGACTGCTTTTGAGGTATATTCGGCCATTTTCTCTGGAGTTTCACCTAACTCAGTGCGATCTTTAAATTTCACGACATGTAAGGCGACTATCGGACCGTCTTCACTGCTTGACGGATGTTCAACCTTTTCCCAATCAGGGAGGGCACTTTGTGGGTTCGGATAATCCATGGGCAAACAACCCATAACGATGGTTTCTTTCATCCCAGCTTCTTTATGCACATGCTTTTCT
>DLTU01000098.1:0-5955 GCA_002500385.1 Candidatus Neomicrothrix sp. UBA7828 | reverse complement strand
CTTCATCAAGCGGACACGATGCGCTAGCAAACCGCTGGACTCCTAGTTTCTCTCCTACTGCTTCTTTGAAACACGTTCCGATGGCTATACCAACATCTTCAACGGTGTGATGCGCATCAATCTCTAAATCACCTTTGGCTTTTACACTTAGGTCAAAATTTCCATGACGTCCTAACTGATCAAGCATGTGGTCAAAAAATGGGATTCCGGTCTCAATCTCCGTTCTACCGACACCATCCAAATCCAATGAGATATCAATTAGGGTTTCTTTAGTTTCACGCCTGAAGGTGGCTAATCTTTTCTTCATTATCCTAGTATCGCCTTTAGTGAGTCAATAAACGAGTTATTTTCCTGTTCCGTGCCTATTGTAGCTCGTAAACAATCAGTTAAATTTGGCCAGTTTGAACAATCACGGACTAGTACTGAATCATTTACAAGCGCTTTCCAAAGGTCATTACCAGACATGTCAACAGTCTCTAGCGGCTTGAATAAGATAAAGTTTGCAGCACTATCCCAAACTTGAAGAGGGAGGGTTTTGAGTTCATCGGATACCTTTTCCCTTTGCGACTTAAGGTATTCGACTCGTTGCGTCATTTCATCTCTATATTTAAGTGCCGTTATTCCAGCTATTTGCTTAAAAGAATCTAAATGGTAGGGAAGCAATACTTCCTTCATTCCATCTATAAGACGAGTTGCACCAACGGCATATCCCAACCGGCCTGCAGCGAAACCATGAGCTTTTGAGAAAGTTCGCGTTACAACCATTGGTGCACCATTATCCACGAGTTCTATCGCTGACCAGTCAGAGAACTCTCCGTAAGCCTCGTCAACAACTAGAAGCGAACTATTTTTAGAGCAGTACTCCAAAGCAGAAATGATTGTTTCTTTCGGTTCAACCACTCCCGTTGGATTATTTGGTGAACAGAGAAATACTATGTTCGGCTTGGTTGTTTCTAGAGTTTCCAATCCATTGCGACCACATAGAAGGAATTCGTTCCTATCGCAAGAGATAATCTCAGTACCAGTAATTTTGGCAATTTGGGCATGCATTGCATAGGTCGGTTCAAAAATTATTGCGGATCGTTTATTTCCCCCGTAAGCAAGAAATATGGCTTGGATAATTTCGTTTGAACCATTTGCGCATACGACATTATTTGATTGCACGCCATGGGATTGAGCTAACTGAGATACTAATTCGGAAGCGCTCCTATCTGGGTACCTATTCCATTTAATCGTGGTAACTGCCTCTTTTATCTCGCTAATCCACTGATTAGGGGGAGGCAACGGGCTTTCGTTGGTATTTAATCGCACTTCTACTGCAACTTGAGGAGAATGATACCCTTCAACTAACTTGAGGTCATTTCTTATATCAGGCCAAGTCATTTAGTCCCTCGATTCGGAGTCTGATTGATTCAGCGTGAGCGTCCAAGCCTTCTGCATCTGCAATTTTTGTTATGGTCTCAGCAGCTTCCCTGAGGCCATCCGCACCCATTGAAATGATATGGATATCTTTAACGAAGTCACTTATCGTTAACGCACTTGCAAAGCGTGCACTTCGATCGGTGGGCAATACGTGTGATGGCCCAGCGTAATAATCACCCACTGACGCAGGTGCCATATTCCCCATGAACACAGCTCCGGCATTCTGAATAAGAGAAAGGCAATTTTCTGGATTTCCTATCATCAGTTGGAGGTGCTCGGGAGCAACTGTATTCGCAACATCGAATGCTTGGGATAGATCTTTAGCGAGAACGGCGAAACCGCCTCTATCAAATGTTGACATGATTTCTTGTCGCCTCTTTGATTTATTTACGTGAACCTTGACTTCTTTAAGTATGGTTTCCAGAGTTTCTTCGTCTGGTGATATTAACCATGACTGACCATCGGGACCATGTTCTGCCTGAACTATTAAGTCAATTGCAGCAAATTTGGGATTTGCCGTCTCATCAGCGATCACAACTATTTCCGACGGGCCAGCAAAAGCTGCGGCTATCCCAACGTCTTGTGAGACCATCCGCTGTGCAGTGGCAACATAGATATTTCCAGGCCCAACGATAACATCGACTGCGGCTATACTTTCTGTTCCATACGCCATAGCAGAAATAGCTTGCGCTCCTCCTATTGCGAAGACGGAGCTAGCTCCAGCTATTCGGGCTGCTACTAATACTGCTGGGCTAATCTTATTATCCTGCCCTGGTGGTGTACAGATGATTACGTCTCTCACACCCGCAACGACTGCAGGAATTACAGTCATCAGCACAGTTGACGGATAGGAGGCTCTCCCCCCTGGAACATAACATCCAGCTCTAGTCACAGGGCGATACACAGTCTGAACTTCTAAATTGCCTTCGTTGAATGATCTACCGCTATGTAATTGGGTCTTGTGGAATTCCCTAACACGCCCGGCCGTCTTTTCCATAGCCTTAATCAGGCCTGCTTCACAGTTCTTAAATGCTTCATCAATTTCAGCGTCACTGACACGAAAGTCTTCGGGGATGAAGCCATCAAACTTTTCTGCATAGTGGCACAAAGCATCGTCTCCTCTACTCTTCACATCGTTGATTACTGCCAAAACAGTCTGTTCAACATCATCGTTTGCTGGGGATGTAGCCGAAAGGGCTGAACTGATGGAATCAATATCTTCTTGGTTGAGGTCTATTCGTTTAAGCACACTTATACGGTATACCCCTACAAAGTGACTTGTGCCGGAATTTAGGTTAAGAAGTTAATATGTCAAGTGATGAATTGTTGAAACAACAGAATATAGCTGAGCTGTCATCTATTGATTTTCAAATTGCTGATCTTGTTTCAAGGGTAATTTCTGCTGCTAAATCCTTGGAGGAGATCGGGTTGGAAGCTAGCTCGCATGAACTATTTGAAGTCGAGAGATCTCTTGTCGCTGCCTCGAGACGACTGAGGAGAGCCTCTAGCGAGCTTAAAATTTGAAAGCGACTGGGCAAAAATAATTCAGAACGCATTCTACGCAGTTAGGCTTTCGAGCAAAACACACTTGCCTTCCGTGAAGGATAACCCTAAGACTAAACTCACCATGTTCGTCATCTGGCAACATAGAGCCCACTGCCCTTTCAATTTTTACCGGATCAGTTTCTTGAGTAATTCCAAGTCGTTGAACTATCCGACTGACATGCGTATCAACTGGTAGCCCCGGTAATCCCAATGAGACGCTTCTAACAACGTTGGCTGTCTTTCTTCCTACACCGGGGAGACTTACCAGATCGTGCATACTGGAAGGGACCTCTCCGCCATATTCCATCAACAGCCTTTGAGCCATCCCTTGCAAGTTCTTAGCTTTTGACCGGAAAAGGCCAATGGTCTTGATTACCTTCTCAATTTCTACAACTTCTGCTACCGCTAGTTTCTCAGGGGTTCCATAGGCTTCAAATAGTTTTGGCGTTGCCTTATTCACAGATTTATCTGTGGCCTGCGCCGAAAGTATGGTTGCAACCAATAATTGGAAAGGCGTTTCAAATTCCAGCTCACACTCTGCTTCAGGAAAAGTAGATTTCAGTTCTTCATTAGTTCTCCTGCACCTCCCTTCAGCCGTTCTTGGTTTAGCCATGTTCACAACATAGTACGGCTACGGGCAGTAACTTAATGATATGGATATTCTTATCTCCGATGAAACTCCCTTTGGCTTTGACCTTTCCATGACGGTACCTCAGGGGTTCAGTCGCGATTTGCTCACATTTGAATTGGCTGCAGCTTTAAGAGAAACGTCAATACCTACAGATTCCTTGATCCAAATTTGGATTGAAGATACACAAATAGATGATGACGATTTAATGAGGCATATTGGCTTTTTTAACTATCGCGATCTTTGGCAAATGCGTTGCAAATTTCCTCCAAACGGGGAGGGTATCTCAACTAGGCCATTCATTTGCGGCGTTGATGATGAAGCTTTTCTTGAGGTCAACTCGAGAGCATTTTCTTGGCACCCCGAACAGGGCTCCCTAGATTCACTGAAGCTAAATGACACTTTCAAAGAGGAATGGTTTGATAACGAGGGCTTCCTGTTATTAGAAGTTGAAAATCGCCTTGCAGGGTTTTGCTGGACGAAGGTACACAACGAAGAAGACCTAGTACTAGGGGAAATTTACGCAATAGCAGTTGACCCAGATTTCCATGGAAGAGGTTTTGGTAAACCGCTTACAACCTCAGGCCTGAACTACCTCTCGAGTGTGGGAGCAGACCTTGGGATGCTATACGTGGAGGCAGATAATAAGCCCGCAGTTCGAATTTATGAAGATATTGGATTTACACATTTCTCCACCAATAGAGCCTATAGAAATAGTGTCTAAACATATTTTGATTAGTACGATGTGTGTATGGACTTAAATCCGGACCTCCCAACAGGAGATGAAAAGGCGGAGAAAGTTCAAGGCATGTTTGATCGCATCGCCCCAAGATATGACTTTGTGAATAGAATCATGACCTTTCGCTTAGATGTTCGTTGGCGAAACCAAACTGTTCAAGCTCTCAAACTAGAAAAGGATTCTTTAGTGATTGATCTAGCTTGTGGAACCGGAGACTTTTGCTGCGAACTTGAAAATGCCGGAATGGTTCCACTTGGGTTTGACTTCTCAATGGGGATGTTGCAAGCAGGACGATCCTCTTCACCCCTCTGCCAATCAGATGTGTTGAGTTTACCCATCAAAGATGCTTCAGTTGATGGAGCTACCTGTGGCTTCGCCTTAAGGAACCTCACTGAGCTGGAAACATTTTTCGCTGAAGTTTCTCGCGTGCTCAAGGTAGGTGGAAGAATTGGCTTCCTTGATGTAGCCGAGCCCGAAAACAGATTCTTAAACTGGGGTCACCACATATATTTTGACCGAATCGTTCCAAAAGTCGGGGCTCTGTTATCTGACAAGTCTGCCTACTCCTACCTTCCAAAATCTGTTTCGTACTTACCACCGCATCAGGAGATAGTGGCAATGATTGAAAAAGCCGGATTTAAGCAGGTAGAACGAAAACTGTTTGCTCCAGGCTCAGCCCAATTGTTTACTGGAGAAAAAACCTAGAGATTCATGATATTGGGGATTCACCATATTGCTATAAACGTCGACAACATAGAAGATGCTGTTGACTTTTATTCTAGATACTTTGCCCTCCGACAAGTTGCAAAACCTAACGACAGGACTGGTGCTTGGCTTCAAGCCAATGATGGAATTCAAATCCATCTACGAGAAACTATAGTTCCCGAAGACAATGGTCAGCATTTAGCGCTACTGGTAGAGGATATTAAAGAAACATACAAACTGCTCACTGATGCTGGGATAACCGTAACTCCCCCAAAGCCAATAGGTTCCTCATTCCAATCATTTCTTCATGACCCTGCTGGAAATCGTCTCGAGATTCATCAAATTACGTAATTCAAAGACCTGATACCAAGCCAATTGAAAGCAAAATTCCAGCCATCAAGTGAAGTTTTGCTGTATTCTCAAGTATCTTTATAAGTTCTTCAGCGCTTTCTTTAGTGTAAATATCCTTAATCAATTTCAGAGATAGTGGGATAACTAAAAGCGTAATGAGGGCAAGGTAGGTGTACAGCATAGCTATCAAGACATACATCCCCAAAGATCCTAGGAGTAAAAGCGTAAAGAGCATTTGGGTTTTTGCTTTACCTAGCCGAACCGCAAATGTTTGCTTGCCCGTCTCTGAGTCAGTTTCAATATCTCTGAAATTATTCACTACAAGAAGCGCTGAAGCCAAAAGACCTACCGGCACGCTACATAGGACAGCAATTGATTCAATGGTTTGGCTTTGTACGTACGAAGATCCCACAGTCGCTACTAACCCAAAGAAAACAAAAACTGAAATCTCTCCAAACCCTGAATAACCATAGGGTTTTGATCCTCCTGTATAGAACCAGGCAGCTAAGATAGCTATGAAACCAATAAGGATCAAGAACAGGCTTGTCACAATTGCGAGAACAAG
>DLTU01000033.1:3072-3229 GCA_002500385.1 Candidatus Neomicrothrix sp. UBA7828 | reverse complement strand
CTATTCGTTATGATGCCATAATGACGACTCGCTCCCAACCTCAAATAGGTAAATATAGTTTTAGATTCAGATTATTATATTTGAGCGGCCTGCTTAGTAAGATTTTTTATTATCTTTGAGCGACCTGCTTAGTAAGATTTTGTGGGCCGGGGAGGAT
>DLTU01000033.1:0-2636 GCA_002500385.1 Candidatus Neomicrothrix sp. UBA7828 | reverse complement strand
GCGCTCAGAAAATTAATTTGTTTTGTTTCAACCATTTATTTAGTGCGTTAAGTTGATCTCACGTCATGAGATTTAATAACTTAGAGGACAGAAAAGAAGAGAGGACCCCCCATGCCCACGTTTGATATCACTTCAACTGTCGCTATGCAGGAAGTTAGGAATGCAACAGATCAGGCTTCACGAGAAGTAGGACAGCGCTATGATTTCAAAGATACCAACAGTTCCATTGAGCTTTCAGTGGAAAGTATAAATATTGAATCATCCTCAGATGACAGACTAAATGCTTTGCGAACGGTTCTTGAAGAAAAACTGGTTAAGCGAAAGGTTTCTCTTAAGGCACTGAATCATCTAGCGGTTGAAGATGCCTCTGGAGGCAGGAGACGGCAAACTATTGCTCTGACCTCGGGCATAAATTCCGAGAAGTCGAAAGAAATAAATAAATTTATTAAAGGAATTGGCCTTAAGGGTGTCCAGTCACAGACTCAGGGTGAACAAGTCCGTGTTTCAGGGAAAAAGCGAGACGATTTACAAACTGTTATCAATACGCTTAAAGATAATGATTTCGGGATTCCATTACAATTTGGGAATTTCCGTGACTAAAGAATCCCATGTGGAGTCATAATGCCAGTATGGACGTGGAATAAAGATATTCCTGAAGGTAGTGAAATAGTTATTTTTGATCTTGATGGAGTTATTAGTGATGCGTCTCATCGTCAATACTTTCTCAAGGGTGCAGAAAAGGATTGGGACGGGTTCTTCTCTGCCTGTAATGAGGACCCGCCGATTTCCTCGGGGTTAAAACTCATTAATCTTATTAATACATTGCATGGTGTAATTATTCTCACTGCACGTCCTGTAACGGTCCAGTCAGAGACTCTTGATTGGCTAAATCATCACGGCGTCAGTTGGAATGCCCTGATCATGCGTTCAAAGGAAGATCACTTCAGCTCTGCAGAAATGAAGCTTCTGGCAATCGGTGAAATTGAAGCTGCTTCTTTCAACCCGATCCTAGTTTTTGATGATGATCCAAAGAATATTGTAATGTTCGAGGAACAGGATATTCCTGCAATTTCTGTGCACAGCGGATACTACGATTGATTTCCCTATTCTCTTAAACCTCACAGGTGAATTAGTTTCAAACAAGAAATTTGTTCAAAATAATTGACGTTATTATGCTTGCACTATCCGAGGAGTCTGATGCCTGAAATTACTAAGAAAATTGATATTGCTAGTTCCGTTTCTGAGGTATGGGATGTTTTGGCATCATTTGAGAGTATTTCCGACTGGGCTGATAACGTCTCACATTCTTGTCTTCTATCTGATCAACTTAAAGGGGTGGGAACTTGCCGCAGAATTCAAAGTGGCAATTCTTCAGTTACCGAGCATGTAATAAGATGGGAAGAGTTAAGACATTTATCCTACGAAATACAAGGATTACCTCCCGTATTTAAACAGGTTCTGAATACTTGGTCCCTGGAGCCAAGCGAGATAGGTGTTGAATTATCGCTAACAATTGAAATAATTCCCATTCGTCGACCTGTCACCCCTATTGCTGGTTTAGCTTGCCTAGCATTCGGAAGAATTAATACGGGAATGCTGAAAGACCTAAAAGGATATATTGAGGGTGTAAAGCCGCTCATGAAACTTGAAAACCAAATATCCATTTTAGAGCAAAAGATTAAGAAATTGGAATCACGAAATGAATAATCCAAACCAGCCCGATGTAATTATTTTCATGACTGACGAAGAGCGAGCAATTCCGCCATATGAAACACCAGAAATTCTCGACTGGCGTGATAGAACACTTGCCGGGCGAAATTGGTTCAAAGAAAACGGGGTGAGTTTCAATCGGCATTACACGGGTTCTTTAGCATGTGTGCCGAGTCGACCGACGCTATTTACAGGTCAGTTCCCGGATGTACACGGTGTAACACAAACCAATGGATTAGGTAAAGATGAGCATGACTCTAGGATGAGGTGGTTACTCCCTCGTGAGGTTCCAACAATTGGTCATTGGTTTAGAGCAGCAGGATATGACACTCATTATGATGGTAAGTGGCATATGAGCCATGCCGATCTTATAGACGAAAATACAGGTAACTCTTTAGCAACCAATACATCTGATGGAACTGTTCTTCAGGAGGCTGTTGATCGTTACCTATCAAAGAATCCCCTCAACGAATTTGGTTTCTCAGGTTGGGTCGGGCCAGAACCCCATGGAGCACCTCTAGCTAATTCAGGTTTCATTCGTGACCCCTTAATTGCCGACAGAACAGTTAAATGGCTCGAGGATAGATATTTGAAGCGAAACTTAGGAGATAAGGATGCTCAGAAGCCTTTTCTCTTAGTGGTTAGCTTTGTTAACCCACACGATATTGTACTTTTACCAGTGTTTATGCGGAGACCTGAATTTAATCCCATCACCCCTTCTGAACTTGATCCACCAGATATCCCTGCACCTCCAACGCGTTATGAGGACCTATCTACAAAACCTGCCGCTCAGATTGCATACAAGAATTCTTACTACTCTGGGTACGGACCGCAACGAGCGGTACGTGCAAGTTATGAAAACAATGAACAGGAATATAGGAATCTTTACTACCGTTTACATGCTGAAGTTGACGGGCCTCTTGACA
>DLTU01000184.1:0-5338 GCA_002500385.1 Candidatus Neomicrothrix sp. UBA7828 | reverse complement strand
TGCGTATACGCAATTGTGATGTTGTCATTAGTTGTTTTGACGGGATGGGGTGGGCAAATCTCACTAGGGCAAATGGCCTTCTTTTTTACTGGATCAGCTATTGCAGGAAAATTAATCGTCGACTTGGACGGAGATTTAATCCTCGCGATTTTCACGGCTGGAACTTTTGGAACATTACTAGCAATTATCGTCGGTCTCCCAGCACTACGTATACGGGGACTCTATCTAGCAGTCACCACCTTCGCTTTCGAACTTGCCATGCTAAGTTACTTTCTGAATACACGGTTTTTTGATTGGGTGCCGTCCTACTCAGACAGAGTTGAACGACTCCCAATATTCGGGAACATAGATTACTCATCTACACGAGCTATCTATTTCGTCACTGCTGTAGCATTGATCCTTGCGCTCACAGCTGTACAAGGTTTACGCCAAAGCAGAACAGGACGCGTGCTGCTGGCTTTAAGAGATAACGAACAAGGCGTAGGAGCATTTGGAGTTTCAGTCATACGCGCCAAACTCATGGCATTTGGAATAGCCGGATTTCTCGCTGGTTGTGCTGGGGCATTACACGTAGTCCATCAGCAAGCTTTCGTGCCTGCATCAGACGTGTCAGGACTCGGATCATCAATACGAGTTTTCATAGCCGCAATTGTTGGAGGAATAGGCTCACCATTGGGAGCAATGATCGGTTCTCTCTTCTTGTTCGGGACGGTCTGGTGGCTTCGAGGAGATTGGAGTATCTTCGCAACCGGTTTCGGGATATTGACTGTGCTTCTGATTGCTCCTGGAGGCATTAGTTCCTTTATCTATAGATTCCGCGACTGGTTATTGAAACAATTTGCGATTAAAAAAGGTATACATGTTCCCAGCCTTGTGGCTGATGACCTTCTTCCTGACGATGTTCGAATGCAAGGAGATTTAGATGAAAGCTAGATATTCGCTAATGTTCGGAGATTCCCCTGTGTACCCGTTGATAATTCTCTTCGGATTAAACGCGGTAGATGAACTTGACCGAACAGCGTTTGCGATCCTAACCCCTGAGATCAGAGAAGACTTTGGTCTGGGATTCCAAGGACTCC
Organism: Candidatus Neomicrothrix sp. UBA7828; assembly: GCA_002500385.1. Lineage (GTDB taxonomy): Bacteria > Actinomycetota > Acidimicrobiia > Acidimicrobiales > UBA8592 > UBA8592. Next base: position 4,259 of record DLTU01000184.1, on the reverse strand, counting down.
TAACGTTAGTAGCAGTTGTTTTAGCGTTCTCACTTGCCCTTCAGGTACCGATCGCAGGGCTTGCTGACAAAATGAATCGCGTTCACCTCGCCATAATAGGAGCACTAGCTTGGGCAACCTTTTCATTCATGACAGGACTCGCTACCTCGATTGTTTTTTTGGCATTTATGAGATCAGGGTCAGCTATTGGGAAAGGGGTAATAGATCCAACGCACAACTCACTACTTGCTGACTGGTATGCTCCAAACCAACGACCAGCAGTCTTCTCTTTCCATCGCGCGGGAAATTCAGTCGGAATTATTCTCGGATCGTTATTAGCTGGGACACTTGGCTACCTCTTCGGTTGGCGCGTCCCGTTCTTAATCTTCGCAATTCCCACATTTATTCTTGCATTTTTAGCGTTTCGCCTTCAGGAACCAATTCGTGGCAGATTTGAGAGAGAAGCCGCAGGAGCAGACAAAGATGTTGCGGAGTTAGCAGAAGAGCCTCCGTCTATGACTGAAGCCTGGCGTCTATGTTGGAAAGTCGACACATTGCGTCGGCTTTTCGCGTCGCTCCCGTTCGTTGCCGTAGCAGTGGTGGGATACGCAACTCTAACCTCATTGTTCTATGACGAGGTTTTTAATCTTGATGAACGGGCTCGCGGTATCATAACTGCAGCAGTGGAACCTGCGCAGTTGGGAGGATTAGCTGTTGGGGCTTCAATAGGTCTAAAGCTTGTAGCTAGGGATCCAGGTCTAATAATTAAGTTTTTAGCGCTAAGTACAACCATTACATCAATAATGGCAGCGGGACTAGCGTTATCGCCAAGAGTATGGATGGCAATATCATTTCAAGCTTTAATTAGTTTCTCTGTAGCTATCGTAGGGCCTGGACTTTTAGCTGCTCTCTCGTTAGCTATACCCCCACGCGCACGATCTATGGGATTCAGTATGGGATCGTTATGGGCATTGCCTGGTCTTTTCGCACTCCCATTGGTCGGTTGGGTCGGTGATAACTGGGGGATTCGGCAGGGTATGCTTCTGATGACCCCAATCCTCTTCATTGGGGCGCTCGTAATGGGTTCGGCAGCAAAGGGAATAGTCAATGATATCGAACAGGTACGTTCCTCAGCGAGAGCTAGAAGTGAAGCAGCAATGGCGAGAAAGAAGGGAGAAGCAAAGCTACTACTCACAAGAAATGTACAGGTCAGTTATGACAAAGTTCAAGTACTCTTCGGTATAGATATTGACGTCGCAGAGGGAGAAATTGTCGCACTGCTGGGAACAAATGGTGCAGGTAAATCAACATTACTCAAGGCTATATCAGGAGTTACCGAAGCAGATCGAGGAGCAATAGTCTTAGATGGCCGTGATATAACACACGCTCCACCTAACGAGATTGCAGCTTTGGGCGTTTCTCAATTACCTGGCGGTCACGCAATCTTCCCAAACTTAAGCGTGAAAGAAAATATTTCAGCTTCTCGTTGGCTTAACAGAGCAACAGGAGAGTCCTTCGACGGAACAATTGCAAACCCGTTAGAAATGTTTCCTGAGATAGCCGAACGATTGGATGAACCTGCAGCAAATCTCTCAGGAGGGCAACAGCAAATGCTTGGCCTCGCTATGGCGCTGCACAGTAAGCCCAAAGTACTTCTTATTGATGAATTATCGTTGGGCTTAGCACCAGCAGTAGTTGAACGGATACTTCCTGTCATTAAGCAAATTGCAGATCAAGGAACGGCTATCATTATCGTTGAGCAATCTGTAAATTTAGCTCTCACAATTGCTGATCGAGCCTATTTCATGGAGAAAGGACAAATACGTTTCGATGGTTCAACTAAAGAACTTCTAAATCGTCCCGATCTCCTTCGCTCTGTTTTCCTCAATAACACCTCACTTCCAGCAGATGATGAAAGTTTCAAGCCACGCAAAATAGACAGCAAAACTATCCTGAAAGTAGAGAATGTGACACGAAGTTTCGGGGGGATCCAAGCAGTTAGTTCAGTGACCTTTGATGTGGATTCAAATGAGATCATTGGGATAATGGGGCCAAACGGAGCTGGAAAGACAACGCTCTTCGATCTCCTCAGCGGCTTCGTCCCACTTCAAGGAGGATCCATTAAACTCTTGGGTCAGGAAATTACGAAGAAAAGCCCATCTGAACGTTCAAAATTAGGTCTCGGGCGAAGCTTTCAAGATGCAAGGCTGTTTCCATCACTAACTGTGGCAGAAACGATCGCAGTAGCATTAGAACGATTTACATCTGCGAAGAATCCGATCTCTGGAGCCCTTCACCTACCGCACGTCTCACGCAGTGAAAAGGAAATCCGTAAACAAGTTAATGACCTCATTGAGCTCATGGGGCTAGGAGCATATGAGAATAAATTCATCTCCGAACTATCTACCGGAACAAGGCGCATGGTTGACTTAGCCTGCGTGATAGCGCATAAACCAGCGGTTGTTCTGCTTGACGAACCATCCAGTGGAATCGCACAAAAGGAAGCAGAGCAATTATCGCCAGTCCTTAAAAGAATAAGAAATGAAATGAACGCAGCTCTTGTGGTCATTGAACATGATATAGCTCTTCTTGCAGGCCTATCTGACCGTTTCATAGCCCTGAACCAAGGGACAATTATAGCTCAAGGTGAACCTGATGAGGTTCTGAGTAATCCCTCAGTCGTATCCTCTTATTTAGGGTCCTCAAAAGAAACAATTCAAAGAAGCGGAACCGTGTAATTCCCAATAGAAAAAAAATGCACTAATGTTCAAAGCAATCAAATCTTCCGGGGGCAGAGATGAAATTGAAAAGAAACAGTACGAGAATGGAAAGTCCGCTACAAAAGCTGGTCATACTTTTTGCTGGGCTCGCAACAATCGCATTACTAGCAACAAGTTGTGGTGGTAGCAGCGAGTCAACTGACTCAGCTTCAAGTCAGTCAGAAAGTTCCAGTTCTTCCCAACCAAGAGATGGAGAACCAGAAACGCCTCCGAATGAAGAGGAGACCCCCGCCCCATCTCAAGTTCTTGAAGTAGCAGAGGATTGCCCTACTGCTGGTGATGCAAGGGATGACCTTTTTCCTGGTGTGATGTTTTTCTCAGAGGCGCAAACTCGTTGTCTAACAGACATTGAGTGGGGCGATAGATGCGATGTCGAAACTGGAAGGCTGAAACTGCCCATCGTTGGAGCACCCGAATGTTTCGCTCCCTTCTCTGGAGATAATGGAGGAGCAACAGCTCGTGGCGTAACTGAAGATTCAATAACTATTGTGTATTGGCGATGGCAAGAGAATGACTTCATCCTCAACTACATCACTGGTCCAATAGCAAATGATGATACAAATGCTGATGCAGAAGCAAGCTTGCGAGGACTTCTCCAATATTATGAAACCTATTATGAAACCTACGGTAGAAAGGTCAACTTGATCTTTTATGAAGGAACAGGAAACGTAGCGGATCCCATCTCGGCGAGAGCAGATGCCGTAAAAATAGCTGAAGAATATGATCCATTCATGGTCTGGAACGGTCCAAATCTAACGAACGCGTTTGAAGACGAGCTTGTTTCACGAGGAATCGCATGCCTTGCCTGCGGTCCGAGTCAACAAATTGACTACTATAAAGAAGCTGACCCGCTCAGTTGGACTTTCTCAATGAGCGGAGAACAAAACACCCTCATGGGAGTTGAATACGTTACTAAACAACTCGCTGGACGAACCGCAGAATATGCCGGAGACGAAAGTTACCACAATCAGGAAAGAGTGTTCGGCCGACTCTACATAGAGAGCGGCGAAGCATCCGTTGAGAATAACGAAGATTTTGAGAATCAACTCGCTGAAAACGGAGTTGATGTCGTTGAAACTGTAGCCTATGCGCTTGACCCAGCAACACTACAGGAAAGCGCAGCTTCGGCAATTTCAAAGTTCAAGTCAGCAGGGGTCACGAGTGTGCTTTTTAGCTCTGATCCAATTGCAATGAGAGATTTCACTCGTGAAGCTACAGCTCAGGGGTATTTCCCTGAATGGGTACACATCGGAAGTGTTTTAGCGGATACAACTGCGTTTGCAAGAACATACGACCAAGAACAATGGGCGAACGCATTTGGTATAACTACGATGAACGTTGGAGTTGACTCGTTGGAAGCAGGAGCCCCATTCCGTTATCGCTGGTTTTTCGGGGAACCAGCCCCAGCAGATGACTCACTTGGCGTTATTGACCCCTGGCCAGCGACCTTTTACCCAATCATCCAAGGAATAGGTCCTGACCTGACCTACGACAATTGGA
>DLTU01000061.1:0-4122 GCA_002500385.1 Candidatus Neomicrothrix sp. UBA7828 | reverse complement strand
TCTACGAATCTTTGTACCTGCGGTAACATCTCCTGGATCATTCTCAAGTAGCAACAAGGAAGCTTCCTTAACGGTCATACCTTCCAGCACTCCAGCTCGTTCGGCAAGGATATTGACTCGTGAAATTAATCCAGTTTGGTAAAGATCAATACCATTCCCTAGTTCGGCAGTCATGCCATCAGCTGCCGCAGCTGGTATTCCCAAGGCCTCGAGGTACCATAGGCCTGCTATACCCGCTCCATCTTTTCCTATACACCCGTCATGGGCGATGACAGCACGGGGACGGTGAGGCGCAATAAGGCGCGCGGGCAAAACGCCAAGATATGAGGAAGGAACAACTACATCGCGTCCCTCGTTTCGAGAATCGACATATCTCGCAGAGTCCATAGCCACTACCCGACCTTTGGAATGTTCAAGGACTACATCATGAGGGTGATCCGCTTCGTCATTGAGCAGAGGCGCTTCTTCACTCATTTGTTCTTTCTCCCATAACTCTGTTTATAATAATAGTAATTCCGATCATTTAGATATTCCCCTTTAGTTGAATACAACGGGATACTTTCCAAAATAAGGTCGTGTGGTTGAATCATCCATTTCAGGAGGATTATCTGGGTCAGGCTTACATCCATTTAGAAATAATGTTTGGACTGCCACAGGCACGAGGCCAAAGAGATGGTTTTCTTCAGTTGAATTTGTGTCAAAAACTAGCCCGGCAGCCAAGTCCTGGCCGATACAAGCATGCATTCCTTGCCCAAAACTCAAACCCCATGGGGTAACACCTGTCTCTAGGTTTCTGTTGGGATTGAATTCCTCAGCGTCATCGCCATATATTGATTTATCACGGTTTACAGTCTCGAGGTCAATGACAACTTTGTCTCCTTCTGCAATCTTTATACCCGATTTCAGCTCAATATCTTCTAACGCCCATCTTGCTGCAGTTGGTGATGACGGCTGGAGCCTAATTGTCTCATGAGTGGCTTTTTGGAGGAATACTTTATCGCTGTAGGCTTTAGTCTGATCTTCTGGATGCTCTTCAAGCCATTTGAAAATATTGTGGACTACTCTCGTTAACGCTGTAGCTGACGTGTGCGCGCCTGCTAGCAGATAGAAAGCAATTTCTCGCCTAAGCGATTCTCGTGTCATCGGAACTTTATCCTGATTGCGCAAAAGGACCTGAAGCACGTCCCTCGGAAGTTCTTCCTCGTCAATTTCGCCGCGTTCAAATTTTTCTAATAAGTCATTCCGAAGTGCAATTCCAGGTTCCAAAAACTCTCTATCAAATGCTTCAAGCTTTTCTTCTATTTCGGTTCGCTTTGCTTCGACATCGCCCGTGTAAAAGCCTAGCGTTGCACCTTCGATGAAGGTTGTGAGGTAGTCGTATAGCCTACTCGTTTCCTCGTAAGTTCCGAGAGGGCGGTCTACGCCAGCTGTGAGTGCAGCTAGGTTCATCATGAGTTGGTGCCCGAAATCAACTAATTCGGCTTTTCCACTCTCCAAATATGGGTCAACGGTGTCTTGAATAATCGCTGGGAACATATCTCGTTCATACTCAAAGAAGGTGTCTCTACGGAAGAGTCGATTTTCTAGTCGACGGCGTTGCCTGTGTTCGTCTCCATGAAGATTAACAACGACATCTTCCATAACAACTTCACCGGCATCATAGAGCGCTTGTCGTAGTTGCTTGTGCCTGTACACTTCTCGAGCATCATCTGGAGTAGTTATTACTATCTCGGTCATGTCTCCCCTTTTCCATTAATAGCTTGATTAATCCTTTAAAGTTTGTCAATTCAAAAGATTACTGGGTAGGTGCTGAAATGCTTACGCTCTGAATTAGGATCGTGCTGTGGTGGATTATTTGGATCCCGTTTGCCGCCTGCAGACAGCAATGCGTGCGCCATTATCGCAACTGTTCCGAAAAGAGCCTCCGATGCTGGTCTGTCTGGGTCAATTTCTAGGCCACCATCAAGCTCAGCTCCCACACAAGCGTGCATTCCTGCCCCAAAACTCATGCCCCAACGAGGTATTCCCTCTGGGACTTCTCGATATGGATTATAACTATCGGATTTCTCCCCAAAGATTTCATTATCTCTATTCGCCAGCATGAGGTCAAGGGTGACTTCGGTTCCTTCACTCAGCAAAGTTCCATCTGATAGTTCCACATCTCTAAGAGGGCGCCTTAAAGCAACCGGGCTAGCAGGATTCAATCTGAGAGATTCGTGCATGCAGCGTTGAACAAACGAAAGGTCTTTTCTTGCCTTATTTAGATCGTCTGGGTATTGTTCGCCCCAATTTAAAATGTCATCAACGGTATGTGCAAAGGCATTGGCCGTAGAGTGAGCTCCAGCCTGAAGGTAAAAGCAAATTTCTCGGAAAATGATTTCGTCGGTTAACCCCAATTGTTCTCTGTTTCTCAATAACGTTGTCAAAACATCTTTAGGTAGATCATCTTGATTTGTTTTTCCATCGTTGCATTCCTCTATGAGTCTCTCTCTAGTTTCTCTGCTCGGATCAAAGAAGCCTTTTGCGAATTGGTTCATAGCTTCTTGTACTTCTTGACGCACCTGATCTTTATTTCTTGTTGAATGAAGAAGAGTCGCTCCTTCGCTAAATTTCTTGACGATTCCATAGAGAGTCTCTGTTTGCTGTGCGTCTGAAGGGTCTTGGTCAATGCCCGCAATTGTTGCTGTCAAGTTCATTGCGCATCTGTATCCAATAACGGATAAGTCACCTTGCTTAGACTGGACAAAAGGATTAAGGGTTATATCAATGGTTCTCCCTAGCACTTCATGCTCCCAGTAGCTAAAGATTTCTCGCCTGAAAAGCCTATTCTCAACTCTACGTCGCTCTCTGTGGGCTTTACCATGAAGGTCTAAAAGCGTTCCTGACATGACTACTGCTCCTTCAGAGTAGCCTGCTTGCCTTAACTCTTTAGAACGAAATGCTTCTCGAACATGCGCCCATGAAGTGAGACGAATTCTCTTACTTGTTTTCTTTTCTATTTCCGATTCCACTTATTTCAGGATAGGTTCCTGAGCATGGTTAAACCAGTTGAAATAGTTGAGAGTTTTCTCCACGCTCTGTCGGAAAGAGAGATAGGGCTAATTATGTCTTTCTTTGATGAGCAGTCTTCGTGGCAAAATGTTCCTCACCCTCCCTCTAACGGCATTCAAGAAATTGAATTGATGTTTTCTCCGATTATTAGCAAAAGCTCAAAGGTTCAATGGGATATCTTAAGCGCAGCCTATGCAGAGAATAAAGCCTGGCTAGAAAGGGTTGATAGATTCTGGATAGATGGCACTGAGTATTCCGTTCAATGCAATGGAGTTTTTGAGTTTGATTTGCTTAAAGAGAAGATAATTAGTGTGCGAGACTATGTTGACTTGGGTGAATGGAGAGAGAGGCTGACTTTAGCTCAACTCAACAACTAATCTCAGCTACTTATAGGCCTTATCCCAAGTGAGAATCTCACCAGCCCAGTTGCCAACTTTCCAGCCAGCAAGTGGTTCGTGAATCGGCCAAAGATCTGAAAGATTTAGTACTTTCCCATCAATAATAACGGTTGAGATTTTATTCTTATCATTTAACACTCTTATATCTTCAGTGGGGTCGGAGTCGACAATAATGATGTCGGCTAACTTATCTTTCTCAATCGTGCCTAGTTGGTCTTCCATTTGCATTGCCCAAGCGCCATTCTTAGTAGCTGTGGTAATTGCCTCTACAGGAGTCAAGTCTAAAGAATCAACGAAGATCTCTAATTCACGACCATGCCAGTGTCCGTATGGTGTCAATGCAAAACCACTTTCTGAACCTGAAAGAATTCGAACTCCATTGTCATAGGCTTTGCGGATCATTTTTGCGGTTTGCTCAATTTCGCCCCGAAAAATATCCTCCATTCCTGGGCTAGCCTGAACTTTGGATCCAAAGTCAGCAAGGTTTGCTAAGAATGTGAATGTTGGGCAGATAGATGCGCCATTAGATATCACAGCTTCAAGACCTTCATCATCCATAAAGGAAGCATGAAGTATTAAATCGACACCCTCTTCGGCACATACTTTAACGCTTTGCGCTCCGCGACAGTGCGCCATGACAGGGACTGAAAGTTCGTGTGCCGTCTGGCAAGCG
>DLTU01000139.1:0-5283 GCA_002500385.1 Candidatus Neomicrothrix sp. UBA7828 | reverse complement strand
AAAGAATTTTGAAAATTTTGGATCTCCATGCATGTAGCCAATTGCGTACATGTGTATCAAAGCTCCAACCCCAGTTACGAATAGTGCCATGGTTATGGACAATGGATCTGCTAGGAACCCAAGGCCTATTGATAACTCACCTGATGGAATCCATTCGAATAAAGTGATTTCATAGACTCGTTCTTCAGGTGGTTTTGTTGCAAGGCCAAAGAAAACCGCCACTGCTGCTAAAAATGAGCCACTAACAGTTGCTGTAGCCAGCCAGCCAGCCTGAGGTTCTCCTAGTCGTCGACCAAACAGTAAGAGCAATGTGAATCCAATTAAAGGGAGCCCAGGAATAAGCCAAACGAGATTTGTCATGCTACCCCCTTAGAACCGAAACTTCATCGACTGAGGCTTTAGGCCTTCTACGCATCACTGCCACAACTATTGCTAGACCGATTACCACTTCGGCTGCTGCGACTACAAGAACAAAGAGTACAGATAACTGTCCCCCTAGGTCGCCCATTTCTTTTCCGAAGCTTATGAATGCTAGATTCGCAGCATTAAGCATCAACTCGATGCACATAAACATAACTAATGGGTTTCGGCGTACTAGAAGACCTCCAGCTCCGATTGTGAAGAGAAGTGCTGAGAGCGTAAGGTAGTATCCGGTCCCGATTGATAGTCCTAAAATCATTCTCCAAGCACCCCAGTTTCTTCTGAGGCATCTTTTCCAGACTCATCTGCTGCTGTTTCGTCTGATGGGTCAGTTTCTTCACTAAGTGTTGATTCAAGGTCACTACTGTTTTCATTGTCACGATAAATTGATGGGGGGTCATCATCTGGAAGTGGATCAAGTTCTCCTTTTGGCCTTCTTGTTAGAACAACAGCTCCAACTACACCGATTGTTAACAGTAAAGCTGTAATTTCAAGAGCAAAGACGTATCGCGTTGAGAATAAAGCTCTACCTATGTCTTTGATATTTTGGTCAGGCCGAATATCGTCACCTGCATGGACGTGGTCACTATTGATGGCCGTTCCGCCCTCATATGTAGATTTCTGTGCGTTCTCTGGTGGTACCCCAGTGACATCCCCTGAGAATGCCACACCTATGAGTGCTCCTAACGCAAGGATCCCTCCGACCGCGAGTATAGCTATTTGTCTCTGCCCTATAATTGGGTCTGTTTTAATACTTTCCGCTCTATCTACACCCAAGAGCATGATCACAAATAAGAATAGAATCACTATTGCACCGGCGTAAACAATAACTTGCACGGCTGCTACAAAGTATGCTTCGAGATTAATAAAGTGGATAGCTACCCCGAATAAGGTGGCGACAAGCGATAAAGCGGCATGTACTGGGTTCTTTAAGAAGACGACGCCGCATGCCCCTGCAAGAGAGATGATTGCTGCGAGGAAGAAGGTAACAGCTTCCACTATTGCTCCTCTTGCGGTTCTTCAGGTGCGCTGCTTTGCCCTGTTTCAGACGGGCGTACTCCGTAACCAAGTTCTCCTGCCCATTGGATTTGGCCTTCGTAGCTAGCAGACCCAGATGGGGAGGTTGCTCTCATCCATTCAGAGATATGTTGGTCTTCGCCTGGGCGCCAATCTTCCCATGGGAGATGTTGGGGCCTACCGGTGTCATCTACGACAAGTTCTTTCTTAGTATAAATAGCCTGCTTACGGTCGGTGAAAGAGAACTCGAAGAGTTTTGTTTCCGTGATGGCCTGAGTTGGGCATGCTTCTACGCAAAGGTCACAGTGGATACATCGTAGGTAATTTATTTCGTAGATAAATCCAAATCGTTCTCCTGGAGACGTCGGACTTTGGGGGTCATTGTCAGCACCTCGGACATATATGCAATTTGCTGGACAAACACTGGCGCACAGTTCACACCCTATGCATTTTTCCATTCCATCTTCGTATCGGTTTAATACATGTCTACCGTGTAGTCTTTTTGGTTTTCTTCTCTTCTCTTCTGGATAATGTGTGGTTACGACTTCACCTGATTCGGATGCATGGTTGAGTTTTCCAAGCGTTACGGCAAATCCTTTGAAAAAATTAAGGATGCTCATTTGTTTTCCTCCAAATGATTAGAAGACGTAGTTAAGGTGAACATTGTCATCCGAATACCTCTTCGCCTTCTAGCTCTCTCTTGTGTTTTCCAATAGATATAGATTTCATGAGTAAACCTGCGAGTATGGTTAGCGTTACGACGCTGATAACCAGAATAAGGAGTTGCGAGAAACCGCTGTCGTGGCCGCGGTCTTTAAATACATCCAGAGTTGCAAGCAGCATGACCCAACCAAGTGCTAGAGGGATGAGCAATTTCCATCCAAAGTCCATAAGTTGGTCGTATCTTGGTCTTGGTAGTGTTCCTCGCATCCACACAAATACGGAAGCGAAGATGAATACTTTACCTACAAACCACACCAAACCCCAAAACCATGCTGGACCAAATGGGGGGTAGTATCCACCTGGCCCGCCAAAGAATAGAGTCACCATAACGGCTGACATGGTGATCACATTCATAAATTCAGCCATAAAGAAGAGTGCGAATCTGATGGAGCTATATTCAGTATGAAAACCACCAACAAGTTCTTGTTCGGCTTCAACTAGGTCAAAGGGAGGAGTGTTTAGTTCAGCAGTGGTTGCGATGAAGAAAATGAAGAAAGGAACAAAGCCTGTTACTACTAGCCCCCAATCTGTAATTCCTCCGTTCTGGCTTAAGGCAATATTGTGGGTTGAGAGGGTTCCAGTTTTCATTAGTACTGCGACTAGAGCAAGTCCGAGGGCTGCCTCATATGACACCATTTGTGCTGAGGCTCTGACTGACCCTAGAAGCGGGTACTTTGACCCTGAAGACCATCCGGCGAGCATGATACCGTAGACGGCTATTGATGACATAGCGAGAACAAATAGTATTCCTATATGCGGGTCAGCGAGTTGGACAAATGTTTTATTACCAAACCAAGTAACGGTTCCATCTCCACCACTGCTGAAATCTCCGGCAACAGGGACGACAGTGAAAACAAGTAGAGCAGGAACTATCGAGAAGAAGGGTGCTAATTTGAATACGAATTTGTCTGCTTTGTTTGGGATTAAATCTTCTTTGAAGAATAGTTTGATCCCGTCTGCGAGTGTTTGAAGAATCCCGAATGGGCCGGCGCGGCTTGGTCCTACTCTGTTTTGCATATCTGATATAAATTTTCTCATCCACCAGATATAAAGCATGACTGTGATCAATAGAACGGTAAATGCAACAAGCACTTTAAGAATAACAATTAGTACCACTTCTAAAGTTCCAGCATCGCCGAGGAAGAGTGGATCGAGCGCAAAGATCATCTAAATAGCCTTCGCTGTTGGGTCTATACGAATATCAATGCTTTCGGCACCATCAGTGAGTAATGTTCGTAAATCAACTCCATCTTGATTTAAATAACCGAAGGCGATTGAACGCGGTATTTTTTGGTCTGGCCTGATAGTGATACTTATCTTCTTCGCACCATTAATGAGAGTGACTGGCCTTCCCTCATTAATTCCCATTGCTTTGTAATCGGCAGGATTGACAAATACTTCGGATGGGTTTGAAAAGTTTTTGAGTGCTGGTGACATTTGAGTGATGGTCCCGTTGTCGAACATTTTCTTCGAGAGAACGAGCCTATGTGAGTATGAATCAAATGGGCGTGTGTCAATGTTTAAGTTTGCTTTTCGAAATTGTGTTGATGTGTTGAATTGGATAATGATTCCGTCATGCGTGGAGTTGATGTCAACTAATGTGACTTGTTGATGACCTAGATTTGCAGCTTGGATTTCTTTCCATACATCTTCAGGATTTTCTATTTCTAGATCTTTGTCTAGTCGCCCAGCTATTTCTGCTGCAATCATCCAATCTGGTCGTGAAGTGCCCGGAGAAGTAACTTTTTGTCGGATTGGGGTTATTCTTCCTTCTACATTTGTGTGACTGCCGTTACTTTCAATAAATGCAGCAGCTGGAAAGATAATGTCAGATTGATAAACAGAGGGGTTAACGAAGAGATCGACAGCTATGACTGTCTGTGTCTTTTCTAGAGCTTTCTTTGCGAGTTCGGGATTTCTGTAGTCACTTAGAGGGTCTGTTCCCAATAGGAACAGCACATCAATTTGTTCGTTTGCAGCAGATTCGAGTATTTGGTCCGTCGTCATTCCATCTTGTTCTGGAAGGTTTGACCACCCAGCTAAACCTGTTTTACTCGGATCGTGAAGAGATATCTGCCCAGGAAGTTGTCCGGGTGCCATTCCCATGTGTAGGGCGCCTATAGTGTTGGCTCTTCTGACAAGTGGTAAGAATTTTGTTTCTGGTACTTCATTCAGAAGCGTCAAGGCTTGTGTGATAGGTTCTGTTGACTCTGCAATGGAGTGGTGGGCAAAGACTACGTTTATTTGTGTGTCTTGAATGAGCTCATGACAGGCTTGGATTGACTCTTTGCTTACTCCACCAATTTCTACAGGGGCTTCCCCGGTGAGTATCGAATTGACTACTTTTGCTATTTCACCTGGTCTAGGTCTAAGTGAGATTGTTGCTATATTGCTAAGCCCAGTTTCGATTGGCGTTAGCTCGATAAGTTTTGCACCCATGTTTGTGATTGCGTCTCGTAGTCTGATGTAAAGTGTTCCATACTCTTCTTTGAGATCTGGACCTATTAATAAAATTGTGCTGTTGGGTGAGCAAATCTCGTTGATTGTTGTCTTTGGAAGCCCGAGCAAAACGTGTGTTGGAAGATCGTCGCCTAAAGTAGCGTCAACATGATCTGTTCCGATAAGACCTTTTGCTAACTTCGTCCAAGCGAATTGTGATTCGTTTGTAAATCGAGACCCTCCGACAAATGCGATTCTTTCGGGTGTTGAATTTTGTATAGCTTTTGCTGTCATATCAAGGGCAGCATTCCAAGATGAAGCAACTAAACCTTGGGCATTTTTATCCGGCTTGTTTAGACCTGAACCACGAACAAGGGGCTCCTGAATCCTATATTCGCTTTGGAATGCTTGAAATGAGAACCTGTCTTTATCGGTGAGCCAACTCCAATTTACGTTATTGCTATCTAGACCTTGGAATCTGAGAACTTCATCTCGTGAAGATTGGATCATGATTCTATCGCCGAGTGGGTTGGGATAGGTAGATTCGATTTCTTCTAAGTCCCATGGTCTTGCTTTAAATCGATATGGTTTTGCGGTTAAGGCTCCTACTGGACAAATTTGGACAACGTTTCCGCTGAAGTACGAAGCAAAAGGGTCCTCAGGAAAGGTATTTACTTGTGTCTC
>DLTU01000137.1:0-5423 GCA_002500385.1 Candidatus Neomicrothrix sp. UBA7828 | reverse complement strand
ATCAGGGAATACTGGTGTTGGTTTAGCTATCGTAGCTGCGCAACGGGGGTATAACTGTATTTTTGTCATGACTGACAAAGTTAGTCCCGAGAAGGTTGATCTCTTGAAAGCGTATGGAGCAGAAGTTATCGTTTGTCCTGTAGACGTTGAACCTGATGACCCTCGGTCTTATTATTCGACAGCTGAGCGGCTTTCACAAGAGACCCCAGATTCTTTCAGGCCAAATCAATACGCCAATCAAATGAATCCTCATGCCCACTATTTAACAACAGGGCCTGAAATATGGGAACAAACCGACGGGAAAGTAACTCATTTTATTGCAGGAGCAGGAACGGGTGGGACACTATGCGGTGTCGGGAAATATCTCAAAGAAAGAAACCCCTCAATCCAGATCATTGCCGCAGACCCAGAAGGTTCTGTTTACAGCGGTGGAGATGGAAGACCTTATCTCGTGGAAGGAGTCGGGGAAGATTTCTGGCCCGAAACTTATGACCCTTCGATAATAGATCGCGTAATTGCTGTATCTGATGCGGATTCATTCAAAACAACTCGAGAGGTTTCTCAGAAGGAAGGACTTCTGATTGGGGGCTCTTGTGGAACAGCAGTGAATGCTGCGATTACCATCGCAGGGGAACTAACTGAAGAGGATATGGTAGTCGTCCTTTTGCCTGATTCAGGTCGTGGCTATCTTTCAAAGATCTTCAACGATGATTGGATGATTACTTACGGCTTCTTATCCAAGGATGGAGCCTGCGTAAAAAAAATATTGGATACAAAGAGCGAAAAGAGTGCCGGAATAGTCCATGTTCAACCGGATGACACTGTTGCGCATGCTCAGAAAGTTATGGAAGAGCATCAAATTTCTCAAGTAATTGTTGCTCAAGGCCCTTTACCATTATCAGCAGCGGAAGTGAAGGGGACCCTGACCGTCCAAGCCGTCAAAGAAGCAAGTTCCAAACATCCGGACATGAATATTGCATGTTCAACCGTGATGGACGACCCCCTTCAATTCATAGGAATAGGGGAATCAATAGATACCGTAAAATCTATTCTCGAGAAGGCCCAAAAGCTTCTTGTTTTGGATGAAGGTAAGCCATGCACCGTCCTCACATTTTCTGACTACATTAGATACGAAGGGCAGTAGGGAGAAATTACGAGATGGCCACTGAAAACAACAATCCAGAATGGGGGTTTGGAACGAAAGCCGTGCATGCCGGGCAAAGACCCGACCCTGTTACAGGAGCCGTTACTGTACCTGTTTATCAGACAAGCACGTACCAACAAGATGCGGTTGGCAAAGATAGGGGCTACGAGTACTCACGTACAGGTAATCCGACACGTTCAGCGTTGGAGCTAAGTGTCGCAGCTCTAGAAGGAGCTGACTTTGGTCGGGCGTTTGCCAGTGGAATGGCAGCCGAAGACACAATTTTGCGCCTACTTGTGCCAGGCGATCATATCATTATGGGTAACGACGCATATGGGGGCACATTCCGGCTCATATCAAAAGTGCTCACACGATTTGGAATCTCATATTCGACAACAGATCTTTCAAATCCTGACGAGTTGAAAGCTGCTTTTACAGCTAAGACAAAGATGGTATGGGCCGAAACACCAACTAACCCTCTCCTATCAGTGGTTGATATTGAATTGCTCGCGACGCTTTCTCATGACAAGGAGGCGTTATTAGTTGTAGATAACACTTTTGCGACCCCGTACCTTCAAAAGCCACTTTCACTCGGCGCAGATATTGTAATTCACTCAGCCACGAAATATCTAGGTGGCCATTCAGACGTCGTAGGTGGGTTCGCCGCCACAAACAGTCCAGAAATTGATCAAGAGTTGGCCTTTCTCCAAAATGCCGTGGGAGCTGTTCCAGCTCCATGGGACTGCTACTTACTGTTACGAGGAATAAAGACTTTGGGCGTGCGAATGGATCGCCACTGCGACAACGCAGAAAAGATTGTTGCATTTCTCAGCAATCACAGCAAAGTAAAAGAAGTTCTGTACCCAGGTCTAGATACTCACCCAACTTTTTCTATCGCTGAAAAGCAAATGGAACGATACGGCGGAATGATCTCGTTCACAGTAAATGGTGGAGAAGAGGAGGCACGGAGCATAGTGCAGCGAACCGAAATCTTCACATTGGCCGAATCATTGGGCGCGGTTGAGTCACTCATTGAAATTCCGGCAACAATGACGCACCTCTCAGCTGAAGGCTCCCCACTGGAGGTAGATAAGTCCCTTATACGATTGTCAGTCGGGATCGAAACAGTTAATGACCTTATCAGTGATCTTAATGAGGCTATGGGTTGACCAATACTAGATGATTCTAAGTTTGTAGTTCAAGCGTGGCTTCCGCCAAGCTCTCTAACTCCATTAGCCAATCGTCCGGTTCAATGAATGGAACAAGAATAAACTTGCTCGCACCGACGTCAATAAATTCTTTTATCCTGTTCTCAAGACCTTGGTGGCCCTGAACGACTATTTGTCTAGGGTCAAGTTCGGGTCGGCGCTTTCTAACTGCTTGTACGATATGGTCTGGCATACTCCCATCGGACGTATAGATAATGAGTGTTCCGAAATGTTCGCGATCGATTATGGGTCTTCCCGCAGCTTCAGCATGCTCGTCAATAACGGGTATTCCAGCAGCGACATCCTCTGGGGTGCAAAAGCTAGGAAGCCACCCGTCACCTAATCTTCCCACCCTTCGAAGTTCACTTGGAGCTAACCCTCCTAGCCAAATTTCCAGCGGATTTTGAATTGGCTTTGGAAGAACTTTTACTCCTTCAAGGGAAAACCTCTGACCAGTATGAGTTACCCTGTCCTCCTCCCACAGTCTTCGCATCAACGGTAAGGCCTCATTAAACCATGGGGCTCGATCTTTTCTTTCTACCCCAAACGCCTGGTGTTCAGCGGTATCAGCTGCACCTAAACCAAATGCGGGTAGAAGCCTACCCTCAGAAATTACATCAAGACTTGCTAATGATTTTGCAAGAATCACAGGGTTCCGTCCTGGGAGGACCATTATGGAGGGGCCAAATTTCAGTTTTTGAGTGCGCCCTGCAATCCAACTCATCAAAACAAGCGGATCAAGACTGGAGCCGCCTACTCTTTCTGAGAACCAGAGTGAGTCGAATTCCAGACGTTCTAAGTTTTCGGCTAACTCTCCCAAATTACTAGAGTTTTCCACCTCAGATCGCGTGCCGAGCCCAAATCCTATTCTGATTTTCAAGTGAGATTTCATAGCCCGATGATACCTTGTAACCAATATCGGTCCGTAATCATGTTTAATTAACGCAATTGCGGATTCATTGCTATTCTTTCGGTGTGTCAATAAAGGAGCAAGAATTCCAATTAGGTAGCAGTTTCCTAGACCCTGCTGTTCAAGACGACCCGTTTGAGAGTTACGCAACACTTAGAGAACAATGCCCTGTTTATCAAGTGCCAGAGACCGGTTTATATATGGTTACTCGCTACGAAGACGTTAGAGAGACCCTCACTAATCCTGAAACTTTCTCAAGCCAACCCGGAGCTGGAGCTGGTGGAGCAAATGATGCCTCCAAAGCGCATGCTGCTGTTTTCGCAGAGCGAGGGTGGGTGAAGGCAAGAACGCTCCAGCGAACTGACCCACCCGAACATACGCACTATAGAAAGATTCTTGGGAGAGTATTTACAAATAGAAATGTTGAGAAAATGAAGCCACGAATCAATGAGCTCACCCATGGGCTGATTGATCAATTCATAGACAGGGGGCAATGCGAGTTTGTCTCAGAGTTCGCTTTACCGTTACCAGGAATCTTTATCTGTGAGCAGTTAGGTTTACCAGCTCAAGAATATGAAACATTCAAACGGTGGGCGGATGCAATGCTTGCAATGTCGCAACGACCGCTATCACCAGAAGAAGCAATAACACAAGCTGAATTAGAGGTCGAAGCTCAGCATCACCTAGCACGCGAGTTTGAGAAGAGGAGGGCAGAGCCATCTGACGATTTGATTTCGCTGATTGTTCACGCCCACCAAGATGAGGAACCCTTTACTATGGAGGAATTGCAGGACCTTATGCATCAATTAGTTACTGGAGGGTTTGAAACCACAACTGCTGCTCTATCAAAATCGATGTTGCTACTTTTGAAATATCCGGAACAAATGGAAAAGCTCCGTGCAGATCCATCTTTGACAAAAAACTTCATTGAGGAAAGCCTTCGCTTCGATAGTCCTGTGGCGGGTATTTGGAGAACAGCTGCTTGCCCCGTAGAACTTTCCGGAACACAAATCCCCGAGGGTGCTCCCGTTATGCCACGATTCGCATCCGCGAATCGTGATAGTGACGTATTCGCTGATCCAGATACGTTTGACATTGAGAGAGACAATGTTAATCAGCACGTAGCGTTCGGGCTTGGAAACCACTTTTGCTTGGGTGCGTCGTTAGCAAGAGCTGAGCTCCTTGCCGCATTTGAGGCCATATTGGAACGTATGGATGACATACATCTGATTGATGAAACGGAGGAGGATGTGCATCATTTCAGCTTCTTCCTTCGGCCAATGAAAAAACTCAATATTGGTTTCACAAAAAAGTAGACTGTCGTTTTTCTGATCTAAATTAACTGACACTTCTCGGGCTTGCCAGCTCGGCATACTGAGCACTTACCACATCCGGAAGTTGATGTATCATCAGTCTCTTGTCCATGCTCGCCAATACTTGAGCCGGCGTATGGTGTCGGATCTCCTTCTTCTGGAATTGCTGGTCGAGACCACTGCATATGATCTGCTAATCCTGAGACGATTGCTTTCCATTCTTCTGGATTCCAACCCTGCGTAGCGGCGATAAGTTTAGGTGCCTGGTTTATGTGTATGATGCCAGGTGTTTGCGTTAATCCAACTTCCTTTACGAAATCGCCATCAGGGTCTATAAAAGTGATGAACTCGTCGGAATGCGGTCCAAGAAAGCTTGAAGCCTGTTCGGCGTCGCCGATTACAAGCCATCCCACACGACAATCAGCGCCGGTAAAGTTTGAAAGTATCCTAGATGCTGTATTGATTATCCAAGAGCTTTGATGGGAGAATGGGTCAATTACCACGAGGAGTAAATGGAAATTTGTAACCCAGCTTCTTAATGGCAAGGATTGCCCGTTTATTGAAGTGAGATTACTGCTTGCGTTTGGTGATTTATACACAGGAAGAACCTAGCGCAAACATTAAATCAATAGGGAATTCAAACAAAAATCATTAAAAAAATCTATTCTTTAGATCAGAAGAGATAGGTCAAACCTTGCGTAAAAAACAATTGAAATCAATAATCTTGCAGGCATTAGTCGCGTTACTTGTCATCACTGCAGTGAGTGGATGTGCAAAAGAAGTGAATGATCGTAACGAAGAAGCGCGGACTGAAAATAAAACTATGACTCCTACTCCTACTCCTACTC
>DLTU01000026.1:4802-7501 GCA_002500385.1 Candidatus Neomicrothrix sp. UBA7828 | reverse complement strand
GGTATTTTCCCTTCAAAGATAAACGGTGGTATCCGAGTTGAGAGTTCCCCTCTTACGCGTTTTCTTTCGCTAATTTTTGCATCGAATGCGGAAGGGTTATCTATAAATTCATCTAATTCGCTTTCGAGTATGAACCAGAGATCTATTAATTCTGCATTTTTTCTTTGTTCTGCAGTTCGATTTGCTAGTTCTCTTGTTATGAGACGTGCAACATGTATGAGATCAACGATTGTTGTTTTGGATCTCTCTCTAGCCTGCGAGAAGAGGATTGAAGAATGTAATGCTTTTTCAAATAGCCAAGAACCGAATCCTTTGAGTTCTTTACGGGCATTGAGTGTCGCTGTTTCTCGTTTTTTCGAAAGTTCCAAAGCACGCACTTTGGGAGAATTTTGGGCATCCGTTAGTCGCATTCGGTCAATGAGTGTTAAAACTGATGCGGGGTTTGTTCCCCAAGTTTCACATGCTGTTTCCCATTCATTTGGGCCCCTACTGCCAAATACTTCAAGAAAATTATCAAAATTATCCATGAATTCTTGTGCTATACCTGATTGACGTAAACGAAGTTCTAGATCTAGTAACCCAGCATTAAATAGTGAGGTTAATTCATCGCTGTTCGCAACCATTCTTCCTAGCTCCCAAAGGACATAAGAAGGTTCAGCGCTATCTACATCGCCTAGCCCACCAAGAAGTGTTAAAGCGATAGACCTATCACCAAGTCGTTCCTCACAAATAGTTGACAAAAGCTGCACTGCTCCACCAGCTTGGCCTGTTATGTCCAAATGGTGAGTGAATAATAGGTTCGCTGGTTCCATAATTTCACGCATTGCTGCCACGAGAACATCGTCTGAAGAGTTAAGTATTTCAGGTAGCCGGTTCTGCCATTGTGAAACTAAGTTTCGATCTTGGTGAAGAACTGGGAGATCGCTGGTATGTAACATTTTCCAGCCGTATTTTAAGATTCTGAGGCTAGCAATTATGCTTTTGTCCTGTTTGTTTGGAACGTATTCCGGTGCCTCATGCTCTGATCCGTAGTAAGTAGCGTCACTCTTTTCTATTGTCGTTCCAGGAGTTCGGATAGCTATCATTCTGCCAAAAGATAAATTTAGGTACATGTAACCTGCGAAGACACCTCCAAAACAAGTGGGGCCATCTTTAATGTCTTTTGGGGTGATAACGCCAGCATTTATCGCAGCTTGTGCAGAAGCAATTTCACCGGCTTTACGGGTCAATGTAATTGTCAATGGGTAGGCAACTTCTGGCCATACCTCACCAGCATTACCTCTTGTGTAGATCGGGTATCGGGTTGACGGAACCTGTGTAATATATTCACCAAGTCCTAAGTCGACCATCTGGGCGTACTGATTCTCCATGCTTGAACCATATGTCAGTCTGTTTACTTGCGCCAAATGAGTCAGCGCGCTCTAATGCACTATAGGAATGGAGTTTCGTATGGGGAATAAAGAGATTGTAGAGAACTACTGGATTGCTCATTTTGATCGTGATTGGGCAAAGATGGCAACATTTTTTTCTGATGATGCGCACTACACAGATGTGGGGTTAGATGCAGTTGGTGCGACAGGGCCGCAAGAGATTATTCTTCGTCTACGTTTGGGAATTGAGCCATTGGAGGGATACGAACATTTTCCAAAGAATATTATTTGGGAAAATAATTTAGTTGTGACTGAGCACGTTGAGCAGTGGCGTTTCCATACTGGGGAAGTTATAGATCATCCATTTACATCAGTTATGGAGATTACTAATGGGCTAATTTCTCGTTGGCATGATTATTCGCATCTTGGCAATTTACTTGATCAGGCGCCTCAGTGGTGGCTTGATCACATCATTGTTGGCTGGCGAGATAACCCTAATTTGTAAGTTCTTCTATCGGTCAGTAAATATTTGAAGGATGTACCAGAACATGGTCATTAAGGAAGCGAAAAGTGTGACTGCCGCTCCGACGTAAGCGTGTGCTGGATATGAATGCATTATTTTCTGGGTGTTGTAGAGGATTGATGCTCCCATCAAAGCGACCATCGCAACTGAGAACCAGGTTCCGAGGTTTGCACCAAATAAGAGCGCTGCAACAATGAGGATAATGGCGCCCATAACTCCCCACGTTACAATTGGTCGGAGAAATGATAAATCTTTTCTGGTAGTCCATGCGACTAGTGAGAGGCCGGCAAATCCCATAGCGGTTACTACAGCTGCGCCCCATACGTCTCCTGTGGATTCTTTTACATTGAAGACATAGAAGAGGAAAGGTGCGAAAATGACTGCCTCTACAGCTGCGAAGCCAAATAGGCCCCCGTATTGTCTTCCGACGTTCTCAAGATCATAAACTGCTTGGGTAGCTATCCATGTTCCGAGCATGAAGATACCTAGGAACAGGAGCCATGCTCCACTGCTTCCAGCTATGGTGTCGTAGGTCCACTCTGCAAATCCGCTTGCAAAGTATAGATATTCGAAGGCCATGAAAGCGGCAAGTGCTACTCCGAGGTGTTGGTAGACCTTTACCATAAAAGCGACTCGGTCTGTTTCTTGGAGGTGGGCTACTGGTGTGTAAGCGGTTGGGGAATAACTCATTTGTTCCTTTCGGTAATAATTATATTGTACCTTTTCTTTGGCAATTAGTCTTGTAGTTGTGTTGCTATTGACTCTGTAGCTTCAATGAATTCTTCCATCATTTCGTAAACGACCTG
>DLTU01000026.1:2146-4690 GCA_002500385.1 Candidatus Neomicrothrix sp. UBA7828 | reverse complement strand
CATCGTTGATTAGTACTGGTTGTAGTGGCATACCTAAGGGCATGGGGGTTTCTGGGTTCTCCCATTCATCAGTCCATGCAGATTTAAGTTGTCGTGCCGGTTTACCCGTCCTTGATCTGGAACGTATTGTGTCTGAGGATGTTGCTTGTAGCATTTTTTCCTTTACAACTGGATGAGTTTCTGCTTCTTCTGTNNGAATTCTTCCATCATTTCGTAAACTACCTGCGCTGTTGGCTTTGTCTTGTTCATCGTTCCAACGATCTGACCTACGAAGTAATTCGCGAGTTTTTCTGCACCTGAACCAGATTTGTGAGCTGCCCTATTGATTCTTGCTATCGCATCGTTAATTAGTATTGGTTGTAGTGGCATGCCTAAGGGCATGGGAGTTTCTGGGTTCTCCCACTCGTCCGTCCATGCGGATTTAAGTTGTCGTGCTGGTTTACCCGTTCTTGATCTAGAACGTATTGTGTCTGAGGATGTTGCTTGTAGCATTTTTTCCTTTACAACTGGATGAGTTTCTGCTTCTTCAGTAGTGAGCCATACCGATCCGCACCATACTCCTTGGGCGCCTAGAGCCATAGCAGCAGCCATTTGTCTTCCACGCCCGATTCCGCCTGCTCCCAGTACAGGGACATCTCCTACCGCGTCAACAATTTCGGGGATCAATACCATGGATCCGATTTCTCCAGTGTGTCCACCTGCCTCATATCCCTGAGCAATAATGAGGTCTACGCCTGCATTGACATGTCGTTCTGCGTGTTGGGCTTTTCCAGCTAAAGCTCCTACTTTCCGTCCAGCCTCTTTCACTCGGTCGATCATAAATTGTGGGGGAGGTCCTAACGCATTCACGACGAGGCTCGGGCTGTGGGCAAGAGCTATTTCCAATTGTGGCCCTGCGGTTCCTGCTGACATTGGCGCAGCCCCATCATTTTTCATGCTGAATTGGCCTGACTTTGTTTCAGCTAGTTCAGGTACATCATATTTCTCTAATATTTGAGTTACGTATTCATGGTGCGCATCAGGAATCATGTCAGCTATTTTGTGGACTGTTAATCCCCCTTCATCAGATCCCTCATATTTCGCAGGAACGATAAGGTCCACGCCATATGGGTGTTCACCAACCTCGTCTTCAATCCATTTAAGATCAATCTCTAAAGCATCAGGAGAATGACCGACAGCTCCAAGGACTCCAAAGCCGCCAGCTTTTGACACAGCAGCTACAACATCTCGGCAATGGCTAAATGCAAAGATCGGTACATCAATATCGAACGTTTCGGTCACGGAATTCTTCATTTTCTTTACACCATTCTCTGAATTTAGGAACGCCTTCTGGCCTGAAGGGCCTTTTTACTTTTCTGTTTTGTATTTTAAACGTGGTTCTTTGAAAAGTTTAATTTTGGCTGCGGATGATAGTCTTACTGCATGGATATAGGTGCTGTTCGTTCTGACCTTATTGAAGAACAGGAAGCCCTTGATCGAATTATTTCAGACATTCGTCTCTCTGATTGGGATCTCGATACGGCCAGTCCGGGTTGGTCTGTCGCAGATCAAATAGCGCACCTAGCGTATTTCGATAATGCAGCAGCGTTAGCGATTGCTAGTCCAGATAAGTTTCAGGAATCTGTTGAGGACCTTTTAGAGATGTATTCTCATGGAGAGAATGCAGAAGATGCAATTTTATCACCCTACCGTGCTATGAAATCTAGTGAATTGTTAGAGGCATGGAGGGAAGCAAGACTTAATCTTGCGGAAAAGTCTCGTAATCTCTCTGCTGATAGTCGGGTGGTTTGGTATGGGCCCTCCATGGGTTCGAAGTCGTTTTTGACTGCTCGTTTGATGGAAGTTTGGGCCCATGGCCAAGATATTTTGGACGCAATCGATTTTGATCGAGATGAAACGGATCGTTTACATCACATTGCGCAGTTAGGTTTTATTACCCGCTCGTGGTCCTTTATCAATCGGGGTCAAGAGCCAATCGATACTCCTGTCAAAGTGATACTTAAGAGTCCATCGGGGGATATCTGGGAATTTGGACCGCAGGACGCTGAAGAAAGTGTTACCGGTTCTGCACTCGATTTCTGTTTATTGGTAACGCAAAGGCGAAATCTTAAAGACACTTCCCTTAACATTTTTGGAAATGCTGCTTTAGATTGGATGAAGATTGCTCAAGCTTTTGCCGGACCCGCTACGAGTGGTCCTGGGCCACGCTGATTACGAGTTATCAGCCTCTAATAAATCATTGGCTTGTTGGACTAGTTGTTGTCCTTGTTCAATAAGGTCTTGGAAACGACCTAGGTCTCCGTTTGCTAGTGCCTCATTTGCGTTCGTGAATGCTTCTTGGGCTTGAGCTAGTAGTGTTTCAAGTTCAGTGCTTTCAGGTACTGGATTTTCAGTTTCGGTGTCAGTTTGCGGGGTGCTATCAGTCTGTGGATCAGTTTCTTCTGTTTCCTGAATAGGGAGTATTGGAGAGGAGGTAGATCCGTTTAGGCTAATTGGAGTTACGTTGCTGCAATCATCGCCGACTTGGTTGTCGGGAACTAACAA
>DLTU01000026.1:0-1817 GCA_002500385.1 Candidatus Neomicrothrix sp. UBA7828 | reverse complement strand
GCTCCGAGTACGAGTTCGACTGATGCGCATATTCTGACACGTTCTCCGTAGGCAGCGATTATTTGTTGGACTGCAGGTTGGCTTCCGCTTGCTTCCACATACATGGGTCGTAGGTACAGTAGTACGTCTTCTTCACCGTTATCCCCCTCTAGTGGGATAAGTAGCATATTTCCTAATTTGACTCCTGATCCTCGCTGGCCAAGTAGTGTCGTTGTTTCAGCTACAACAGGGTCAGCAAGCATGCTTCTGTTTGCAATAACGGGGCCGTCAACTTTGAGACCAGGAACAGTGTAGGAAATGAGATTTCCTTGTCCTTGTTCATTGATTTGTGCGACCATGAAAGCCTCTAGTTGTTGTCGGCTGTCATCGCTTGATCTGGGGACAAAGGGGCGCATGAGAACGAAATCTTGTTTCTGTTCTTGGGGGACTTGCATTTGGACATAGTATGGATCCATGCGTTGTCCTGATGCGAATGTCACAAACCCAGTGTTTGTGACGATTGCTGTTGGGGCGTTTTCTAGATCGTCTCCTGGGTCAAGTGACACTACCCAGGCTCCGGCTGCTTCGTAGAAATCGTTTGGGTCATCTAGGTGGTAGCGACCCCACATGTTGGTTTGGACTTTGAAGAGGTCTTCTGGGTATCGAAGGTGGTCTGCTACTTCTTCTGGCATGTTTGTTTCAGATCCGCCTTCGGGGAAAGCTAGGGTAAATAGGTTCGGGAATGCTTGCATGTATGCATTGATAATTGGGTCTTGTTCATCTATTACGTAGAAGGTAACGTCTCCGTCATATGCGTCTATGACTACCTTTACCGAGTTGCGTACGTAGTTGAAATCTGCAGCTAGCCCGCTGTTTCCGGGAACCGAGTTTCTGTCAGCTGTTTGTGAGTAGGGGTAGAAACTTGTTGTTGTGTATGCGTCAATAATGAATTTGATGCGGCCGTCAATGATTACGGGGTATGAGTCGGCGTCATATTCGAGGAAGGGAGCTAGCTCTTTGGCTCTTTCGCTTACGTCCCTGTTGAAAAGGAATTTAGAATCGCCATTTATTAATCCAGAGAAGATTGGGTTTAAGTCTCCGAATCGTAGAGCGAAGGCTAGGCGTCTAAGGAAGTTCCCAGCTTTTACTCCATCATTGCCGTCGTATTTGAATAATAGGTTTTCTCCTGATCCATCGCTGCCTTCGCAGGTGTTTGAAGAAGTTGTGTCTTGGGTTTGGACGTCTTCAGCTCCTGTTAGGGCGAAGTCGATTTCACAACGTTCTGTGTCGACGATGGCGTATCCACTTAGTTCTTCACCGACGTATATTCTTGGTTGTGTTAAGTCAGCGACTATTCTGTCAGTGTTTACTGTTGTTGGAAGGCCACTGATGACGAAATCAGGTTCTCCTTGAGCAGTAATCGTGTTTGCTGGGGCGAGGGCTACTCCGTATCCGTGGGTGAAGGCCACATGCTGATTTTCCCAGCCTGAGTTGACTCCGTCGAGGTTTAATTCTCTAGCTGCGATAACTACTGTTCGTATATCTCCGTCAATTTCGTAACGATCAACGTCAAGGTCGTCTGCGAATCGGAATTGCTCTCTTTCTACTTCAAGTGCTTGGAATGTGGGCGAAACGATCGCAGGGTCTAGTAATCGTAGATTATTTAGTGTGTTCGCATTTTGCTGGATAATTTCTGCTGTCAATGCATTTTCAACGTTTGGTATGAAGGTTCGTTCGGTAATGTTTCCGGTTTCGCCTACGGAGAGCCCATAAGCTGTTCTGGTAGCTTCAATATTTCGCTCAATGTATTGTGCTTCGCGAGAAGATTCTGATGGTTC
>DLTU01000166.1:0-9913 GCA_002500385.1 Candidatus Neomicrothrix sp. UBA7828 | reverse complement strand
GACGGCCGTGTGTCATGCTCGCATTGTCGTGATTGTTGTCACAGTTAACGTAACCGTGTTGGAAGAAGCAGGAGTGAATCTATCGTGAAGAAATGTCACAGAAGCAACACAAGATAAGTCTTTTACTGGTTCGTATTGCTTTTGTGGTAGCTACCGTTCTGATATGGCGCGCCTCGACTGCCTATCTTCCTGCTGCTGTGGGTTGCTGGTTTGGGAATAGGCTCCTCATGAAACAGATTGTAAGTAGTGACGATGATGAAACTGTCGTCGTATAAGTTACTTTCCGTTTCCTCAACTGCAGTAATGAAACTATTCTGAGGATATGAAAAGATTTTTTATGAAACAGAAAGCTGAAGACAAGCGTTCGTTCTTTTTAGAGGATGAACTTCTAGATTACATTCTGTCGCACAGTGCTCCTGCTGATCAGGTTCAAGAAGCGCTCATTGAAGAGACTGCAGAATTGGGTTGGGTTTCCCGAATGCAGATTTCAGTTGATCAGGGGAATTTCCTCACCATGCTTGTTAAGGCTATTAGGCCAAAGTTTGCTGTTGAAATTGGAACTTTCACAGGATTTTCCTCAATTTCCATAGCTCGCGGCTTACCTGAGGATGGTTCACTACTATGTTGCGATGTTTCGGAGAAATGGACTGCGATTGCACGAACCTACTGGGAACGAGCGGGACTTAACGACAAGATAGAACTAGTCCTCGCACCTGCAATGGAAACTCTTGACAACCTTTCTGAGGATGCGGAAATAGATTTTGCTTTCATAGACGCTGACAAAGGAAATTATAAGAATTACTACGAAGCAGTTCTAAGCCGCCTTTCTAATCATGGCATGATTGTCATTGATAATGTCCTGTGGTCGGGACGAGTGATTGATGAAAGCGCAAATGATGAAGATACACATGCAATCAAAGATTTCAATAGCCACATACGTAATGATGATCGAGTGACTTGCACAATGTTGTCTATAGGTGATGGAGTATCACTAATCCAGAAGAAATAGGGGAAGAGAAACGCACCAGTCGTTTCCAACTCTAATTTGTGAAACGCAACAATATAGGACTTATAGTGCCATTTCTAATTGCATTCCCTGCATTAGCGACCATTTCAAGCATTCTCGTTCCCATAAGGTGACCCAAATTTACTGGTGGTGGTTCTGATGGGGGATTATTAAAAAACGACACAGCCATTTCTGTATGATCATCAACTGTCAATAATTCCAGTCCTGCGTTTTCTGCAGCCTTCACATATGCATCTACGGTGTCTACAAAGCTGTATTCCGGTGTTGAGGACCACGGCATTGGAAAAACTAGATCATCTTTCCCAGTTCGCATGACATCGTACACCACGATTGATCCATCAGGTTTAGTCACGCGAGCTATTTCGCTGAAGAGCAACTCCTTATCGGAAATATTCATTCCAACATGAACCATGGTTGAAGCATCAAACGTGTCACCGTCAAATGGGATTGATGTAGCCGAACCAACTTGGAAAGATACCTGCTCAGTCATGCCTACCATTTCAGTTATCTCAACTGCGGCTTCCACAAATTCAGGGGTTAGGTCTATTCCCTCTACTATAACATCAAGCGTATTTGCGATGTAGCGGGCTGGTCCGCCTATTCCCGAGCCAATATCGAGAACATGTTGGCCTGGTTGCATGTTTAATGCGTTGGCGACAAATTCACTGCCTTTACGCCCACCTATATGAAACTCGTCAGCTCCTGCGAAGACATCAGGTTCCAAGTTATTAATATCAAAACCCGCCTCCTCAAGTGCTGAAATTATACGGGATACTATCCCATCGTTTCCATAATGCTCTGCGAACGAACTAGCCATTTATTCTCAACTTTCATCAGCGATATATACAGTTAAATTCTTTTATATCTTGAAGAAAAAGTCAACTTCTCTGACAGCATGGAAGCCGGCCCCTTAGGTAATGACAAAGTAGCACGCACATTGCATGTTTCATGACTTTACTTCTTGGAAGTTTGGCCCAGTAGAGGGTTGAAGCGAACACGCGTAGGGATTTGTTGCGCTCCAGGAACCCCCCGTTCAAGCATGAACGGCCGGAGAGCTTCCATAGCTTTAGGTTCATCCCAATGAGGGATAGTTGGATACATGTGATGGATAACATGTGTTTGCATTGAATGGCATACAAAGCGCGGTACAGGTATTGTCCAAAATCGTGTATCGGCATATCTGCCAGTTTGTGTTCCTGGCCGATGTGGCTCCCACGCAAAGTATACGTATATGTATGAGAGGCCGATTTTGGATGGTAGCCACCATGTAAGGAGTGTTTCAAGTGGGAATAAGATGACCATGATCATTTGGATTAACGAAAGGAATTTCGTGAGTGTGATTCCTTTGACCAGTGATTCGAAGAACGCAGGGTCTCGTTCTGCATGTCTAGTAATGTTTTCCGTATCGCCTCTATGAACAGCTATCGCAGGCTGCCACCAATGATCGCCCCTAGCGTCATAATTTGTGTCTAATTCAGGATCGTTTGTGTGGGCATGATGCTTCATGTGAGTAACTCGAAGCGCTTCATGAGATTGTTTCAGACCTAAAAGTGAAATTTGCCCTACGAGTGGGTCAATCCACTTCCAGCGTTCTTGACGTCCAGATAAGTTCCCATGCTGCCCTTCATGAGAGGGCAGATACGCCATGCACATACATAGTGCTGTGATAACGAAACCAAGCCATAGTGGAACAATTCCAACGATAGAAAGAATCAGGGTTGTAATCCAGATGACTGATTGGCCTACTCCGATTAGGATCATCTCCCATTGTATGCGGCCCATGTACTGGCGAGCCACAGCTCGTTCTGCTTTAGGGGAAAGATCAATGAGCGTCTCATCTAAAGTCATAGCCAATACCCTCGGATATGGGCATAAATGCCACTCGTGAGTCCAAGAATTAAACAGCAGAGAAGTAGAAGAGCGTTATTAGCTTCAGGCCAAATTCGTTGCGACACAGCGTAAAGAACGCATCCCCAGAAAATCAAACCGAACCAGACCTTTCCCCAAGTCTGAGCATGCTGGACCAAACCACCTATTATCCGTACTACGCCCTTTGTTGAAGTTGCTTGGTCTTGCATATCCATTGTTCTAGATTACAAGGATCTTATAACTTCACAAGTAACTAAATATCCAAAATTTAAATGGAAGTTCTATGCATTTAATTTTTCGCGAACCACTACAAGGACTTCTTTACTCGTTGAATATTGGACAGTGTTGTTTATGCTGCTGGGAGTGCTATAAACGCTATGACTCCGTAGTGGGATGCGATTCCACACACAACACACAAATGAAAGATTTCGTGGAAGCCGAAAATAGTCGGCCATGGATCAGGTTTTTTTAGGCCGTACACAATTGCTCCGACCGTATGAAATGCACCTCCTAAAAGTAGGAAAATAAATCCAACAGTACTCAAGGAGGTAAAAAAATCGTTAATCACGAGTAAGGCGCTCCACCCGACAACCAAGAATACGGGGACCAGAACAATTTGAGGTGCAGTCGGCCAGAAGATCATAATCGAAACACCGATCACCGCTCCCACCCAGACTGCTATAAGCACAATTATCGCTGCTGAACGAGGAAGCAAAAGCCACGAAATTGGAGTGTAGGTCGCTGCAATTGTTATAAAGATCATTGAATGATCAATTCGCCGCAGGAGATCATGGGCTGAAGCACTCCAAGAAAACCCGTGGTAGCACGAACTAACTCCAAAGAGTCCAATGACGGCTAAGGAGTAAAGTGAGGAAAGTAGCCGCGCATCTGGGGAAACAGAAATAAGAACAGGGCAAAGTGCAACGGCAGCGATTAAAGCAATTTTGTGAGACCACCCCCGCAATATAGGTTTCGGAGCAAGATGCATAGGTACTGAGGGGTCCACCTCATTACCCTAACAGCAAGTACCTTCTGCTTCGCTATCGCCAAATCATCGATTGTTTGTAGAAAAGGTTCATGGGTACGAGGCTGACATTATCTCGCGTCTAGTCTAGAGAAAAGCAGCCACTACGTTGATGGATAACACGCCAACGGTCATTAATACGCTTACCCTGTGGAGTTGCGTGAAGCGTTGTTGAAGCCCTTTGTCCCGACTACGGTTAGTCATTGGGATTATTCCGTAAGCTATGCCCATTAGCACAGCACTTATTGCTGCCATCACCATGACCCCGAACTGACCATCAATTAGTGCCAAAAAGAAATTGACCACGTTAACAAGCGTTAGGAAAAGAAAAAATTTCGGAAAAATAGTTCGCAAAAAAACACTGGCATCACGTTCGCCTAGCGTCCGAAAGACGGTAGGCGCAACAATTGCTGAATGGAAAACAATACTCCCTGCCACGAGACCACAAAGTAAAATTATTAGGTTGTCCATACTCTTCTAATCTAGGTGACAATATGTCTCAACGCGACTCTACAAATAGAAGAAAATCTTTAAAGTGATTTGCTTCATTGCTACATCCACCCTAGTAGCCTCAAAGGACCATCTTCATAAACCGATATTTTCTACTTTCAGACCATCACGTTGAGGATATGAGTCAATAACTAGCTATCCTCAAAGAGCCAGATCGCATGAGCTGCTACTTCGTACGTTGAACTATCAGTTTGCTATACGAAGAGATCCTTAATGCTTATAAGCATTGTGACTCTTGATTAGAATGAATAGGAACTGCAATGTCAATAACATTTTCAAAACTCGGGGTACCTCAATGGGTTTCCGAAGCTCTCGCACGGCAAGGAATCACCGAACCGTTTCAAATTCAGAAAGTAACCATCGAAGAAGGTTTAATCGGACATGATATTTGTGGAAGAGCGCCAACAGGGTCTGGAAAAACACTTGCTTTCGGCATACCTCTAGTTGTTAGGACAAAGGCGGCAAAGCCACGGAAACCTCAAAGTCTTATCCTTGCACCGACAAGGGAATTAGCAGCTCAGATTTGTAAGGAACTGCGAGCCTTTAGTGGAAAGAGAACTGTTTCAGTCGTATACGGAGGGGTTGGTTATGGGCCTCAGCGAAAAGCACTAGCAAAAGGAGTTGACATACTTGTTGCATGCCCAGGTCGACTTGAAGATCTCATAGAGCAACGTGAACTTACCTTAGGAGATGTGAAACAGGTAGTCATTGACGAAGCAGACCGAATGGCAGATATGGGATTCATGCCTGCTGTCAAAAGAATCCTTGATCAGACCTCTAACGATCGGCAAACTATTCTGTTCTCAGCAACCCTTGATAGAGATGTCGAGCAACTCAAAAAACGATACCAACGTAACCCAGTTCTTAGAGAGGTAGGGGAGAAGACTCCTGACATTAAGAAAGCAATACATACCTATTCGATAGCTGCGAAATCAGAAAAATCAAGAATCGCTGCTGACGCGGTTAAAGCTCTATGGCCAGCAATTATCTTTTGTCGAACAAGGCATGGGTCTGATCGTTTAGTAAAGCAGCTTAAACAGTATGACATTGAAGCAGAATCCATCCACGGCGGGAAAAGCCAAAATCAAAGGCAAAGAGCGCTTAAGTATTTCAGCAAAGGCAA
The DNA here is from genome assembly GCA_002500385.1 of Candidatus Neomicrothrix sp. UBA7828. Taxonomy (GTDB): domain Bacteria; phylum Actinomycetota; class Acidimicrobiia; order Acidimicrobiales; family UBA8592; genus UBA8592. The sequence continues at coordinate 4,360 of DLTU01000166.1, read as the reverse complement.
AGTTCAGGCCCTCGTTGCTACAGACGTAGCTGCACGAGGAATACATATAGATGGGGTTGAACTTGTCATACATTACGACCTTCCTGAAGATCACAAAGCGTACATACATAGATCGGGGAGAACAGCTAGAGCAGGGAACAAAGGAATAGTCTTCTCCATTATTCAGCCAGACCAAAAGCGTGCATCTGCGAACATGCAAAAACGGTTAGGTATAAGCGACTCGGTGCATAAGGTCGAACCTGAGGAATTAAGCGACTTAAATGCATCTACGAAAATCATCCACAAACAGGCATCAGAAAAGAAAAAGACATCAGCAAATAGACCTAGTGAACATAGGGCGTCTGGTAAGAAGAAATCTTCTAATAGTCATCGTAAGCAGAAATCAAATAAGCACTCTCAAACATCGAACCATAGACCTAAAGCCAAACCGAAAGCTAAAAAATCGTCACATAAAAACCGAAACTCTACCAAGAATAATTCGCAGAAACCTCAATTAGGCTCAAATAATAAAAGACCTCAAAAGAAAAAAAGTGGAACACCGAATAGGAAAGCCAGACGCGCTCATTTGCAACCCGCTAATAGGTCTAAATAAGTAACGAAACTGTCTGTTGAGTAGCTTCTGGCACTGTGAGTAGTCATTGCAGCTATTAGTTTCGTAACATAAAGTTATGGATCGCTATATTCTTACCTTGTCTTGTCCTGATCAGAAAGGAATTCTCGGTACGGTTAGCCACCGATTATTTGAAACGGGCGGAAACATTCTTGAAAACGCTCAGTGTACAGAACTTAAATCTGACACTTTTTGTATGAGAACATGCTTTGAAATTGATGGTGTTGATTTCGGTACTATTGAGAGTGCACTGGAAGAGGTGGCAGCGGAATTTTCAGCTGATTTCACGTTGCGCGAGGAAAGTAAACTCCCCAAAGTTCTTATAATGGTTTCACAATACGACCACTGTCTCCTTGACCTGTTCTATAAAAAACGAACTGGTGAACTTGCAATAGAGATCCCTGTCATTGTCTCTAATCATGAAGATCTTAGAGAACAAGCCGAAAACAACGGTGCAGTATTTCAGCATATATCGGTAACGCCTCAAACACGGGAGGAAGCTGAGAGAGAACTTCTTGCAATTATAGAGAAATACGACATCAACTTCGTAGTGCTTGCCCGTTACATGCAAATACTCAGCGAAAATATTTGCAACGAACTTAAAGGGCGAATTATTAACATCCATCATTCGTTCCTTCCAAGTTTTCGAGGAGCACGACCTTATCATCAAGCATGGGAACGTGGAGTTAAGCTGATTGGTGCAACGGCGCATTATGTCACCCCTGAACTTGATGAAGGCCCTATTTTAGCTCAAGACATTGCAAGGGTTACTCACAACGATACTCCGGAATCAATGGAGCAAAAGGGACGTGAGATTGAGCGACGTGTGCTTTCGCGTGCCGTGAAAGCACATGCAAGTGGTCGGGCATTCCTCCTTGGTGACCGAACAGTTGTTTTCGAGCACTGAATTGATTGTGGCTGACCTATCTCAAAGATAAATCACCGCAACACAGGTATTTAAGTGGTCCGCATAACTGTTTACTACTATCAGAGACTAGGCATGGGTATATCAACTTGCGTTGATTCTCCGCAAGCTAGACCACTGCCAAAAAGAACAATGACGGCAGTCATGCCAGTAGTTGCCCTTTTACTCATGCTTTAGTTAAGGGTCTAAAAGATTTTGTTACATGTTAGGAATACTAAAGGGCTTGTGTTTATAGGAATTTTTTAGTCAAATAGGGTTTGGTTGAGGAAATCCCAAATCTCGGAAGTGAGATTTTTGCCGATCACGTCATCTTTTGGTGCCGAGCCAAGGCGAACGACCACTGTCTGATGGCTTGGCGATATTAGGCAGAACTGACCCATAGCGCCGAGGGCAGCAACTGTGTCGGAAGGTGCGCTGGGAATCAAGACACTGTTTATAGGGTCTTCCATCAAGGGTAAGAGAATGGGCTTTTGACCGTTTAGCCACCAGAGTAGCCCATAGGCACGATTAAGGTTCTGAGATGGAGTGAGGAGTTCGGTTATTGACTCTGTTCTGAGTATCCGACGGTCAGTTATTGTCCCCTTGTTCAGTACCATGTTTCCGAATCGGGCCAGGTCACGAGCAGAGGTAAGCAAAGCCTCAAATGGTCTACCATCTAGATAGGTCATTCCCAGCCGTTCAATCCAGACTGTCTCTTCCATCCCTAGTGGTTCAGCTAACCATTCGTCGGTCAGGTCTTGGAGCGTTCGTCCCGATGCAGCTTCAAGAAGGGGTTTGAGTTGATGCCATGCTGGACCGACGTTATAACGCCAAACCGTCCCCGGTGGGGCGACATACGACATATCATCACTTAGTCCCGAAGTCATCGTTAGCAGATGCCAGATCGTGATGGCGGCCTCTTCCTCAAGGGTAGATTGACTCCATCTTTGATCAAGGTGCTTTGAGATAGGGTCGTCAAAGCTTAATAGGCCTCGCTCGGCCGCGATAGCGACAAGAACGGAAATAATGTTCTTCTGGCTAGAGGCTATGTCGTGTTGCATTCTGCCATCCGGAAGCGGTTTAAACGGAAGACCAACTCCGCCTTCCGCTTCGCCGATGTTCAATGCACCGTCAAAACCGATCCAGCCCGCAGCACTTATCGGCCTATTAATCTCAACGACATTTTGGCCTGCAACTTGAACGAGTAGCGCTGTCGTCAAAGTCTCATCAACCCAGTCCTCTAGGGATGCCTCGTTCATCTTAGGAGTATACAACACAGTTATTATGTATGTAGAGGTGCTTAAGGCTTCGTGTTTGGAGGGCTTTAAGAAGCATGGAGCCAGCTTTGGACCTATACGATGACTTCCCTTTTGGCGACTCTATCGGAGGTAATAGAATCAGTTCTGCCCTAAACTAAAACGCATGATTAGAAGGATGTCTATAAGCATCATCATCGCCGCTGTTCTCATGGGCAGTCTCGTAGCCTGCGGCGGAGCTGAAAAATATGAGAGTGGTACTGGACAGCAAATCGCTTCAAATGATTTAGATTCGGAAAGCCCAGCAGCTGATGTTGAAACAGAAACGAGTGAGAGCACAACATGCGCCAACCTCTTTCAAGATAGAGAAGTAATTCCAGCTCGTGAATACCTTCTAAATCTAAAGCAACGGGGCCTAGAAGCTTATGAAAATTCAACGTACTGGTATACGGATCCAAATACCGGAAACACTGCAATAAATGGTCCGAGAGCTTACTGGCTTTGGCAGGTCTTCTATAGCGACGTTTCAACTTCAGTTCCCGAACCATTCGAATCGGTCAATGTTGAGGACACAGATATCCTTTGGGAAGATTATGTCGCCTTTTCTCAAGCTGTTTGCGATGCCGAAATTGGCGTATCAACTCGAAGACAAACACAAATACTCTTCGACAAACTTTTTGAATACCGAACCGATTGGCCTGGTCATGCTTCGAAATGGGAACCCTTCCCATACATCGAAACAGGGGCAGAGGTTATCGAAGCTCCAAGCCCAAACGGTTTGGAACATTACACAAAGTACATAACCGGCGCAGGAGTTATTATTGTTGCCGGTAAAGACATACCAGATGAAGCGCTCTTAACCGCAAGAGAATCTGTTATTTACCTAACATCAGCACGACCTGAATTTCGAGACATCTTGAAAGCCAATGAAGCTCGAATTTCATTGTTCACCGGCGTCGCTGGCGTTTTACCGGAATACCCAACCGAAGATGAACCAGGTGGGTTTGCGATGGGAATGAACGATGTAAGCATGACAGCGAATGCTGACTGGCTGTGCTGGCCTGGTCATTGGGATGCAGGTGGAGACCCAGTAATCCACGAGATGATACATACGATAAACCACATCGTTTTTGAAGAAATTAACGAAGTTTACTTTTATGAACGCATATACGACCTCGCTCTCAAATCGATTGAAAATGGAATTTTCTTTACCGGGTTTGAGCAAAATCTTCCAGAAGGTCAGGAACAAGATATGACTCATTATGTCGGAGAGTACTGGGCTATGAGCGTCGAAGGCTACATTATGGATAGGCCCGGCTTGAAGTATTCACACGATACACGAGAGTGGATAGCGGAGAACGATCCTGAATTATTTGAATTGATCACAAGATACTACCCAACAGAAGAATGGGAATTCTGTAAAGGCATAGACAAATTCTATTTAGGGGAAGAACGCGGATATGAATTTTATGAATGAGACGACTAGGCACAGTACCCGTCTAGTACGTCAGCATATAAAAAAATTAGTTCTGGCCTAAACTAGAACACATGGTTAAAGGGGTCGCTACCAGCATCATCACCATCGCTACC
>DLTU01000165.1:12243-13146 GCA_002500385.1 Candidatus Neomicrothrix sp. UBA7828 | reverse complement strand
TAATGCCACTAATCTCTCAACGTGATACTTTCCGATAAAACCATTAAAGAAAACCTTGAATCAGGTCGAATAATCATTGAACCTCTCGGAGAGAATGCTGTACAACCAAGCTCAGTGGATTTGAGAATACATTCCCAATTCAGAGTTTTTAAAAACCATTCAATGGGCATCATTGATGTCAAGGAAAACCTCGAGGATCTGACTGAATTAGTTGAAATCACCGATGGGGAAGCCTTTATCCTCCATCCAGGAGAATTTGTTCTTGGAAGCACATTGGAACGTGTTGTTGTCCCAGAAGATCTCGTCGCTCGACTTGAAGGAAAAAGTAGTTTGGGAAGGCTCGGTTTGTTGATTCACTCGACCGCAGGATTCGTTGATGCTGGGTGGGATGGACAACTCACACTCGAACTTTCCAATGTAGCGAATCTCCCTATCACGTTGTATGCCGGAATGAAGATAGGTCAAATTAGCTTCCAGCAAATGACAACAGCTGCTGAGAACCCATATGGTTCCGGGGTTCTTGGATCAAAGTATCAGAATCAAGAGGGTCCACGACCGAGCAGGTATTGGGAAAACTTTGACGCCTGAGAAAAGTCGTCTCCTCAGACGAGTAGTACCCATTCTGCTGTTACTTGCTTTTGCGCTTTTGTTTGTCTTTGATGTCTTTGGTTTTCTTCATGATCGTGAGCGTATTGAAGATTTCTTCAATGACTCAGGAGTCTTCGGACCGGTTTTATATGTTTTAGCTTTTGTAGCTGCACAGCCCTTGAGCCTTCCAGGTGCTGCTTTGATCATTCCAGCAACGTTTGTCTGGAGTTGGTGGGAAGTACTTGTTTACAGCATGCTTGGTGGCATTATTGCTAGCAGCATAGGTTTCATTGTTGCTCGATGGCTGGCACAAGA
>DLTU01000165.1:0-11886 GCA_002500385.1 Candidatus Neomicrothrix sp. UBA7828 | reverse complement strand
AAACGGTTACCGCAACGTTTCATTGGTTGGGAAAAACGGTTTGTCAAAAACGCGCTTTTGTCAACAATTGCGTTACGGGTGGTGACGGGTTATGCCCCTGCAGCTGACTGGTTTCTTGGAATCACAAATATTAAGTGGCGAGAATTCTTTATCGGAACTGTCATTGGTTTGTTACCGATAACTTTCCTCTTTTCGTATTATGGAGATGACACTGTTCGGTGGGTGCAGGATGCTCCACTCATCGCCCTTGCAGTTGTAATTGTAGGCGTCATACTTTTATCGGCTGTGAAACGGCATAGAAAACGCAACGAAGCAATCTAGTAATCCGAACAGTTGAAGATGTATGAGAATCTGTCTCGTTGTTTGCCGAGAAAATCTATTCTTCTTCAGTCATTAGTTGCTGAGCTTGGTACTGCCAGCTGAACCGATTGAAGCAACCAGGAATATCAAACTCTTCCTCAATAGCTTCAACTTCAGTTGATGAAAGTCTCACAATTTGGACGTAGCTGATAATTTCTTTTTCTTTAAGGCGTTGAATCGTATATGGATCCATTCCCCGTATCATGGACAGATTATCCGGGGTGATAGGAGCATCATCGTCAACCACAACTGTTTCCATTACCGGAACAGGCTTTGCTGGACTTGCAAGAACTCCCACTCCAGCAGATCGCGTAGTGACACGTTGAACGGCGCCAAGAGGAGCAGGCTCACCGACCGGAATTGGTGCCGAAATAATATCTGCAGAGACAGGTTCGGGTGTTTCAACGTTCGGCGTTTGAATCTCTTCGACTCTCTCTTCTTCTATTCGTTGCTCACCTTCTTCAAGAGCTTCAACAAGGTGGATAGCGAGATCAGCTACTCGCACTTCATCTTCTTCTTTGCCTGCTGCTTTTACGCCATCATCCATCATGATGTAACAGAACGGACAAGCGGTAGCGATTCTACTTGCACCTGTTTCCACGAGTTCTTTAGCGCGAACATCGTTTACTTTCGGTCCGATATCTTCTTCCATCCACATTCGTGCACCGCCAGCACCGCAGCACATCCCTTTCGTTCCATTTCGAGGTGCCTCAACGATTTCAACTCCCTGAAGACTTCCGATGACTTTCCGTGGTGACATGTAAACGTCGTTATGTCTTCCTAAGTAGCAACTGTCATGGTAAACGATGCGTTCCTCAAGGGAAGCATTCGACATATCAAGCTCGCCGGTTTCAATGAGCTCTTCTAGAAGTTGAGTGTGATGAATAACTTCGTAGTGTCCTCCGAGTTGCGGGTACTCGTTCTTCAGTGTGTTGAAACAATGCGGGCACTGAGTGATGATTTTCTTTACTCCCATGCTGTCAAGAGTTTCAATATTCTGCATTGCGAGCATCTGGAAGATATATTCATTTCCTGAACGTCGAGCTGGATCACCGGTACAGTTTTCAGCTGGTCCCAAGATACTGACGTCAATATTTGCGCGCTGTAACAGTTTTGCCATCGCTTGGCTGACTTTTTTATTCTTATCGTCAAAGCTTCCTGCGCAACCTACCCAGTAGAGCCATTCTGATTCAAAAGGATCTCCTCCTGCGATTACCTCTATTCCTTCCATATCCCCAATCCAGTCAGCTCGCTCCGTTTGGGAGATTGACCATGGATTTCCTGAATTTTCCATCGCACGATAGGCGTTCCCAAGTTCAGCTGGGAAGTCTGACTCCATGAGAGATTTGTATCGTCGCATATCAAGAATCTTGTCAAGTATTTCAATGTTCACTGGACAGATCTCATCGCATGCTTTGCAACTGGTGCATGACCATAACTCATCATTTGTTACCCGGTCGAACATCCAGTTCGCAGGAACAGTGATTTCGCTATCTACGCCAATGGGGGGTGTGGTTGCTGTGTCACCTGTTGCAGCCATGACTTCACCTGTTTTGAGAACAATTTCTCTTGGATCAAGAGGCTTACCGGTTGCGTGCGCTGGACAGACAGACGTGCATCGTCCACACATTGTGCAAGCGTCGGTGTCGAAGAGTTGTTTCCATGTGAAGTCTTCAATTACGGAAGCACCAAATGTTTCAAGTTCGGTTTCCATGAGGTTCGGCAGTGGCTTCATTGCGCCTTTGGGTCTATCTCTATCTTTGAGGTACATATTGAGCGGTGACGTAAAGATGTGCCTCAACATTGTGATGGGCAAAAAGACCAGGAAACCAATAAAGAAAATCACGTGTGCGTACCACCAGATCTGATGCCACCCACTGAGGTTGCCGGCTCCATCAAAAAGCTTTGCTAGGGGATAACCAATGATGGACCATTTCTCGTACTCGGGTTCATTCTCTAAAGCGATTCTGAAACCCTCAGCGATGAATCCTGTTGCTCCCATTCCGAAGAGGAGCCCCAGTCCTATTGCATGATCACCGCGTGACTTTATTCGTATTCGGTATGGCCGGAATTGACGTGGCCCGTAGCGTCTGAGTAGCGCCCAGCCTACGCCGATAAGAAATAGGACGCCAGCGACATCTCCGACAAGTGAATATCCCTTATAAACGCCACCATGAAGGAACTTGAGTTCAGATGGCAACTGATGGTCAATTTCAAGAGTTGTGGTGACGCCAAGAAGAATAATGAAAGGAAAGTACATGAGTGAATGCATGAGTCCAGCGGCGGGGTCTCTCATGAGTGTCTTCATGTACAGTCCGGCTCGCAGGTCTTTCGCGCGGCGATGCACGTTCTTTTTTGTTGTGGACCTGTTATCAGGTTGTCCGCGTGTCCAGTTCTTTACTCGAAGTGAAAAGTTCCAAGCTCCGTAGATGATAAGAGCGGGAATAATTGAGTAAAAGGCTACCTTTGCAGCTGTAGGGATATTACCAAAGACTTCTCGGTGGATGGGGCTATCTCCCTTTTGGTCAAAGATAGCTGCTGCAACACCAGACAAGGCTGTGAAAACAGCAACTGCTATACCAAGGCCGATGACCCAGTCTTGCGGTTTGAACCGTTTTGTCTTTTCCTGTGCTTCCATATCCCTGTTTCAAAGATAGACGGTTCAAGGGCGCTTGAAGGACTTATGGACGTTTTAATGACACATGTCACATTAAAAATAACGTTGATTCTGTTTGTTAACACTGCGGAAACAGCCCTGAAATATTCACTGGATAATTTGTTCTTAAATAACCCTATTAATGGAGGAATTGTGAAACGGAAATTACTAACCGGAGCAGCAATTGCAAGTACCAGTCTTGTTATTGCTGCAAGCCCCGCTTTGGCGCAAGGAAATACTGAAGCTTCAGCAATTGTTCAAACAGTGATGGACAACTTGTGGGTCTTTATAGCAGGTATTCTCGTATTCTTTATGCAAGCTGGCTTCGCACTTGTCGAAGCAGGACTCACTCGAAGCAAAAACGTCGCTAATATCATGGCGAAAAATATTGCTGATATGTGCATAGGAGTCATAGCGTTTTTCGCAGTCGGATACGCCTTTGCTTATGGAGGCGGAGGCGGTTGGTTCATTGGCTCAGGATCTTGGTTTCTATCCGGGTCCTCACTTTTTGAATTACCTGCTGCGAGTCTTAGCGATGATGGCATTTGGGTTTCAGGTGGACTATCAGGAGCAACTGATTTCTTTTTCCAAGTCGTATTCGCAGCCACTGCAGTCACCATCGCATCAGGAGCTATGGCTGGACGGACTAAATTCTCCGCATACTTACTTTTCTCAGCGCTCATGACAGCCTTCATCTACCCAGTTGTCGTTCACTGGACCTGGGGTGGAGGACTCATAACTGAACACATCAACTGGGGAAGCGCACTCAGCTACTCCGACTTCGCCGGATCAGGAATCGTGCACCTTACAGGTGGTGTTGCAGCATTCATGGGAGCCAGAGCTCTAGGACCTCGAATCGGCAAATACGACGAAGACGGCAAACCACGAGCAATACCTGGACACAACATCGTGTTCACTGTCATAGGTGTCTTTATCCTCTGGCTCGGATGGTTCGGATTTAACCCTGGCTCAGAACTCGCTGCTGACGGATTAGTCATGTCAGTCGCCGTCAACACCCTGATAGCGGCAGCAGCTGGTGGAGCAGTATCAGCCATCGTGGTAGTCGCCAAAACCGGTAAACCTGATGTCGGAATGATCGGGAACGGTGTGCTCGGAGGTTTAGTGGGTATCACCGCAGGCTGTGGAGCATTCAACACGTTTGGATCTTTCATAACAGGTGCAGTTGCGGGCGCCCTCGTTGTCTACTCTGTGCTCTTTATCGAGAAAAAGGGAATTGACGATCCTGTTGGAGCAGTATCCGTACACGGAACATGTGGCGTCTGGGGTGTTCTCGCTATCGGGCTCTTCTCCCGATACGACGATGCATTCCTTGGTCGAGATGACGCAGGACTCTTCTATGGTGGCGGATTCGCTCAACTCAGTGTTCAAGCAGTAATGGTTATCCTCATCATCGCATGGACAGCACTAGCAGCAGGAATTTCCTTCACTATTATCAAAAAGACTACTGGTCTTCGAGTATCTGCAGAAGAAGAAATCGCTGGATTAGATGTCAGCGAACACGGAAGCTCTGGATATCACATGGAGTCAACTAACTAAAGCCTCCTCTTTGTTCTTAAATAGGTTCCCCCCTCTCTAAAGAACAAAGGGTTGTTTAGCGGGAGCTACCCTTAATGGCGGGTAGCTCCCGTTTTTTCATGCATAACCAGCAAACAAATAATCTCTAATTCTCCGTTTTGGGAATAAATACGCCAAAAAACTTGTTCAACCAACTAACTACATAAAAAATAACCAACAGGAGAACAGAATGGCGAAGGCTGTCGGAATAGATCTAGGAACAACAAACTCAGTGGTAGCTGTCCTTGAAGGTGGAGAGCCAACAGTAATTGCCAACGCCGAAGGAAGCCGAACAACACCCTCAGTAGTTGCATTCGCAAAAGATGGTGAAGTACTTGTTGGAGAAGTAGCTAAACGACAAGCAATAACTAACCCAGAAAAAACAATCAGGTCCGTCAAAAGAGAAATGGGAACAAACTGGTCCATTGATATTGATGGAAAGGACTACAACGCCCAAGAAGTCTCAGCCAGAACCTTAATGAAACTCAAAAGAGATGCAGAAGCTTACCTAGGCGACACTGTTACCGAAGCAGTTATTACAGTTCCAGCATACTTTGACGACGCCCAACGAACAGCAACACAAGAAGCAGGGAAAGTCGCAGGACTTGAAGTGCTTCGAATCATAAACGAACCTACCGCAGCCGCTCTAGCCTATGGCTTAGAAAAAGGAGACGAAGACCAAACAATTCTCGTGTTCGATCTCGGCGGTGGAACATTTGACGTATCAGTTCTAGAAATCGGAGACGGCGTCTTTGAAGTGAAATCAACAAGTGGAGATACCAGCCTAGGTGGAGACGACTGGGACGAAAGAGTCATTACTTGGCTCGTAGAATCCTTCACCAATGACCACGGTGTCGACCTCTCCAAAGACAATATGGCCATGCAACGACTCAAAGAAGCTGCAGAGAAAGCAAAAATAGAACTATCTGCTAGTCAAAGCACACAAATTAACCTTCCATTCGTAACTGCCACGGATGCAGGTCCATTACACATGGATTACGTACTATCACGTTCAAAATTCCAAGAACTCACCTCAGACCTTCTTGAGCGATGCAGAAAACCATTTGAGCAAGCGATCAAGGACGCTGGCCTCTCAATGAGTGAAATTGAACATGTGATTCTAGTTGGGGGATCAACACGTATGCCGGCTGTAACCGACCTCGTTCAAACTATGACAGGAAAAGAACCAAATAAAAGCGTTAACCCAGACGAAGTCGTTGCCGTAGGAGCAGCAGTCCAAGCCGGAGTTCTCAGAGGAGAAGTTAAAGATATCCTCCTGCTAGATGTAACCCCGCTCTCACTCGGCATTGAAACTAAAGGTGGTGTTATGACAAAAATGATTGAACGAAACACCACAATCCCAACTCGACGAACAGAGGTTTACACCACCGCCGAAGACAATCAACCATCAGTAGAAATACATGTGCTTCAAGGTGAACGTGAAATGTCACAATTCAATAAAACACTAGGAAAATTCCAACTTGTTGATATACCACCAGCGCCGCGCGGTGTGCCACAAATCGAAGTAACGTTTGATATTGATGCAAACGGGATCGTCCACGTATCCGCCAAAGATAGAGCGACCGGTAAGGAACAATCCATCACTATTACCGGGCAGTCCTCACTTGATAAAGACAAAATAGATCAAATGATTGCTGATGCAGAGGCACACGCAAATGAAGATCGCGAACGGAAAGAGGAAGCTGAAACGCGCAACACAGCAGATTCAATGATCTACCAAACAGAAAAAATGATAAATGATAATGCTGAGAAACTAGGCGAAGAAGAAAAAACAGATATTGAAGAAAAAATTTCCACACTAAAAACCTCACTTGAAGGGGATGCAATGGATCTCGAATCTGTGAAAAACGCGATGGAAGAATTAACCATCGCCAGCCAAGGTTTTGCGCAACGTCTTTATGAAACAGCAGGACAGGAAGCTGAAACACAAGAGGATGAATCCGAAGATATTATTGATGCTGAAATCATTGATGAGGATGAATAATCATGGACGATCAGGCATCGCCTTATCCAGATGAAGAAACTGAAACCCTTCCAGAAGAAATCAAACCTGAGGAAACTGAAGAAGCTGAAGTTGATAACTCTGAAATCACACTGATGATTGAACAAAACGCAGCTCTATTGTCAGATCTTCAACGTATCCAAGCTGATTTCGATAATTTCCGTCGCCAAAATGCTAAACGGCAAGCCGATCTAATTGAACAAGCAGGGGGAACATTAGCGGAAAAATTACTTCCGGTCTTAGACGCCTGTGATGCAGGAATCCAACAGGGTCTAGAAGATGTCATTCCTATCAGAAACACACTCATTGAGACCCTTCAAACTGAAGGTCTAGAAGTAGTTGCACATCCGGGTGTTGAATTTGACCCAGAACGTCATGAAGCAATCATGCACGAAGCCAAAGATGAGTTAGAAACGACGACAGTGGATGAGATTATGCGTTCAGGTTATCTGTGGAAGGGGCGAACCATCCGGCCAGCGATGGTTCGAACAATAGGTCCCGCCTAGAAAGTTCGTGTTCAGAAAGGGGGAGATCAATGGAAGTAAAACGTGAATGGTTTGAGAAAGACTATTACTCTGTCCTTGGAGTTTCACCTGATGCTAATGAAAAACAAATTCAAAAAGCCTACAGAAAACTAGCTAGAGACCTCCACCCAGATCAAAACCCCGGAGATACCAAAGCTGAAGAACGATTCAAAGACGTCTCAGCCGCTTACGATGTGATCGGTGACCCGTCTACACGATCTAAATACGATGAAGCACGACGGATGGGACCTGGAATGGGTGGGTTCTCTCCGAACTACTCAGGACAAAGTGGTGACATCTCCGACCTAATCAACGGCATGTTTGGAGGTGGCTTCAGCCAATCAAGATCGTCACGACCCCAACGTGGAACTAGCCATGAAGCTCAACTACGACTTAGCTTCGATGAAGCGATAACAGGTATCGAAACTTCGGTAACATCGGGAACCGGTTCGGGAAAATCGAAAGCAGTAAAAATACGAATACCTGCCGGAGTGGAAGACGGCACACGACTTCGACTTAAAGGAAAAGGCGGACAAGGAACAGATGGCGGCCCCAACGGAGACTTAATCGTGATAATCCGCGTCTCAGAACATGAAATATTTGGTCGAGAAGGAAAGAATCTCCTAATAGATATGCCAGTTTCGTTTATCGATGCAGCACTGGGAATAGATATTGAAGTCCCTACCTACTCCGATGGTTCAAAGAAATTACGTTTATCAGCCGGAACACAAACAGGAAGTACTTTTAGAGTCAAGGGTGCTGGAATCTCAGATGGAGAATTAACCGGAGATCTTCTTGTAACAATAACCGTTACTGTTCCTACAGATTTAACTCACATCCAGCGTACTGCACTCGAAAATCTCACAGAACTCTTTGCAGAAGACACTCCAGACACCTAACGTCTCTTCCAACAAACAAAACAGACCAATAGGTGTTACTAACCTGACACCGAAAGCGTATATAGGTTGGTGCTATCATGCACCGAACAAGAATAGGTGAGGACTTCTCTAGAACATGAATGAAGCATTGCTTGAAGTAAAAGACTTAACCATGAAATTTGGTGGTGTTACAGCCTTGCACAAACTCAGCTTTGACGTTAACCAAAATGAAATATGTGGCCTAATTGGACCTAATGGAGCTGGAAAAACAACTCTTTTTAATGTGATTAGTAGAATTTACGATCCCACTGCCGGCGAAGTTAATTTCCAAAATAAAACACTTCTCAATAAAGCTTCATATCAAATCGCCCAAATGGGCATAGCAAGAACCTTCCAAAACCTAGCGTTATGGCCAAAGATGACGGTTCTTGAGAACGTAATGACCGGAGCACATGTTCACGGAAAACAAAATTTTCTCTCAGCAATGCTACGAATGGGTCTGGCCAAGGAAGAACTGGAGCTACAACAAAACGCTTACACAATTCTTGAGAGTCTTGATCTAGCTCAATATGCTGACAAAGCCTGCGACGGCCTTCCTTTCGGCACAATGAAAAGGATCGAACTGGCACGTGCTCTTATAAATAAGCCTACTCTATTACTTCTAGATGAACCTGCAACAGGATTAAACCAGTCAGAAGTCAATGAACTCTCATCACTCATAAAAACCGTGAGGAATGAATATGGATTAACGATTCTCCTCGTTGAACACCATATGGGTATGGTGATGGGTATATCCGACCGAGTTGTCGTCCTTGACTTTGGATCAAAAATTGCTGAAGGAGCACCAGATGAGATACAACAAAACTCACTAGTAATAAACGCGTATTTGGGGGTTTCACGTGGCTGACATACTCCTCAAAGCTGAAAATCTCACAGCTTCTTATGGGCAAATAGTGGTACTTCACGAAATAAGTTTTGAAGTTTATGAAAATGAAATCGCTGTCATATTAGGTGCAAATGGAGCAGGGAAAACAACCACCATTCGCGCTTTATCGGGAATGGTCGAAACTACCGGAACCATAACATTCAATAAAGAAGATATCAGCCAACTTGAATCTGATGCCATTGTTCGAAAAGGCGTAGCTCACGTACCACAGGGAAGAGGAACATTCCCTGAGTTAACGGTTGAAGATAACCTTCGGGTCGGTGCTTTCATCAGGTCTGATAAGGAGGTAGAAAATGACATCCATAGTTGTTATGACACCTACCCCGTTTTATTTGAACGACGCACCCAATCAGCGGGTTCCCTCTCGGGAGGAGAACAACAGATGCTCGCAGTCTCACGTGCACTGATGTCTCGACCAGAGCTACTCCTGCTTGACGAACCATCACTTGGCCTAGCCCCCCAAATCGTTGAATCTCTTTTTGAACGATTCCTCATCATGAATAAAGACCACGGGACAACCATGCTTGTCGTGGAACAAAATGCGCAGCTAGCTTTAGATATGGCCGACAGAGGATATGTCCTTGAAGCAGGCGAAATCGTTGTAGAAGGCGCAGCCGAAAGTCTTATAAACGATGAAGCCATCATCCGAGCATATCTAGGGGGTTAAATGGACTTATTTCTTCAACGACTCTTCGATGGTTTAACAAACGGATCCGCATATGCACTATTAGCAGTTGCTTTAGTTTTAATCTTCAAAGCGACAACACTCGTCAACTTTGCACAAGGCGAACAAGCAATGTTGGGAGGTTTCATTGTTCTTCAATTATGGAATTGGGGATTACCGATGTGGGTTGCTGTCCTCGCGGGTATGCTCATTTCTGGCGTTCTCGCCGCCGGATTAGAGCGAACATTCATTCGCCGTTTCGACCCAGCTGACCATCTCCCCTTGGTCATAATAACATTAGGACTCTTTCTCGTATTAAATGCTGTCGCCGCTATTGTTTGGCGCTATGACCCACTCTCATTTCCTCAACTTTTCCCCCACGGCAGCGCCATAACAATCGGAAATGCCCGACTTAGCTGGTATTCAATCTTTGCCTTTGGAAGTTGTATTCTTGTTCTCTTTTTGCTCCATACACTCCTCAACCGAACAAAAATAGGTCTAGCATTCCGAGCAGTCTCATCAAATTTAGAATCAAGTAGATTATCCGGTATCAAAGTTGGTCCGACCTTACAATTCGGATGGGCGTTGGCTGCTGCGGCTGGAACCTTCGGTGCTTCAATTTATGCAGCTAATCCCGTCTTACAAATAGAGCCATCTATCATGCTTCGAGCACTCATTTTCTCCATAACAGCAGCAGCGCTTGGCGGGCTTGACAGTCTGTGGGGCGCTCTTCTTGGAGGGCTAACTATTGGCTTCATCCAGAGCGTTCTCGTGCAATATCTTCCGTTCATACCAAACGAAATGGCCTTGACCGCAACTGTCGTGGTTCTACTAATAGTTCTCACTCTCCGACCATCAGGTTTTCTAGGAACGAAAACTGTAGAGAGGGTCTGAAGTATGGCGTCAAGATTTACCTTCACTAAGGGGACACCACAATACCGGAATTACAGAATCGGGGTATGGGCGCTTATCATCGCTATTTTTCTACTGATTGGCTTTGCTTTTGTTGATGTCGGTTCCATTAGTATCGGAGCAAATAAATACAACCTTTCGTTAATTCGCCTCAACAAAGCCATCGCATATGGAGTAGCTATCCTAGGACTACAAGTAGTCATCGGGTACACAGGGCAAATCGCTCTCGGGCAGAGTTTCTTTTTTGGGATGGGAGCCTACATCGCTGCATGGTTAGTTGCAGATCATTCCTGGCCATTTCTCCTCACACTTCTTGTAGTCGTTCCAAGTTGTTTCCTTGTAGGAATGCTTTGTGGGTTGCCGGCACTTCGTATCAAAGGGCTATACCTAGCATTATTGACGCTGGGGCTCGCAGCCCTTTTCCCGACACTTGTCAAACTTGACAGTCTGTATGAATACACGGGCGGAGCCAACGGCAAACTTACAAGCTATAAGTTCAAAGCACCTTCTTGGCTACCTTTGGATGAGATTGCCCAAGGACTTCAAACTATTCCACTCTTAGGTTCTTTTTTTGGAGACGGGCCATTATCCAGTCGAGAAGAGTCGCGTTTATGGAAATATATTCTCTTTGCCATCGTGGCTGGAATCTGCTTCTGGTTGATCTCTAATCTTATTAAAAGCCGCTCAGGTAGGGCCATGCGAGCAATCCGTGACAACGAAACCAGTGCTGCCGTGTCAGGCATTAATTTAGCTGCAACTAAAACTATTTCATTTGGTGTAGCTTCAGCACTAGGTGGTATCGGTGGCGTTATCTATGTAGCTGAAGTTGGTATAGCTTCACCAGATGACTTCACATCTCTTGTAGCTATATATTTAATCGTAGGCCTCGTTGTTGGAGGCGTAGGAACGCTAGAGGGTGCAGTTATAGGTGGACTAGTTTATGCATTAATTCCAGACTGGGCATCCTCAACGCAATCAATAGCCTTTGTACCTGAACGGTGGTTGCAAGGCCCAACAGGATCTTTGATCCTAGGTATTTTATTGATTGTCCTAACCCTATTTATGCCTGGTGGTATTGCAACAGCAATAAACAAAGCAAAACGCCGTTTTGTGTCAATAAAAGCTGAAAATATTGACAACAATTCAGAATCGGTTGCACAGAATTTCTAGAAAAGGTAGTTTGCAATAACGAAGGTGGGGTAAATATGAAAAAGGTACTAATCAAAATACTGAGTCTTTTGAGTGTTCTTGCACTCGTGGCTGCTGCTTGCGGAGGCGACGATGATGACTCAAGTAGCGGAAGTTCAAGCGAAAGTTCTAGTAGTAGTAGTAGTAGTAGTAAAGGTGC
>DLTU01000159.1:2454-47377 GCA_002500385.1 Candidatus Neomicrothrix sp. UBA7828 | reverse complement strand
CTATTTCGCAGCCGCAATCCTTGCGCCTGAAAAGCCAGCAGTGGAATTTTTGCAAAAAGCACATGAATCTATGGACATATCTATAGAGGATTTACAGGAGATATTTTATATTTCTTACGAAATGGCAGGACATAGATTGACTAATTTAGCAACTGAGCACCTTGGTTTGACATTGCATTTCCTGAGGTCAGATGATGAAGGCGTTGTTTGGAAAGCTTATGAAAACGATGGTGTTCCTCTTCCCCAAGGTATTGACGGAACAATTGAGGGTGAACATCTATGCAGGAACTGGGGAACTCGGCAGGCTTTCCATACGCAGGACTCACTTTCTTTGCACTATCAATACACTGATACACCTTCGGGAAAGTATTGGTGCGTTACCCATGTCGAAGCAGACAGAGTGCCCTATCACGCTGTCACTATAGGCACAACAGCAGATCAAGCAAAATGGTTCCGAGGCAGCGATACAAAAAGATTCTCAACATCGCATTGCCCAGATAAAGATTGTTGCAATACTCCAAGACCTAGCGTAAGGCAGCATTGGCAAGGGGTAGCATGGCCTTCAGCTAGAGACCGAAGTAACGTATCTTCGGGGTTACCTTTGCCAGCGAGAAGCTTCTCGCGCTTTCCTGGCGTAGATATGGTTGAAGTTTACGAGTTCCTTGAAAGACAGGAAAGTCAGTAATAAAGCAAGATATTTGCACATCGCACTAACCTGAAAGGTAATGAATTTCAATTCTAAAGCAAGTAAAGGTTCAAAGACATTAGCTCATAAAGCTCACAATATTGCTGGACTTCCTTACATGCCTGGGTTGGACGGTTTACGAGCGCTTGCTGTGGTGGCAGTGATTGCGTACCATTCAGAAATAGAAAGTGTTCCGGGTGGCTTTCTAGGTGTCGAAATCTTTTTTGTCATCAGTGGTTATTTAATCACTGCCTTACTCCTCGAGGAGTTCAATTTAAATCGTGCCATCAACCTTCGGCAATTCTGGGCAAGGAGAGCAAGGAGGTTACTTCCTGCATTATTTCTTTATATAGGAGGTTCAGTCGCTTTTGCTTATTCAATGGCTGAAGATGTGGTTCCCACTAAAGGAGAGGTTCTTTCGACTTTAGGTTATGTATATAACTGGTTCGGTATTTTTCAAGAAATTTCTTATACTGACGTTTTTGAGCGCAAGAACTTCTTTCACCATCTTTGGTCTCTAGCAGTCGAGGAACAGTTTTATTTGCTTTGGCCTCTTCTTCTGTTCTGCCTCCAAAGGTACATAAACCGAAAGGTGACTATATCATTCCTCGTTTTGGGCATAGTGAGTTCAGCTTTTCTGATGTGGACCATGTATCAGCCCTTTGAAGACCCTCTACGAGTGTATTACGGAACTGACACCAGGGCGTCAGGCCTATTAATAGGCGCATTACTTGCTTATATTTGGCGACCTTGGAATGTTGAGAAATCGAAACTATTTCCTAAGGGTAAGGATGTTCTTTTCCCTGTTGGTCTTGTAGCAATAGGTGTCCTCGTTTGGGCAAATATGCATTACACGTTACTCATGCCGGATGCAGATCAATTATTCCGTGGCGGATTCCTGATAACCTCAATCGTAACTGCGATTGTTATAGCCTGCGTAGTAACCCCAAACTCGAATCTTAATTCGATACTTGGATTAGCTCCGTTTGTTTGGGTAGGGAAGCGATCATATGGTTTGTACCTTTGGCATTGGCCCGTATTTCAACTCACCAGAGAGCGCGTCGATGTTGATATTAACGGATGGGAGCTTTTCGCTGTAAGGATGTTCGTAACCCTTGTGCTTGTCGAGATAAGTTACCAATGCATCGAACGTCCAATTCGGGAACGAAGGATGATGAGGGAACTTGCGAAAGTCAAAAAAATTAAAGAACTAAAGTCTTCTCTTCCTAAATTAGCGCTTTCGTCTCTAGGTGTATTTGCGAGCATCATGATCCTCCAAGGTGTTCAAGCCGATAGGAGTATTCAGCAATTTGAAACTGTTGATGTGACAGCAGATGAGAACCCAGAGGAAGCAATTCATATTGCCAAAAAAGATAATTCTATATCAACCACAATGAAGCCAACTCCAAGGCCAGCGCCACAAATTACTCCACAACCTCAAGCTACTCCGATTAAGGAAACGACACTTTTAGTTCAAGACGACGCAGTAAACGGTCAGGCTTCAAATCAAGTCAACTTTAACGATCTGCCATTTAATTTAGATGACTTTCAAGAAGCAGTGGAAGGCAATCCAGAAGACTGGCAAGCACTAATGAATATCACTTCTTATGCTGTTCCGATTAGCTTTGATCGTATTACCTTCATCGGTGACTCGGTCATGCTGGGAGCTCTCACAGATGTTGGGAACGATGGCGTTGAGGAAGCATTTTTTAAAGATATTTCAACTATTTCAGACCAGATAACAGTTTCTGCAGCTAAGAATCGCCAATGGTATGAATTGCGGGGGATTGTCCGAGACCTTGATAGGCAGAACGAAATAGGTGAAATCGTAGTCATACACCTAGGGAATAACGGGGTGATAGATGAAAGCATAATTAATGAATCCCTTGAATTACTTCGGGACGTCCGAAAAGTTCTTTTGATAAATGTACGCGTTCCAAGACGATGGGAGAACAAAGTGAATAATTTGTTAAGTGAGGCTGCCGTCAGGTTTGAAAATACTGAGCTTCTTGATTGGTACTCACTTTCAAACAATAAACCTGAGTACTTTTCGCGCGACGGTGTTCATACGATCCCTATAGGAGCAAGGTACTATGTTGACGCAATTATTACATCACTGGGTGGAGAATCTGTCCTCAACGAAAGTGAGAGTTAGTCACTCCCAAGTGATATAGAATCAATTTGGGATTTAACAGTTTTCGCCATCTCGTTAATGTCCCCTGCGCCGTCAAGGATCATATCAGCGTTCTTTTTTGAAGGCTCAACAAATTGAGAGTGCATGGGCTGAACTGTTTTAAGGAATTGTGTATGCGCCTGTTCGGCTGTTCTCCCTCTTTCTGCTACATCGCGTAATATGCGACGTTCCAAACGGATATCTTCTGGGGCTGAAACAAAGATTTTAAGATTCAGCAAATCGCAAATTTCAGAGAAAGCGAGAAGAAGAATGCCGTCAATAAGAATAATTTCAGTCGGTGATAACTCAGTAATTTCGTCGCTCCGAGTGTGTGTTGCAAAATCGTAGATGGGTGACGAAATATCAAATCCACTGCGAAGCTTTCGGATGTCGTCTATAAACAGACCCACGTCAAGTGAGTCAGGGTGGTCGTAATTAACCAAGGCACGATCGTTAAGCGAAAGATGGCCTTGATCACAGTAATAGCTATCAAATGCCAACCTTGCTACGGGAAAACCCAGTTGCTCTTCAACACTTTTAACCAAAGTTGTCTTGCCTGAGCAACTACCGCCTGCTATTCCTACAAATATTGATGACACTTGGACCTCTTTCGCTCCTGTCCACAATATTACGTCTGAGCGGGTGAGGAGAATCGAACTCCCATCATCAGCTTGGAAGGCTGAGGTTCTAGCCGTTGAACTACACCCGCAGGCTTACGATGTTATCGGGTTTTTATGATTTTTGATAGAAAGAAGATTCAGAAATCACCCTCCACTTGGATGAGAGCATCGAACAAGCAGATACACTTTCGGTCTGTGAATAGTTCCGTAAAAAATCTAGAAGATAACAAAGTGAAAGTTAACATTGAAGTCCCCGAGGAGATTATTGATGTCGCAATCGATGAAGCCTTTAAAAAAATATCGAAAGAAGTAAAACTTCCAGGCTTCCGTCAAGGAAAGGCACCAAGAAAGGTGCTTGAAGCTAAATTTGGAAAAGAATACGCTAGAAGCGAAGCTCTGAACGACATCGTTGGCGAAGTCTACTTCCAAGCTATCAATGAACATGAACTAGATGTCATAGCGCAACCTCAACTTGAACTCATTGAAGGGCAAGAATCTGGTCCAGCAGTTTTCGAAGCGACCGTTGAAGTTAGACCAATTTTAGAGATAGAAGGATACAAAAACTTAGAAATAGAAGTGCCTAGTCCACACGTAACGCAAGGAGAAATAGACGAAAGTGTAAATAGGTTGCTAGAGCAAGCTTCCGAACGGAACGAAGTTAGCCGACCTGCCACTGCTGGCGACTTTATAACCATGGATTTATCAGGAGCTATCAATGGTGAGCCAGAAGAGAGTCTGACAGCCGAAGGATTTGTCTTCGAAATTGGGTCCTCATTTATCATTGAAGAAATTAACGCATCTCTAGAAGGTGTGGAAGTTGGTCAAGAAATTGAATTTGGAGGACCGCACCCTTCTGAGGAGGATACTGAGTTAGGTTTCGTGGCGAAAATTCTGAGCATTGAAGAAAAAATTCTTCCAGAATTAACCGATGAGCTAGTCGCTGAGTTATCTGAATTTGAAACAGTTGACCTGCTTGTGGCTGATACCAAAGACCGCATGGAGGAGATGAAACGGAATCAACTACCCGGACAGGCAACTTCCAAAATACTTGCAGCAGTATCTGAGCTGGTGACTGAAGAGATACCGGAGCCTTTGATACAAGAACAAACTCAGCAGCAAGTTCAGGATATGGCGATGCGTATGGCTCAGCAGGGGATGCAGTTTGAGCAATTTCTTCAAGCGACAAACCAATCTATTGAGGACATCGTTGCAAACTTACGAGAGCCGTCAGAACAAGCGGTTAGAACAGATCTGGCATTGCGGGCAGTTGCAGTAGCTGAATCAATTGAAGTTACCGATAGCGACGTGGAAAACGAAATCGAAAATGTTGCTAAACAATATGCGTTACAAGCAGCAATACAAGCTGAAGAAATTGATTATTCCTCAGAATTGAAACCTGAAGAGATAGATGCGCAATTATCTTCTCGCATTCAAACGGAAAAGGAAAACTTGACCAACTCTTTGCAGGAGAACGGTCAAATCCGAATCTTGAAAGCAGATTTACTGAAGCAAAAAGCCCTCAAACTAGTTGAGGACTCAGTTAAAATAAAGGACGAAGAGGGAAACGAAATCGACAAAAAAGAAATCTTCGCTGAAAACACAGAAAATGCATCCGAATTGAGTCAAAATAGAGGTAACCCTGATGACCCCAACCCCAAGGAAGAAGAATCAAGTGAGTCAGATGATTGATGGACCAACTAGTTACCTAGTACCGACTGTTGTTGAACAAACTAATAGAGGAGAGAGGGGATACGACCTTTACTCAAAACTCCTTAAAGAGAATATTATTTTTATTGGAACGCCAATTGACGATGGGATCGCAAATTTAGTTTGCGCTCAGCTACTTCACCTTGAGTCCGAGAACCCGGACAAAGATGTAAGTCTTTATATCAATTCTCCGGGCGGTAACATCAACTCTGTATTTGCCATTTATGACACTATGTCTTATATCAAACCTCAAGTAGCCACAATATGCTACGGGCAAGCTGTAGCTGCCGCTGCAGTGCTTCTAGCAGCCGGAACTCCAGGTAAACGGCTAGCATTACCACATTCACGAATTCTCATACATCAGCCATATGCAGGTGCTCAAGGTCAAGTCTCTGATTTAGAGATTGCGTCAAGGGAAATTCAAAGACTCAAGAACCAGCTAGAAGAAGTACTCGCAACACATACTGGGCAGACAGTGGAGCAAATCCGCCTTGATACTGACCGAGATAATATTATGGACGCGTACGAAGCCAAAGAATATGGAATAATTGATGAGGTGATCAATTCTCGCCCAAATGTTGACAACGCAGGCCCAATAACTGCCGTCTAATAAACGAAGGGGGAAAGTGAAATGGCGAAATTCGGGGAAACCTCAGAGTTACTAAAATGCTCGTTTTGTGGGAAATCTCAAAAACAAGTTAAAAAGTTAATTGCTGGCCCTGGTGTCTATATTTGCGATGAATGCATTGATCTTTGCAACGAGATAATCGATGAGGAGCTTTCCCAACCATCTGAGTTAGGGTTTGATGAGCTTCCTAAGCCTGAGGAAATAAATGCGTTCCTTGATGATTACATAATTGGGCAAGAACAAGCAAAGAGAATTCTCTCCGTAGCTGTTTATAACCATTATAAACGCGTTCAGGTGGGTGAAAAAAGTGACGACGAGGTTGAGCTTTCTAAAAGTAATATCTTGCTGATAGGCCCAACTGGATGCGGCAAGACCTTAATGGCTGAAACACTTGCAAGAATGCTCAATGTTCCATTCGCAATCGCAGATGCTACAGCGCTTACAGAGGCAGGCTACGTCGGAGAAGATGTTGAGAACATACTCCTCAAATTAATTCAATCAGCTGATTTGGACGTAAAGAAAGCTGAAATGGGAATCATCTATATTGACGAAATAGATAAAGTTTCCAGAAAAAGCGAAAACCCTTCAATAACAAGAGATGTATCAGGAGAAGGCGTTCAGCAGGCACTCCTAAAAATTCTTGAAGGAACTTCAGCTTCAGTTCCGCCACAAGGCGGAAGGAAACATCCTCATCAGGAATTCTTGCAAATTGACACGAAGAATATTCTCTTCATATGCGGTGGGGCGTTTGCAGGACTTGACGAGATCATTGAAAACCGAATAGGCAGCAGCGGCGTAGGTTTTGGTGCCGACATCCGGAATGCCAATGATAAAAATCTTACCGAACTCTACGCCCAGGTTCAACCCGAGGATCTAGTCAAATATGGGCTCATTCCCGAATTCATAGGTCGACTACCAGTTGTGGGAGCAGTTGGAAACCTTGAGAATGATGCACTAGTTAGAATACTCAATGAACCTAAAAATGCCTTAATCAAACAATACAAGAAAATATTTGGTTTCGAGGATGTAAATCTTGAAATTACTGACGGAGCTCTAGAAGCAATAGCTACGCTCGCTCTTGAACGCCGGATAGGAGCTAGAGGACTTAGGTCTATTCTTGAAGAGGTCCTCCTTGAAGTAATGTACGAGATTCCTGGCAGGGACGACGTTATTTCGTGCGTGATCAACGAGGATGTAGTTCTAAAGACTGAGCCACCTAAATTAATATTACGAGGCGAGAGCGGTCTAGCGGCCTCATAGTCTATGTCAACTGATAATGAATTTTGAGGAATCCTTACAGTTTCTTAGTAGCCATATTAATCGCTCCCTAACTAAGGAAAAGATTGACGATAATGCACTTGACAACATGCGCCTTCTGGCTCAGGCAATAGGGAGTCCCCAAAAGGACTTTCCATGCATTCACATAACAGGAACAAACGGCAAGGGTTCAACATCTGCCTTGATTTCTGCGCTGTTAAGCTCAATGGGTTTAAATGTAGGGACGTATTGTTCACCACACGTAAGCTCAATCACTGAAAGAATACAACTAAATACTGAACCAATATCTGAAGATGAGTTTGCTGAAGTAGTTAGCCACTTAAAGTTAGTAACGTCAATCCTCAAGATAACTCCAAGCTGGTTCGAATTGATGACAGCGGCGGCTCTTTCCTGTTTCGCTAATAATGCGGTTGATGTTGCCGTTATAGAAGTCGGTATGCTTGGACGTTATGACGCTACAAACATCGCTGATGCCAAAGTAGCGGTTATTACCAATGTCGGATTCGATCACACAGATGGTGCAGAAGGATGGAGGGGAAAACTTGCATGGGAAAAAGCAGGTATCATTAAAGAAGGATCAGTCGTTTGTTTAGGCGAAACTGATGATGAAGTAGAAGATATCGTTCTGCAAGAGAATTCTGCAAGGATATTGAGACGTGATATAGATTTTGCATGTATTGAAAATGACCTCGCAATAGACGGCCGGCACCTATCTTTGAAGATAAATGATGTACTCTATAAGAATATTTTTTTGTCTCAACATGGCATCCATCAAGGGCAAAATGCAGCAATAGCTGTTGCAGGGGCATCGGCATTTCTAGGAACAGATATACCGTTGTCAATCGTGGAGAACTCTTTTCAGAATATAGCTTTGCCAGGAAGGTTTGAGGTGATTTCAAAAGAGCCATTAGTTATTCTTGATGGAGCACATAACCCTCCTGGAGCTTTAGCGGCGGCGCAAACTCTGGAAAGTAGCTTCACTTTAGATGGCTCTAGAACACTAATAGTAGGCATGACAGAGGAGAAAGATGCGGATTGGATGTTATCAAACCTTAACGCTAGGGAATTTGACTGCATATTCACCACTGAAGCTCCTAGTCCACGATCAATGTCCTCAGATGATTTAGCTCTAATAGCGTCACAATATTGCTCTAAAACCATTATTTCTCCTAATCCAGAAGAGGCACTGAGGAAGGCACTGAAAACATCTTCTCCTGATGGGTTGATTTTCGGAACAGGATCTATGTATGTAGTGGGCGCTCTGCGAGAAGCAAATCAGAAATTTCAATCCGAACAAAAGTGAAATCATTCCGATAGGCTTCTCGCATGAAACAAACTTTAGTACTTTGCAAACCAGATGCAGTCGAGCGAAGTCTCGTCGGCGAAATTATTTCACGCTTTGAAAAAAAAGGTCTCAAAATAGTTGCACTACGAATGCTAGTAATTGGCCCGAATCTAGCGGAAAAGCATTATGCAGAGCATGTTGGTAAGCCTTTCTACGATGATTTAGTGGATTTCATAGGCAGATCGCCTGCTGTCGCAATGGTCATTGAAGGGCCTGAGGACACATGGGAGATTGTAAGAAAAATGATGGGCGCAACGAATGCTGCCGAAGCTGAATCAGGCACGATTCGTGGAGACTTTAGCGCTCTATTCACTGAAAACCTGGTACATGGATCTGATTCAGCTGAATCCGCCAAGAGAGAAATCGAAATATTCTTTGGTTAAAGAATATTAGGTGAACTTTTTCGGGGTGCATTGCACTTTTCAATGGAAGTCGTACAATAAATATGCGGAGAGAGGCTCGTAACTCAATACAGTTTGGAGAGAATAGGCAGATGAAACAGGGTAATTCCTAATGGCTTCAATACTTGGCGTTATGGGCAGAGACATGGCCGTAGACCTCGGTACTGCTAACACTCTTGTCTACGTTCGTGGTGAGGGGATAGTTTTAAACGAGCCTTCAGTAGTGGCAATAGATATCAGAGATGGTTCTGCACTGGCAGTAGGCTCTGATGCAAAAAGAATGATAGGGAGAACCCCTAGCCATATCCAAGCCTCACGACCACTTAGGGACGGGGTTATTGCTGATTTTGATATGTGTGAGCAAATGCTTCGACATTTTATTGAGAAGGTCCACCAGAGTAGACTTGCTAAACCACGAATGGTTATTTGCGTTCCCTCTGGAATAACTGGTGTTGAACAGCGCGCAGTTCAAGAGGCAGCAGAATTTGCAGGAGCTAGG
This sequence comes from Candidatus Neomicrothrix sp. UBA7828, assembly GCA_002500385.1. Lineage (GTDB taxonomy): Bacteria > Actinomycetota > Acidimicrobiia > Acidimicrobiales > UBA8592 > UBA8592. Next base: position 38,041 of record DLTU01000159.1, on the reverse strand, counting down.
AAACCGGCCTACATCATTGAAGAGCCAATGGCTGCAGCAATAGGTTCCGGAATGCAGGTTCAGGACCCGAGCGGAAATATGATCGTGGATATTGGCGGTGGGACAACCGAAGTAGCGGTTATTTCTCTAGGAGGAGTCGTTGCGAATAAATCTGTTCGTGTTGGTGGAGATGAGCTTGATAATTCGATTATTCAGTTCATAAAAAAAGAATACAGTGTCGCTTTGGGAGTCAGAACAGCAGAAGAGTTGAAGATCAAACTCGCTAGCGCATGGTCAACAGAAGAAGTCTTTGCCGAAGTGCGAGGAAGAGATTTAATAACCGGTTTACCTAAGACAATTGTGACATCTACCTCCGAAATTCGAGAAGCGATAGCAGAGCCACTTTCGGCAATCCTTGACGCAGTCAAGATGACTCTGGACGTAACTCCTCCTGAATTAGCGGCAGATATAATGGAAAAAGGAATTATGCTGGCCGGAGGCGGTGCATTGTTAACTGGTATGCCTGAATGTATAGCTCACGAAACTGGAATGCCAGTATGCGTTTCACCAAACCCGCTACACGCTGTTGCATTAGGTTCAGGTAAATCACTAGAGGCTTTTGACTCACTTAAAGGGGTACTCTTCACCTCCACTCAAATCTAGAAGAGGAGGATTGAATGGCTGTGCCACAAAGAAGCAGTGGCTCTAGGTTTACACTCGCAATTCTTCTATTGATATCTGTAACGCTAATCTCCCTTGATGCTCGAGGGTACGAACCTTTAGCAAACCTTCGAAAAGCTACTACAGCTATCATCCAGCCATTCAGAAACATTGCAAGCATTGTTTTTGATCCGGTAGCGGATGCCTGGGAATCACTTTCTGAAGGAGACGCTCTCGAAAGAGAAAATGCACTCCTTCGCGAACAATTGAGTGAACTACTTGAATACCGTGTTACGACTGAAGGTGCAGTCGAAGAATTAACCGCACTACGTACTCAACTTGATCTCGAAAACATAGGCGGCCAGAAAACAATTGTTGCTGAGATCACTGCACGCTCAGTCTCGAATTTTGACCCTTACATAATCGAAATTGGAAAAGGAACACAAAGCGGAATTAGGGAAGGAATGGCTGTCGTATCAGTTGGAGGTTTGATTGGGCGCATTGAGGACCCAGGTCTAAGGAGTTCCCGTGTGCGACTTATTACTGATCCAAATGTCAATGTAGGGGTTCTAGCCGTTGGTACGAACGAAATAGGAATCCTCAGTGGGGGAGGTGTAGGCCAGCCTTTGAAAGTATCCGATGGGATACCAGTTTCAGCGCAAGTAGAAATTGGATCGATTATGGTAACAAGCGGCTCGGAAAGAAGTCCCTATCCCGGTGGCTTCGCTGTTGGAACGATCTTGGAAATCGTGGTAGATGAGATTAACCTCGAGAAAGAGCTAGTCGTCGCACCTACTGGACAATTAGAAAATCTTGAATTTGTAACGGTTATCTTATACGAACCGACAATTTCGGACTTAGGGGGAAATAGATAATGACTTTCCTTCGCGCATTAAAAGCAGTCATAGTTCTGTTAGTCCTTTTAATACTGCAACTTGAGTTGTTCGCTAGTATCCGATTTTTCGGTGTCATGCCTGAAATTATGTTGGGAGCAGCAGTAGCTTCAGGATGGCAGGGTGGCCCAACCGACGGGGCTTTAATTGGTTTCCTAAGTGGCTTCCTTGTGGATCTATATCTTGCTTCCCCAATGGGTTTAAGCGCCCTAACATATGCGTTAATCGGATACTTGATCGGAATAATTTCTGAACTAATCGCTGAAGATGTTGAAAGGATCGTTCGGACAGTAATTTCTCTTATAGGTATAGTTCTGGGCCTAGTAACTTTCGTTCTATTTGGAGAATTAATTGCAGAACCTAACCTTTATAACAAGAATTTTGGAAAGATTTTGGTTGTAGGAGGACTTTACACGGGCTTGTTTATTCCGATACTTCACTTTTTGATGGAATGGGTATTTCACCAAAACAACTACAGAAATAATCAGATTGCAATGACCCGTGTACAACGGAATTAAGGTAACTAAATGTCAGTTAATTCAAGATACCTGCCCCAATCTCATAGATTGAGACTCGCAGTACTAGCAGCAGTTGCAATTTCGCTTTTCGTACCTTTGATTGCCAGACTTTGGTATTTGCAAGTGATCAAAGAAACCTCTTTTGTCGAACGCGCTGCGGACAACACTACTGAAACCATTATTGAACTTGCTCCACGTGGAAGAATACTTGATGTGAAGGGAAGAGTATTAGTAGATAATAGAGCATCAATACTGGTCACAATCGACAAAGAAGAAATGGCTACAGTTGCTACAGACGATTTACAGGATTTGTTCTTTGACCTAGCGACTGAAATAAGTCGCTCAGGAAATCTTACAAAAGTGGCGGAAATAGAATCAGCATATCGTTCTAACAGGTATGGCCCATTTGCAGAGGTGCCGGTTGTTCAAGACATTTCTGAAGAATTACAAATTTACCTTGCTGAGTACTCATATAAATTCCCTGGAGTGAACACAACGGTTACGACTGTCCGTGATTATCCGTACGGTTCGTTAGCTGCGCATATTCTTGGTTATGTTGGCCTTCTCAGCGAAGATGAGATGTCCTCTGTAGCCCTTAAAGAGAAAACATATTTAGCAAACGATGAAATCGGTAAGAGCGGAATCGAACTCTTCTATGAAGACGCACTTCGAGGAACACCTGGAACGAAGGTAGTTACCGTCGACAAGTTTAATAATATTCTTGAAATAAATGAAGAAATTCCAGCTAAAGCAGGAAGCGATGTTCAATTGACAATTGACATAGACCTTCAGGCGTTAGCCGAGCAAGAATTGGCCAAAGGGCTTTCCATAGCCAGACAACAACCAACAAAGTTTGAAGAAGAAGGAGTTGTTATCTTCAATGCCCCTGCCGGAGCAATGGTCGTGCTGGATCCAAGAGATGGGTCAATAGTAGCTATGGCCTCCTACCCAACATTCGACCCCGAGCTATTCGTATCTGGTATAAGTAATGACGATTTTGATAGACTCACAGACCCTGGTAATTATCTTCCACTCCTTAATAGGGCTATACAGGGAACATACCCTCCCGGGTCAACTTTTAAACCTTTTACTGCCTATGCTGCACTTGATACAGGTCTAATAGGTTCACGTGGGATTTTGAGCATTGATGATCTCTTTTATGATGAGGGAGTGTACCTGATTCCAAGTTGTGAGGGCGGAACCTGCCGATTTCAAAACGCAGGAGAGGCTGCCTACGGAGATGTTGATTTGAGGTTAGCGCTGACGTATTCATCCGATGTTTACTTCTATAACCTTGCTGCCAGCTTCGATATCCTCCCAGGTTTTGACCTTGAATCAGTGCAGGTAGCCGCAACGAGTTTTGGCTACGGTAGTAGAACGGGTGTCACACTTGCTGGCGAAGGGAGCGGCAGAATCCCAACCCCAGCCTCACGTCGAGATGCATACCGTGAGAACCCAGATGCATTCCTTACCGGTCAGTGGCTAACGGGGGACACTTTAAATACCTCAATTGGGCAGGGGGATGTCTTAGCGACTCCGCTTCAAATCGCTAACTCGTATTCAGCATTAGTTAATGGAGGGACACTTTATGCACCAAATTTAGGACTACGGATACTTGACCCCATCACGGGAGAGACACAAGTTGAATTTGCTCCAAGAGTACTAAAGGAGATCTTTTTGCCGGATGCATTTTCAGAACCGATCCTTGAAGGCCTTGCTGCTGTAACAACATGGCGCTCAGAAATAGGAACTGAAGGAACTGCATACAATGCATTTAAAGATTTCCCGCATGAACAATGGCCTGTCTCAGGGAAAACGGGAACATCTGAGAAACAAGTCGAAAATATATTGATTGCTGACTATGGTCTGTTTGTCGGATGGGGACCTAACCCAGACCCAGAATATGTGGCAGTAGTCATTCTCGAAGAGGCTGGGTTTGGCGGGCAGGTCGCGGCACCAGTAATCAGACGATACTTTGAGAGCATAGCGTTAGAAAGAGTACCTGCTTTTCTGAGCCAAGCTGAGAGAGATGAAATAGCAAAGGAACAGGCGGCGAAGGTGTCACTCAATCCCATTGCTGAAACGGATAAAACGAATGAGGAAGACAGTACCTCATGAAGGCTCAAAGAAAGCATAAGAATCTTAATTTAAACCCAACTGGTGACCCTTGGTCACCTTGGCTGCACATAGATATAGCCCTTGTGCTTAGTAGTATCGCCTTAGCCGTCATTGGGGCATTCATGGTTTACAGTGCTACTAGGGGAAACGACCCAGAGTTGTATGATAGGGCATACCTTAATCGGCAATTGCTTTTCGCCGTAGTAGGTGTAGTTGCAATGGCTACAGCAGCTTATTTTCCCTATCGAAGAGTTCGAGATTGGGTCCCTGCAGTCTTCTGGGGTGGGATGTTCCTTCTCTTACTAGTACTGACGCCACTAGGAGTAGAGAGAAATGGAACAAAGGCATGGTTTGAATTTGGGAGTTTCCAACTCCAACCATCAGAACTCTGCAAAATAGCTTATATTTTCATGCTTGCTAACTATCTTGAAAGGTTTAATGGGCGCTTAGATGCACGCCAATTAGGTAATGGGCTCTTGCTGGGTCTGATCCCGATCGGATTAATCCTTTTAGAAACAGACGTTGGTACAGCTCTCGTGTTCATAGCCATAACAATGGGAATGTTGCTCGTTGCCGGAGCACAAACAAGACATATTTTAGTGCTTACAGTTGTAGGAGTAATTTTATCGACATTGGTTTGGAGCAGTGGGGTACTGCAGGACTACCAGCAGGACAGGCTCACATCATTCATTGACCCAGCTTCAAGCCAGACCGAAGCAGCGTATCAGCAAACTCAAGCACAAATTGCTATAGGAAGTGGAGGATTAACTGGTCAAGGTTTTGGACAAGGTCAACAAACTCGTGGGGAGTTTGTTCCTGAACAACATACAGATTTTATTTTCTCCGTTATCGGGGAAGAATTTGGTTTTGTTGGATCAGTTAGCGTATTGGCTTTATTCGCTATCGTAATGTGGCGCTGCATGCGCACAGCTCGGAAATCGCCAGACTTGCTGGGAACTTTAATATGTTGTGGCGTGATGACACTTTTTGCTTTCCAGATGTTCCAGTCCGTAGGAATGACACTAGGAATAATGCCCATAACAGGAATTCCGATACCTTTTGTATCCTATGGTGGGTCCTCAACAATTTCTTGTTTTGTTGGAATAGGTCTTGTCCTCAACGTACATATGCGTCGATATCAGGTTGTTTAATACTTTAACGCTTTTTGAAGAGTAGAATAAGCTACCGGGAAGGTAATGTAAATGAGCTCCATATGGGAAACTCTCGAGGGTTATTTAGATCAAGTCGAGAAGCCAGCGCGCTATATCGGCCTTGAAGAAGGTGCGCAAAGGCCGCTTCATAAGGAATCAAATGTTGCATGGTTACTGACATACCCCGATGTCTATGAGATAGGCCTTCCTAATCAGGGGCTGCAAATTCTGTATGAAATCCTTAATGAATCACCAATTTCGGAAGCGGAGCGGGCATATGCACCATGGGTTGATTTAGAAGAAATTATGCGAACTGAAGGCATACAACTATTCAGCGTGGATACGCACAGGCCAGCAAGTGAATTTGATGTCATTGCATTTAATCTCTCCTCAGAACTTGTGTACACCAATCTTATAAATTGCTTAGACCTTGCAGATGTCCCTGTGATGTCCTCAGATAGAAAAGGTGGTCATCCTTTAATTGGGGCGGGAGGACATTGTGTCTATAACCCTGAACCATTAGCGGATATAGTTGATTTCTTTGCATTAGGGGACGGAGAAGAGGTTGTTTCTGATATCACTGAAGTGATATATCAGTTCAAATCATCTAATAACATTTTGCTGAATCGGCAAGAATTACTTCTTGAACTATCAAAACTTGAGGGTGTATATGTCCCTAGTATGTACGAGGCCACATATGATATGAATGGTGCTCAAATCCTTAAACCGATAAATGACGAAACTCCGGAACTTATTGAAAAGAGGACCATCGTTGACCTAGAAGAATGGCCTTATCCCAAAGAACAATTAGTTCCTATTACTGAAGTAGTGCACGACCGATTAAATGTAGAAGTATTCCGAGGTTGTACACGTGGGTGTCGGTTTTGCCAGGCAGGAATGATTACCCGTCCCGTTAGAGAAAGGTCTGATGAACAGGTACGAACTATGATTCAATCTGGCTTAAAACGAACAGGTTATGATGAGGTAGCGTTGACTTCTCTTTCCACGGCGGATTACAGCGGGATAAAAGATGTGGTGGAAGAAACTATCGCTGATCCAGTGAATTGCGGCCAAGTGAGTATTTCGCTTCCATCGTTGCGCGTGGATGCTTTTACAGTTGATATCGCTGCGAGCATACAAAATGCACGTCGAACTGGGTTGACTTTTGCGCCAGAGGCAGGGACATGGAGGATGAGGCAAGTCATAAATAAGCTAATTCGCGAAGAAGACTTGTATGGAGCGGTTGAATCAGCATTCTCACAAGGTTGGCGAAGAATGAAACTCTACTTTCTTATTGGTTTACCAACAGAAACTGACGAAGACACTCTCGGAATAGCACGTTTGGCAGCGAACTGTGTTGCCATCGGTAAACGCTATACGAGCGCTGCATCAGTTACGGTGAGCGTTGGGGGGTTTGTCCCAAAGCCCTTCACTCCCTTTCAATGGTTCGGACAGAATACTCTCGAAGAATTGAACCGAAAAGTACACATGCTAAAAGACGAAATCCGGAAAACAAAAGGAGTGAAACTTAAATGGCATGACCCCAAAGCAACATTAGTAGAGGGGATATTAAGTCGAGGTGATAGGAGACTTGGAGAAGTCTTAAGAAGTGTGTGGTCCTCCGGTGGAACCTTTCAGGAGTGGAGCGAGCACTTTGATCTAGATTTGTGGATCTCTGCAATGGAAAAAGAGGGCCTAGGGTACGAATGGTTTACATACCGACACAGAAAAGTTGAAGAGCCTCTTCCGTGGGATCACCTAGACGCTGGACTATATAAGGATTTCCTATGGCAGGAATGGCGAGATGCCCTCGAGGAAAAAGGATTAGAGGATTGTAGATGGACACCTTGCTATGATTGCGGAGCGTGTACGGGCTATGGATTAGACCATGTGGTCTCTTCAACGTCGCCTCCAGTCGGCGGTAGTCAAGGCACATGGCAGAATCTTGAGAATGGAAGCTTTGCGCCTCAACTTCTCCAGATAACAAGTAAAGCCAGATAAAATGATATTACGCTTACAAACAACCAAGATTGGGAAAATTCGATTTGCCAGCCACAGAGACATAGCAAAAGTCTGGGAACGATCATTGCGCCGTGCAGAAATTCCACTGGTATACAGTCAAGGCTTCTCGCCAAGACCTAGAATTGCCTTTGGCTTGGCTTTACCCACCGGTGCCGAGTCAGAATGTGAATACCTTGATTTTCATTTAGATGATCAAAAATATGAGACTTCAAATATCTCATCAATACCAGAAGTCTTAACTAGAACACTCCCCGAAGGAATTGCGGTCACAGGAATGGTTAAAATGCAGAGTAAATATATCTCTCTCCAACAATCTGTGACCTCAACAGTATGGAGTATTGAAGTTAAAGAGAATATAGAAGATGTTAATAGGTGGGCGGGGATAGTTCTTAATTCTAAAGAATTAGTAATTGAACGAACTCGTAAAGGAAAACAATTAGTGGATGATATACGCCCGTATATTCGCAACATTGAAGTTCAGGGAAACACTTTGCTGAAAAGAACAACTATACAAACAGAATTAAACACTCAGCCAAGATCCTTGCGGCCAAGTGAATTCTTAGGAGCAGCTGAACCGAGTCTAACTATGGTTAAGCTACGCCGCTTAAAACAATTTATTGACACAGGAGATGGTCAAATAGATCCACTCGATTTGGGGGATTGTCTCGACTTTAATTTGGAACTGTGTTCACCATGAGAAGGGAAATGAAAAGATGGACGAAGAAAAGAATCATGAAAAAGGTACAAATGCCCAAACAGGTAAGTTAGAACTAGGAAATAATTACCAAAAACTCGAATTCAACTCGAAAGATAGATCCGAAAATGGTAAGCCTAAAATAGGGGACTCTAGACCAGCGCCGGATGCGCCAGAAACTAGGTCGCAAGGAAATAAGAAGCGTAAACGTCGACGCTCCAAGGCAGGGAACTCCAACCGTGAGAATCCTGCCAATATTTCTGTTGAACTTGATGACGAAACTTTAAAAAAACGTCGAGGAAGAGAACGGAAAGGTAAGGCTGTCGGGCGTTACACAATGGTCGTTCACGTAGAAGACAATGTAACTCAAATAGCTATGCTGGAGGGACGATCGCTTATTGAGTTTTATGTCTCTCGACCCGCAGATGATATTAGCGAAATTCATGGCAATATCTATATGGGGAGAGTAGAGAATGTTCTTCCAGGCATGGAAGCAGCTTTTGTGGATATAGGAACTCCGAAAAATGCGGTACTTTATCAAAGTGATCTCATAAAGAATGCCTCTAGTAAATCAAACGAAACAATAAGAATAGAAGAAGCGCTTAAAAACAAAGAATCAATTTTATGTCAAGTGACTAAGAACCCCATTGCGCACAAAGGTGCAAGGTTAACGCAAGAGATTTCGCTTGCTGGTAGATTCGTGGTTCTTGTTCCAAATACTGAAGTATTTGGGATATCAAAAAGGTTACCAGAAAAAGAGCGAAAGCGGCTCCGTCAAATTCTCGAGAAGGCAAAACCGAAAGAACATGGTGTTATTGTCAGAACTGCTGCTCAACACATAACAAAAGAAGAAATTGAACATGATGTTAAACGCTTAGTAAACCAATGGTTAGATATCCAAAAACAGTCCGCAAAAGCGGAAACTCCTAAATTGCTTTACCGAGAGCCTGAGATGCCTTTCCGTATGATTAGAGAAGAGTTTAACAAAGAATATCGGTCGGTCATTATTGACGATCCTGAGTTATTCGAAGAAGCTAAATCCTACTTAGCAACAGTTGCTCCCGCTCTTGCAGACCGTATTGAATATCACAATAGTTCTATTGAGGAAGTTCATCTATTTGAGCGCTTTTATGTTGAAGAGCAGTTAGCCAAAGCTCTTGACAGCAAGGTCTGGCTTCCTTCAGGAGGTTCTCTGATCATTGAACATACAGAGGCGCTTACTGTGATTGATGTGAATACAGGAAAGAATGTTGGGACCTCAAGTTTGGAGGAAACTGTCTATCGGAACAACCTTGAGGCAGCTAAAGAAGTTGCGCACCAGCTACGCCTCAGAGATATCGGAGGGATAATCGTCATTGACTTCGTGGATATGGAAAAAACTCAGCATAGAAACGAGGTAATGAAAACATTCCGAGCAGAATTAGCTAGAGACAAAACCCGTACTCAGGTTTTTGGAATTTCCGAGCTTGGATTAGTTGAAATGACTAGAAAAAGAATTGGTGAAGGGTTAACACAAACATTCACCAAAGCTCAGGAATAATACACAAGCTTTGAAAGAAATAGTCGGTATTTCTGAGTAAACCGAATATCATGAAAATATGTATGCAGTAGTAAAAACAGGTGGAAAACAATATCGCGTAGAGGAGAATCAAGTCCTTCAAGTTGAACTTATGGGCGACATTGGTGAATCTATATCTCTTACACCGTTAATGCTGGTTGATGGAAGTACAGTGCTTGCTAAGCCTAGTGAATTGGAAAATGTCAACGTCAATGCTGAGATAGTTGATAGAGGGAAATCGAAAAAAATTACTGGGTTTACCTATAAGAATAAAAGTAACCAGCGACGACGTTGGGGTCACCGACAGAACTATAACGAAATAAAAATTACATCAATTTCAAGGAACAAATAATGTCAAAAACAAAAGGTGGCGGTTCAACGCGAAATGGTAGAGATTCCAACGCCCAAAGGCTTGGTGTTAAAGCCTATGATGGAACCGCAGTGTCAGCTGGCTCCATCATTGTACGCCAGAGAGGAACGAAGGTTCATCCTGGACAAAATGTTCGTAGAGGCGGAGATGACACGCTATTTGCAACTGTTAGTGGTCGTGTTAAATTTGGGAATCGACGTGGAAGAAAGCTTGTAGACGTCCTTCCTGACTAATTCAAATTTCTATCTTCCAGTCAAATAAATTACTAGAATGCCATTATGTCTAATTTCGTTGACGAATGTGGCCTTAACGTAAAGGCTGGGGATGGTGGCGCTGGGTGTGTCTCATTTCGTCGAGAGGCCCACGTGGACCGTGGGGGCCCTGATGGTGGGGATGGCGGTAACGGAGGTGATATCTGGTTAGTAGCTGACCATAACGTGGCTTCCTTGTTAGCTTTTCGAGATTACCCTCATCGGAAGGCTGAGAGTGGGAAGCACGGCAGTGGTAAGCGTCGGCACGGTGCAAACGGAAACTCAGAATTTATTAATGTCCCGGTAGGTACTCTGGTTAAAGATCCCGTTGGTAATATACTCGCTGACCTCTCTTCAACTGGAACGAAATGGCTTGCAGCTGCCGGAGGGCGAGGCGGCAAAGGTAATTCTAGGTTTCTAAGTAATAGGCGACGAGCTCCAAGTTTCGCTGAACAGGGGGAGCATGGAGAGGAACAATGGCTAAATCTGGAACTGAAGCTCTTAGCCGATGTCGCCCTAGTGGGGTTTCCTAATGTGGGCAAAAGTACTCTTATTTCTCGTGTCTCAGCAGCAAAGCCTAAAATTGCTGACTATCCCTTTACGACGCTAGTTCCAAACCTAGGAGTTGTGAAGGGGAGTGAAGAGTTCGAAATGGTTATTGCAGACATTCCTGGATTGATTGAGGGTGCTGCAGATGGAAAGGGCTTAGGACATCAGTTTCTTCGACATGTTGAAAGAGCTCGCGTACTAGCAATTCTGCTTGATCTCTCACCTTACGACGGGCGAGGAGTTGAGCACCAGTTGGAGATATTGTTAGAAGAACTAAGGACTTACAAACCGGAACTGTTAGACCGCCCCAGATTGCTAATTTCATCCAAAGCTGATGTTGCGACTCAAGCTGCCTTAGAAGGCTCCCTAAAGATTTCATCTATTACTGGGGAGGGTGTACAAGAGATGAAATACAAACTTGAACGTCTTGTGAAAGAAGCACGAGAAACTGAGAATGCCAACTCGGATGAAATCGTTATTCACCGTCCTGCGCCAAAAGGAATCTCTGTCTTGAAGGAAGGGAATATATTCACTGTCAAAGGTCGTCAGGCAGAGAGAGCAGTTTCTTTAAATGATCTTACAAATATTGAAGCGCTTGAATACATTCAATTTACCCTAGAGAAGATAGGGGTAAATAAGGCCCTCCGCAAAGCGGGTATTAGACAAGGTAACTTAGTGCAAATTGGCGAACTGCAGTTTGAGTACATGGACGATGATGAACATTGGATTGATTGAGCAAAGATAAATGAAAGACTTTCACCAGCAATTCTGCAAGAATGAATAAGTGACAGTCATAGTAAAAATTGGTACTTCTTCATTAACGAAGCCCGATGGCTCCATTAGTACGATTGCCATTGATAAGTTAGCAAAAGAAATCGCAATGGCTAAACGCGATTTTTCTGAGATAGTTCTAGTTAGTAGCGGAGCAATAGGTGCAGGTCTTGCTGATCTGGGCTATGTGGATAGCCGTCCGTCAGATTCTCGGGTTCTCCAAGCGGCATCAGCAATCGGTCAACCAAAATTAATGGCAAGATATGCTGAAAGCTTCTCAAAGCATAATATTTCTATCGCTCAGTTATTGATGGCCCCTGATGATTTTTTCGTTCGTAAACGTTACCTACACGCTCGATCAACAGTTGAAGAGCTCTTAGCTTCTGGAATACTCCCGATAGTTAATGAAAACGATGCAATAGCTGATGATGCTATACGGTGGGGTGATAACGATAGGATAGCGGCTCTGTTAGCCCAACTCCTTAACGCTACACAATTGTTGATGCTGACTGACACAGATGGGATCTATTCACAAGATCCAAAGAGAAAAACCTCTGAGAAACTTAAATTGGTTCGCGAAATAGGATCACTTGACAAAATAGATGCAGTAGTGGGAGGCGCCTCCGGTAAGTTAGGAAGTGGTGGAATGGAGTCTAAATTAGCCGCTGCAAGAATGGCTTCGTGGGCTGGTGTGACCACAACAATCGCGGCTGCTACACGAGACAACGTCGTAGCAGACTCACTACTTCGCGTAGGGGAATTAGGAACTATTATTCGCCCAAAACCAAAACCTTTATCGGCTCGAAAGCTATGGATAGCGTTTGCTGTCCAGTCGAAAGCAAAGCTTGTTATCGACATGGGTGCTCAAGAAGCCATTGAAGACAATGGCGGATCTCTTCTAGTTGTTGGTGTTCTTGAGCTACATGGGATATTTAATAGAGGCGACGCTGTAGAAATCTTAAATGAAAAATCAGAACTTATCGCCCGCGGCCTAGTTTCCTTAGATTCTTCCGAACTTAAGGATTTCCTAGGAGAAAAAGTAAACGGAACAGATGAGATGCAATCAAGTGAGGTTATACATAGAGATGAGTTAGTCATCTTGAGCGATAAGCATTATTAATATACACGAACCGTTTGTAGAAACTCTTTCGCAGCTTTCGAACCTAAAAATGATGAAGTAAATGTGTAGACAATCCCACTCACTAATAGTGCAATGGGTGCTACTAAATATGCATTGCAGTCAAACAGGGTAAAGGAAATGGTTCCTGCGAGAATTGCTGAGATTAACCCAGGGACGAGAAAAAACCTTCTAACTAAATGTGGATCCTTCTTTATATGGAACTTTTCGAAAACTCTCTTCTTCAAGAGAGAATATTCAACCCAAGCAGCTACTGAGCTCCCTAACGCTAAGCCCAAAGCGCCTAATGGCTGGGGGGCAGTATCTAAAGCTCGCTCAATTTCTGGCAAAGGGGAGAAAGAGGGGAAATCACCGATCTTGATGATCGCGTTACGATCAATCGCAAAACGATCGAGCTGAAACATAAGTAGGAAGCCTACGGATCCTGCTACTAAAACACGAAAACCCGCTAGTCGGGCCGGACCTTTGACGTCTCCAAACGAATAGCATAAATTCTGATAGAGCCTACTCATTCCGGTAGCATATAGTCCCAGACTGTATGCCGCTAAAACAATCCAAATGTAAAGCGTGTCCTCACTTGTGAATTTGCCTCTCTCGAACAGGAAGTCCACCAATGGTTCTCCCATTGTTACAAATGCAATACTAGAGAATATCAAATAGAAGCCTATTCGCTCTGAGCTAGTTATAAATCTTGTGGTAATAGCAGAGATATCATCTCTGTCTCTAGAAAACTCGGGAAGGTCTGCAGAAATAATTGACATGACAAATAAACCGATAGGTAACATGTAAATAATTTGGGCGAGGGATAAGGCTGTGAATGCTCCGGTTGCAAGGAAGCCAGCAAGAAATAAGTCCAGAAAACCTGAAAATTGAATAACTCCTCTTCCCATTATGGCTGGAAAAAATTTTGAAACTATTTCACGAACAGCGCTTGAACCTCTCTTAAGCCCTAATCTAATTGATGGGGATACTCTCATGACTACTGGAATTTGAACAAGGAACTGAAGCACACCGCCTACTAGAACGCCCCACGCCGCCGCTTCCGCAATAGAAGCGTCAGACCAGTCCTGCGCCCAAGCTATAAGTGCAAAGATAATTTGCGCAGCATTCCAGAGAATCGGGGCAGCGAAGGACAAAAAGAATTTCCGGTGTGCGTTTAGAACTCCTAAACACCATGAAGAGAGGACAATGAAGCCCAACCCAGCCCACATTATTCTGACTAAGTCGACAGTAAGTTCAAATGTTTCGTCTGGTAGCAATGGGAGCAGAACTTTGCTTATAGGTCTAGCAGCAAGAATTCCTATAATTACGACTGCTGAGGTAACCAGTCCAAGAAGAGTAACTATCATTCCAGCAACCAAGCCTGGCTCATTCTCATCGTCAGGGTCATCAATGAGGCGGCTGTAAGTTGGAATAAAAGAAGCGGATAATGTTCCTTCACCAAGTATGTTTTGTAATAGGCGAGGTATTTGCAGCGCTGCTTTGAAGGCGTCGGCCGCCACTCTGGTGCCGAGCAAACCAGCGAAAATAAGCTCTCGGATGAGTCCCGATAGTCGTGACAGTAATATCCCTGCACCTACGATCATTGCATTTCGACCACTTGGTCTACTCATTTCAGTTCTTAATTGGCTGTTATCCACAAGATAAGCCTACCTCTAAACAAACAATCAACGTAAGCAGTCAGAAATACACAATTTATCCCAATACAGTTCGCATAAATAGTGTGATGCCCTCTACCCTTTAAAACGTATGTCGTATAGATTTAACGAAGTCAGCAAAGTAAAGGAAGACCTCCGATCTGTTGATTACTTAGCAGATGATGGTATTGCTGGCATCGTTTATTTAGCTGATCGTCTTCAAAAACCCATACTTGTTGAAGGTCCTGCTGGCACAGGAAAGACCCAACTCGCTAAGAGTGTGGCTGAGATGACTGGGTCGCGACTGATAAGACTTCAATGTTATGAGGGCTTAGATGAATCCAAAGCCCTGTACGAATGGAATTACAAAAAACAACTTCTAAGGATTCAAGCAGAACGCAATGCGAACGAATCAAATTCATGGGAGGAGATCGAAGATGATATCTTTTCCGATGAATTCCTTTTAACTCGGCCACTACTTGAGGCTATTCGCTCTGATGACCCGGTAGTGTTGCTGATTGATGAGGTAGATAGGGTTGAAATTGAGACCGAAGCTTTGCTACTAGAAATCCTCTCTGACTATCAGGTATCAATACCTGAATTAGGGACAATAGAAGCTAAACAAATCCCACTTGTGTTTTTGACATCCAATAATACTCGGGAACTTTCGGAGGCCCTTAAACGACGATGCCTGTTCCTCCATATCGATTATCCTGATCTTGAGCGTGAAAGGGAGATTATCCTCACAAAAGTGCCTGATATCGAAGATAATTTGGGCGAGCAAATAGCGCGAGTTGTTAGAACTATCAGGCAACTAGAACTTAAAAAGGCCCCTTCTGTTTCTGAGACATTAGATTGGGCACGAACACTAATACACTTAGGTGTTGAGCACATCGATGCTCAAACTGCAACTGATACAGTCAATATTCTTCTAAAATACCGTTCAGATATTGATAAAGCAATCAAAGAGTTCTCAAGTGATGAGGATTTGAATTCTTCGGTGAGTAATTAATTGAAAATTGCAACTCATTCTCCGTTGCTTGAGCTATTAAACGGTTTCATTGTTGAATTACGAAGCGCAGGTTTGCCAGTTAGCTTGACGGAAAATCTTGATGCAGTAGAAGCAGTGAAACACATTCCCATCGAGGACCGAGAAACATTTAAGTACGCTTTAGCAGGCACTCTTGTTAAGAATCACTCACACTGGAGAGCATTCGAAACTGTGTTTGAAGTCTATTTCTCGTTGCGCGGGCAAGAATACGAATTACTTGATGGTGAATGGGACTCTGACGATACTGCTACTGAACATGAAGATATGCAAGAAGGGCAAGCACCGGGACAAGGCGGTAGTCAAGAAGGCTTAACGCAAGAGCAATTAGCTGAAATGTTATTTCAAGCACTTGCCAAGCAAGATAGAAATTTAATGAGAACAGTTGCTCGCCAATCTGTTCAGCGGTTTGCTGGAATGGAACCCGGTAGACCTGTGGGTGGAACATATTACTTATACAGGACACTGCGTAACTTGAACCTTGAAGAGGTTCTGGATCGCTTGCTTACTAGCAAGGCTGACGGTGATCCCGATTCGGATTTTCTTGAGGAACGTTTAAGGAAAGATGAGTATGAACACAGGATCGAAGAATTAAAAAAGGAAATCGAGGCGGAAATCCGGCGCAGGCTTGTAGCTGACAGAGGAGTGGAAGCGATGGCGAAAACACTTCGTAAACCCCTTCCTGAAGATGTTGACTTTATGCATGCTAGTCGGGAAGAGATGGTAGCTTTGCGACGTGCTATATGGCCTTTGACTAGAAAATTGGCAGTTCGGTTAGCGCGAAAGAGACGACATGGGAGAAAGGGCCCACTTGATTTCCGAAGAACTGTGCGACATTCCTTGTCGTATGGAGGCGTTCCAGCGGAACCTAAATTCAAGTATCCTAAACCCTCCAAACCAGAGATAATGGTGATCGCTGATATCTCAGGGTCCGTTGCTGCTTTCGCGAGGTTCACACTCCACCTTGTTTATGCGTTGAATAATCAGTTCTCAAAAGTTCGTTCGTTCGTTTTCATAGATGGCTTAGACGAAGTTACTGACTTCTTTGAGAATGTTGATGATATTACCGAAGCAATACATAGGGTTAATACTGAAGCGGATGTTATTTGGGTTGATGGTCACTCTGATTATGGGCATGCATTTGAGATATTTGATGAACGTTTTTCAAAGGATATAGGTTCAAAGACGACAGTGATAATTCTCGGAGATGCGCGTAATAATTATCACGCATCGCAATCATGGGTGATAAAGAATATGGAGGAGAAGGCACGAAAAGTCTTTTGGCTAAACCCTGAACCGAAGAGTTATTGGGACACAGGTGACTCTATCGTTGGAGAATACAGCGGTTACTGTAATGGAACGTTTGAGGTTCGAAACTTAAAGCAACTTGAAGCTTTTGTTGAGAATCTTATTTAGCTGGCTCGTAACTCTTCAGCTACATGAAACGCGAGCTCAAGACTTTGGGAGGCGTTCAGTCTTGGGTCGCACATGGTTTCGTAACGCAGAGCTAGGTCATCGTCCGAGAGGTTTTCGGCTCCTCCTACACACTCGGTAACATTGTCACCAGTGAGTTCAACGTGGATTCCTCCTGCCCATGTCCCTAATGATCGGTGTATGTGGAAAAATTTCTTTGTTTCATCTACAACATCAGAAAAGTTTCTAGTCTTCAAACCAGATTCCGCTGTGTATGTGTTACCGTGCATTGGATCGCAAGCCCAAACTACAGGATGTCCGGATCCTTGAACTGTACTTACTAAATCTGGAAGAGTATTTTCTATGACTGAAGCTCCCATTCTGGTAATGAATGTCAGTCTTCCTGGGATTTGTTGGGGGTTTAATATTTCGCATAACTTAATAGCTTCTTCTGCTGTTGCAGTTGGACCTAACTTGCAACCTAATGGATTTTCTACACCGCGAAGAAATTCGATATGAGCGCCATCAAGTTGCCTTGTTCTCTCTCCAATCCATAGCATGTGAGCCGAGCAGTCGTACCAATCTCCGCTTATAGAGTCGTTTCGAGTGAGGGCCTCTTCATAGCCTAGTAAGAGAGCTTCATGGCTTGTATAGAAATCGACTTCGTGGAGAGCGGCGTGATCTTCTGATGTGATACCGCAAGCCCTCATAAACGCTAACGCATTTGTGATTCCATCAGCTATTTCCTTGTATTGTGCTCCTGCAGGGCTGTTCGCAACAAATTGTTGGTTCCAGGAATGGACTTGCGTTAAGTCCGCAAAACCTCCGCTGGTAAATGCTCTGAGTAGGTTTAAGGTAGCAGAGCTTTGGTTATATGCCATTAGAAGCCTCTTGGGATCAGCAGTTCGGGCCCCTGCGTTAAAGTCCGTATCGTTGACTATGTGACCTCGGAAGGATGGAAGCTCTACGTTATCTTTCGTCTCTGTAGGGCTCGACCGAGGTTTAGCGAATTGTCCGGCGATTCGTCCTACTTTTACCACTGGCATGCCAGTTGAGTAAGTTAAGGCAACTGCCATTTGGAGAATAACTTTAAGTTTGTCTCGTATTGAATTTGCTGAGAGGGCTGAGAAGGATTCCGCACAGTCACCAGCTTGGAGAAGAAGGGCCTCTCCGTTACAGACCCGTGCTAGCTGATTTTTTAAGGTTCTTGCTTCCCCGGCGAAAACAAGAGGTGGTAGCTCGGAAATTTCTTTCAGAACAGCGTTGAGTTCGTTATCGTCTGGCCAATCAGGTTGTTGATCTGCAGGAAAACTAGTCCAGCTATTGGGGCTCCAATTAATAGTCACCCATTAATTCTCTCTGTTAATTACTGAGATCACAACCAATTTACCGATTTACATTGATAATCAGTTAATTATGCAGCGTCAATATCCATTTGATCAGGGGCGCTTTCGCGAACAATATTTACAGCTCGCTTTACGAGTCGGCGGGCAGCTTCAGCAGTTACGCCTAGTTCCTCACCAACTTCTCGATAGCTTCGCTTGCGTCCGTCCTGAAGGCCAAAACGTTGCTCAACAGCATACCTCGCACGATCATCTAGAACGTTTAATAAGTCGTAAACCATTGTTTCTCGCGCTTCTTCCATGACCGCTTGTTCTGGTCCGGGGTTGACATCTGGCAGAAGGTCAACAAGCTCATTGCTGTCATCATCTCCAATTGTTCTGTCAAGTGAAGTAGGTGTTGTTAGCCGATGAAGCCTTGCATGTTCCTCGTCGAGTTCATCTCCGTCTCCTGAGACCTGCCTGAGCGCAGCGCGAAGGCTTGCAGATCTGTCGCCAGGTAATCTAACTAGGCTCGCTTTCTGGTCAAGTGCTCGGCCTATTGCCTGACGTATCCAGAAAGTGGCATATGTTGAGAATTTGAAACCTTTTCGCCAATCAAATTTATCAACTGCATGCTCTAGGCCAAGATTTCCCTCTTGGATCAAATCTAGTAATTCCATACCAGCTGGAAGAGGATAACGTCGGGCTACGCTGACAACTAGCCTTAGGTTCGCTCTGATAAATCGGTCTTTGGCCTCTGCTGCTTTGCGGTCAGCTCTTTTGAGTTCCACGCCTTTTTCACCTGCACCTAGGCGCTCCCGTGCTTCGACGCCTTTCTCAATAATCTGAGAAAGCTCGCGCTCTTCTGCTGCTGTTAGGAGGGGCACTAGCCCTATCTCGTTTAAGTATTGTCCTACTGAATCACTCATAATTTTCTCACTCTGTTGGGGGTTGGGGGTTGGGGGGTATTGCTATCCAGATTTGATAAAACAACCAAATCTTAGTTTTTCAACGGTTTGATCGGGGGGGATCTGTCGATATTATTTGTCTTGCTAAATGCTTAGCGCGTATGAACAACCCAAAATTGGGCTGATCTAAAAGCATGTCTAACTTAATACATATTCCAAGGTAAATCAAGCATTTCACTCAAATCTCTCGATATGGGTGCAACTAGGCAATACCTTCTGCATCGCACGGTTCATCGTATAGCATACAAAAGTGCAAGAAAATATTAGATTAGGTGTGTTTGGGGGCTCATTTGACCCACCTCATAAAGCTCATCTGGAACTGGTCAAATTAGCGGTAGAGAAAGTAGGACTTGATCATGTATTGGTGACTGTCGCTAACGACCCTTGGCAAAAGAGCGCTACTCGCCAAGTTACAGATGGCTCTCATAGGCTGGAAATGACAAGGCTTCTTTTTCGGGACTATAGTGACGCCACCGTTACCGATATTGAATTTCAATTAGGTGGCGAGTCAAATACAGCAGGTACCCTGCGCGCGCTTCGTCCAAACTACCAAAGTGCTGAATTTTTCTTATTACTCGGCTACGACTCTGCGATTGGTATCGAGACATGGAGAGAGCCTGAATTAATTTTAGATCAAGCTCGGGTAGTGGTAGTTGATCGACCTGGGTTTATGAAGATAGAGTTACCCGCTGCTCTCTCTTCAGCTATTCATGTTCAAGGACTTAACTTAGATATCTCTTCGCAAAATATTCGCTCTCTACTAGATAGCGAAGAGAGCCTTTCAGATACAATTCCTGAAGTAATCAGAAACTATATTGCAGAAAATGGCCTTTATCGTGAGTGACTCTTGACGGCGTATAGAAAATTTCGGTGGTGGACTTGGCTTCTGCCGCTTACCATCATTGGACTAGGTTTAGCCGGATTATTGCTCGTTCGCGATGCAACCGATGCCATTCTAGAGTCTGCTGATGGAGACTTTGCCGAGGTAGTTCTTGACCCACTAGCACCTGGATTTGAGAGCTATGTGACTTCGACACCTACATATCTGCTAGGAATCGAGGGAGCCAATAACGAATTGGTTTCAATTGCACTATTGTCTTTATTTGCTGATGACATCGGTGGAACTGTCGTTGTCTTCCCTGTCGATCTGCTTATTGCAGAGAACTCGTCAATTGGTGAAATCTATTCAACAGTTAATGAGCCAGAGTTCCTTATCGAGTTGGGGCGGTATCTGAAGTTGGGATTTAACGCGACATCCTTTATCAGCGAGGAAGCAATAGAGGACTTTTTTGAAGTAGCTAATCCTCTGACTGTTTCACTGAATGATCCGCTTATCGAGCTAGATGACGGTGAGCCTAAAATAGTTTACGAATCTGGCCAATTGGCCTTGAGTCCTTCAGAAGTTTATAGCTATCTAGCATGGGAAAGCGATGATGAATCAAGTTACAACAGATGGCTAAGACATAAGAATTTTTGGGAATCGTGGCTAGGGTCCTTATCTGGTGATGAAACGAAAACTTTAGAGAACGTATGGCAAGAAACGGAATTGAATCGAATGTTTCGTGGATTAAGCTCTGGAAATATCATCACTCAAAATCTGGATTTACTTGAAGTTGAGGATTCTAATAAATACTTGAGAGTTGAAGAAGCCTTCCTGAGTGCAATGCTTCTTGAGGCAGTTCCGTTCCCTATAGCTCCCTTCGAGAACGGACGGGCCAAAATAAAGTTGCTTGACGGTATTGGGGGAGTAGATATGGTCAATACGTTTGTGCCAAATCTTGTCTCAGCCGGAGCGGAAATAAAGCTAATAGGTAATGCAGAGCAATTTGGTGTACGTGAGAGTCGAATTACTTACTATGACGAGGCTTACTTGGATTATGCTAAAATATTCAGCAAAGCTATTGGTGGCTCCATCATTGAATTCGAACCATTGCCTGAGTCTGTAGTAGATGTTGCTGTTGTGAT
This sequence comes from Candidatus Neomicrothrix sp. UBA7828, assembly GCA_002500385.1. Classification (GTDB taxonomy): domain Bacteria; phylum Actinomycetota; class Acidimicrobiia; order Acidimicrobiales; family UBA8592; genus UBA8592. Next base: position 17,016 of record DLTU01000159.1, on the reverse strand, counting down.
AGGGGGTAATTCCATAGAATGAGTTACCATGAATGCAAGTGAGATCACCTTGGATTGACATAGCTGTAAATGCCATCAACGACAAGTTGGGGCAGGACACTCTAATTATTGATGTTGGAGACGTATTAGGTATCTCAGATCATTTTGTCATTACATCTGGAATGAATTCTCGCCAAGTTCGTGCATTAGTTGAAGAAATTGAAGCTCAAATAACTAATAAATCTGGCCCAAAACCAATTCGTATTGAGGGAAACAATGAGCATCTATGGGTCCTCATGGATTATGGAGACTTTGTTGTGCATGTTTTTCATACAGAGGAGCGCGAGCATTATAATTTAGAAAAATTATGGGCTGATATGACTACAGAGATCGTTCAATAATTTAAGGCTATTTTGGGTTTCTATGTCAAGGTTCCTGAGTAAACAGATAGGGTACGTTTTTGAGGGGCTATAGCTCAGTTGGTAGAGCGCTTCCATGGCATGGAAGAGGTCAGGGGTTCAATTCCCCTTAGCTCCACACTATGGTTTGCGAAGCTTGTACAAAGGATTATAAACCTGAAGAACCATATTGCCCCCATTGTTCCGCAGCAAACCAGACGCTCTTCTATGATGAGGAAATTATCGTAAATGATTATTTCGAGTGATTGTATAATAGGGTGAAATAAATTGCTTTTGGCTATATTGATTCTATGAAGTCAGTAACAGACGACACCTTCAACGACGATGTAATAACTCGTTCTGAAACGCTACCGGTCATAGTTGATTTATGGGCGCCATGGTGCGAGCCCTGCAAATCATTAACACCTATCCTTGAGACCGTTGTAGCTAGAGCAAATGGAGCTGTAGAACTTGTTGCAGTCAATATTGACGAGAATCCGCAAATACGCCAAACTTTCCAAGTTCAGAGCATCCCAGCCGTATACGCATTCAAAGATGGGGCAGTGGTAAATGGGTTCATGGGAGGTCAAGGGGAAGATGCTGTGCAAGAGTTTGTGGATGGCTTAATGCCAACTGAGCAGGACACGATTATTGATAATTTACTTACAGAAGGGTCAGAAGAAGCTTTATCTGAGATACTTAGTGCAATCCCTGACCATGTTCAAGCAGTCACTGCACTTGCGACAATATTTGTTGATACAGGTAGAGTTGACGAAGCGCTGGGACTTCTTAAAAGAATCCCTGAAAGCCCGGAAACTCGAAGAATTGAGGCTTTAGCAAGAACTGGCGATATTAAACCAGAAGAGATTACCGAGAGGCTTGAATCGCTTCTGGAAGAAGTTGCCGAAAATGACGAAGCTCGCAAAGAATTCGTTGACCTTTTGGATGTTCTCGGTTCTGAATCTGCGCAAGCAAATATTTTTAGAAGAAAGCTTGCTTCAAAACTATTCTAGTTATTCACCAAATTGTGTGGTGTAAGATCTAACCGTGAATAAATTCGTTAACGTGTATCTAATAAGAGGCGATGAACCCTCAATAGTTAGTCGTAAATTAGAGAAACTCACGAAAGAGCTGCTTGAGGATGAGGATAAATCATTAGCAGTTGAAGAGCTAGCGGAAGACGATTACAAAACTGATTCAGAAACTTATTCGGTCGAATCTCTAGTAAGCGCTATCCAGACAATCCCATTCCTAACTGGAAGGAGAATTGTCATAGGCCGTGATTTTGCCCGATTTTCGAAAAAAGAAGATATCGAACCCTTACTTTCGTATATGCAGAACCCTATTGAGACTAACTACCTAATACTTGTTTGGGAGAAAGGTGCGCAACTGCAAAGAGCTAACCAAATACCCAAATCTTTAATTGAGGTAGTTAACGTGTGCGGAGAGGTGATTGATGTTCGTGTCGGGCGAAAGATTAATGGTTGGATTAGGGAGCAAGTCGGTGAAGCATCGGTCATGCTTGACGAGGCATCTATATCTTTATTAGAGAAGAGTATTGGCGAAGATATCGCCCGAATACCTGCAATATTAGCGACTTTGGAATCAGTCTTTGGAAGCGGTTCGGATCTGCAGTCATCTGATATTGAGCCATATATAGGACAATTAGGGAGTGTTCCACCGTGGGAATTGACCAATGAGATTACCTCTGGAAATGCTGCGGCAGCGATCGGAATACTGACAAGAATGCAAGGAAGCGGAGGGCAGCATCAGATGCAAATTTTGAGTTTTCTATCAAGTCATTTCTTTCGGATTCTTCAACTATCGGGAAGAAACGGAATGACTTCAGAAGAAGCAGCAAACTTCTTAGGAGATAAGTCAGCTTACAGGGCCAAGAAAACTCTCTCTGAAGCGAAGAAGCTAGGGCCTGAAAAATCGAAGCGAGCTGTTCAACTACTTGCAGAAGCTGATGCAAATCTTAGAGGTGGTACTGGAGTAGCAGCAGAAATTGTAATGGAGGTTCTCGTAGCCCGATTGTCTTCGCTTTACAGCAGGTAGAACTAGCTTTCTAGAGAGTTTAGCTTTTTGGAAAGGCGACTTTTCTTTCGTGCAGCAGTGTTCTTGTGCATAATTCCTTTGGCTACTGCTTTATCAATCTTCTTAACAGCTTCCTGCAAGTCTTCTGAAGTTGCGTTATCCGATTCGGCATTTTTTAGCGTAGTCTTTACTCGAGAGTTTATTTCGGAACGAATTCCTTTATTCCGTAGACGCCTTTTTTCATTCTGGCGGTTTCGTTTTATTTGACCTTTGATGTTTGCCACGTTCTGCCCTTGTAAAATAGTTCTTATAATCAGGTTGCTATCAATTAGGTAATAGCATAACTAGATACTGTATGGTACCGAAGCGAAGCTTAAAAAGTACACTTAACTGCAAGAACTCAAATGAACCAAGAAAATATAAGAAACATAGCGATAATAGCTCATATTGATCATGGCAAGTCGACTTTAGCTGACCGGATGCTTGAGTTGTGTGGTGCTGTAGACCCTCGGCAGATGCGCGCTCAATATCTCGATTCAATGGACCTTGAGAGAGAGCGCGGAATTACAATAAAACTTCAAAGTGTTCGGTTGCAGCACCAGGACGCTACTATCAATCTGATTGATACCCCTGGTCATGTTGATTTTGGGTATGAGGTTTCACGCTCATTAGCTGCCTGCGAAGGAGTGATTCTTCTGGTCGACGCTGCGCAGGGAATAGAAGCACAAACTTTGGCGAACACTTTTCTTGCTTTAGAGAATGACCTTGAGATAGTCGTTGCGTTAAATAAAATTGATTTACCTGCCGCTGAACCCGATCTGTACGCCTCAGAGATCGAGCAGGTTCTTGGCATCAATTCAGAGGAGATTCTACGCGTTAGCGCCAAGACCGGCGAGGGCGTAAAAGAGTTATTAGATAAGGTTGTTGAGAGAGTTCCTTATCCGGATGGAGATGCTGGTGAACCTCTACAAGCATTGATCTTTGATAGTCATTATGATCAGTATCGCGGAGTTGTGAGCTCTATTCGTGTCGTAAACGGTGAAATTTCTCAAGGTGAGAAGGTTTATTTTATGCAACGCGGTACAGAGGCAATCATAGAAGAGATAGGTGTGCGGACTCCTGAGCTGAAAGCTGTGAAATCGTTAGGCGCTGGTGAAGTGGGGTATTTGATCGCAGGTATCAAAGACGTGGGCGAAGCACGTTCAGGAGAGACAGTCACTTGCGCCGGAGAAAAGGCCGAGATGCCCTTAGAGGGTTATCGAGAGCCCAAGCCAATGGTATTTAGCGGCTTATATCCAATGGATGGGGATGATTATCCGGCATTACGCGACGCTTTGGAGAAGCTGCGATTAAATGACTCTAGCTTTACCTACGAACCTGAGACATCAAGTGCTTTAGGTTTTGGTTTTCGGTGTGGATTTCTTGGTTTGCTTCATATGGAAATCGTTAGGGAACGTTTAGAAAGAGAGTTTAATTTAACACTTATTTCCACTGCACCTTCTGTTGAGTACCGATTGACTTTAACCAATGGCCAGATTGAATACGTTGATAATCCGAGTGATGTTCCGCAAAGCAATAGTATGTCTCAGATTGAAGAACCCTATTTACTGGCATCGGTTATAACCCCTAGTAACTATACAGGAACTCTGATGGACCTATGCCAAAGCAGAAGAGGGGAACTGGTAAAGATGGAATATCTCTCACCTGAGCGTGTTGAACTTTCATACAGGCTTCCTTTAGCAGAGGTTGTATTAGACTTCTTTGACCAAATGAAAAGCAGAACACAAGGCTATGCAAGTATGGATTACGAAAGTGATGGCTATAGCAGATCTGACTTGGTAAAGGTAGAAATTCTTTTACAGGGTGATCCTGTTGATGCTTTTAGTTCAATAGTGCATAGGGATAAAGCATATGACTACGGGCAAAAGATGACGAAAAAGCTACGTGAATTAATTCCTCGCCAGCAATTTGATGTTCCAATTCAAGCTGCAATATCAAGCAAGATCATTTCCCGAGAAACTGTAAAGGCATATAGAAAGGATGTGACTGCAAAGCTATACGGTGGAGATGTCACGAGAAAGAATAAACTCTTGAAGAAGCAGAAAGAAGGCAAAAAGCGAATGAAATCTATTGGTAGAGTTGATGTTCCACAAGAAGCATTCGTGTCAGCACTGAAGATAGACGATTAGGTGCGAATTCTTATTGTGAGTCAGCTACGTTGCAGGGGATAGACAATGGAACATGATCTATATGATTTGTTGGGAGTGAGCCGAACCGCCTCGTTGACTGAAATTAAGAAAGCCTACAGGGAACTGGCAAGAAAATTTCACCCAGATGCAAATCCTGACGATGCTGAAGCTGAACAAAAGTTCAAAGACATAGCGATGGCCTACGAAATTTTAAGTGACCATGAGAAACGTAGTCAATATGATCAATTCGGTGCCGTAGGTAGTGCTGGGTCTCCTTTCCAAGGCGCAGGAGGAATTAGCGATATTTTTGAAGCATTTTTTGGTGGCCAAAGTCCTTTTGGTTCTTCAGGCTTTCAAGCGCAACAAAGAAATTCGGGAGAGGACGTTGAAATTGGATTGAATATAACTTTAGAAGAGGTTGTGAATGGTGGAGAAGCAGAATTCACGTTAAACCTCGCTCTGGAATGTGAGACCTGTACTGGCAGCGGAAGCCAAAATGGCGAATCGGAATCATGCGGCCGATGTGATGGGCATGGGCAACTCCAGCAAGTCCGTCAATCAATCCTTGGGCAAATTATGTCAACTGCCGTTTGTCCTTCTTGTCAAGGCTTTGGAACATTGATCACCGACCCTTGTAGCTCATGTGGGGGAGTTGGCATTAAGAAATCTGAAAAGAGCTTCTCTATTGAAGTTCCTAAAGGCGTTGATACCGGAATTACTCAACGATTATCAGGTATGGGACCTGCCGGTCCTCGCGGAGGGGAACGAGGAGATATACATGTCAGATATGTAGTTGAGCGGCATTCTCGGTTTTCTCGTAATGGTGAGAATTTGTTAGAGCAACTCTGGATACCTGTGACCTTCGCAGCGCTTGGTGCTGAAATTGAATATGAAACATTTGACGGAATGCAGAAACTAAAGATTCCTGCAGGTTCGCGAACCGGTGATAAGTTTCGTTATTCGGGTTTAGGGGTCCCGAGGCTTCAGCGACGTGGTAGGGGCGATTTGATTGTGGAAATAGTTGTAGATACTCCGCAAAATCTCTCAGAAGTGTCGAAGCGCTTGATGATTGAATTAGCTGAGGAGTTTGGGGAAACGTTAAAGGAAAAGCCTAAAAGGAGTCGAAAGAGTAAACGGAATGAGTAGGTCTTTAAGTGGATTACATGAACTCGACCTTCCACATATAGTTTTGGAGGATTTAGCCTCGCCGACCCTTGAAGAAGCAGAAATGCATCACTTGCAGGCTGTTAGGAGACTGCGGTTGGGTAGTCACTTGACGGCTACTGATGGGAGAGGCTCTTGGAGGATATTTAGATTTGATAAGTCTATTCTAACGCCTGTTGAAACAGAGCAATTTTGTGAAGCTCCTAAGGTTGCTTCTGAAATTTATATTTCAATAACGAAATCTGGAAAGCCTGAATTAGTTACTCAGAAACTTACAGAATTAGGGATAGGTACCATATCGTTCTTTTTCTCCGAAAGATCCGTGCCTAAATGGGATCTTAAAAAGATGGAAAAGAATGAGAAGAAGTTACGAAAGGTTTCTCGCTTAGCTTTAGCTCAGTCAAAAGGTGTTTGGCTTCCAAAAATAAACTTAGGGGGAAGTTTCGAGGAAATTATTAAAGACACTGGTATTGCATTAGCTCATCAGGCAGCGATAAAGATATCAAAAGAGGTCCGACGAATTGCTATCGGGCCCGAAGGTGGATGGAGCAGTGCAGAACTTGACACAGCAAATCCTAAGTATTCATTTCACAGGTCAATCTTGAGATCTGAAACAGCAGCTATTACAGCTGCAACCATCTTGGAAAGCGAGAGTGTTTAAATTTATCTTTCCTCAATTGTTATAAATGATCTCGTTTCCTCACCGACATAAAGTTGCCTTGGTCGAGCTATTCTTGTATTCCTTGAGAGCATTTCATCCCAATGTGATATCCATCCGGCTGTTCTAGCCACAGCGAATAGAACAGTGAACATTTCAACTGGAAATCCCATAGCCTGGTATATGAGTCCAGAATAGAAGTCAACATTTGGGTAAAGCTTTCGGCTGATGAAATACTCATCTTCTAACGCAGCCTCTTCAAGCTTTAGGGCTATATCTAGTTTTGGATTCTTTCCTGTTATCTCAAAAATTTCGTGAGCTGTGTCTTTAATAATCTGTGCTCTTGGGTCATAGTTTTTGTAGACGCGATGGCCGAAGCCCATCAGGCGGCCCTCACCATTTTTGACTGAATCAATAAAGCTATTGACATTATCAAATGAACCAATTTCATCTAGCATATTTAGAACTGCTTCGTTGGCTCCTCCGTGTCTAGGCCCTGATAAAGCAGCACTTCCCGCTGCAAGGGCAGAGTAAGGGTCTGCGTGAGAAGAGCCGACGACTCTAACGGCAGTAGTAGAGCAATTCTGCTCATGATCGGCATGTAGAATCAAAAGTTGGTCCAAGGCTTTGGTAAAAGTTGGGTTGTGTTGGAAAGGGTTATTCGGTGAGGAGAAAGCCATTGATAGGAAATTATCGATGTAGGAAAGATCGTTGTTAGATCGTGCACCAGAGTAGCCATTCCTATACGCGGCCGCTGAAGCGGCTAACGTTGGCACTTTCGCAATTGCATTAAGTACGTGTTTTTGTCTTATTTCTGAGTCTTCAACATCTCGTGCATCCGGGTAAAGCGTAGATAATGCAGCTAAGCCAGCCGTGAACATTCCCATTGGATGCGATTGGTTGTTGAATGCCTTAAGTAGATTGTTATTTTGCTGATCGTCAAGGTGGGCGAGTCTGGCAAGCTCGTTGTTCCAGTCGTCTAGGCTACTTGTGGAAGGAAGCTCACCATGAACCAATAGATAAGCAACCTCAGTAAAGGTTGATTGTTTCGCTAGGTCTTCAATTCGATATCCACGATATTCAAGTTGCCCGGCGCCACCGTCAATGTATGTTATTGAGCTATTGGTAACTGCTGTAGCAGCGAAACCTTCATCTTTAAACCAAATGCCAGGAAGAAACTTTGTCCATGGACCAGAATCAACACCGCCGTCTTCTATAGGTATCTCAATTGACTCACCGGAGCGGTTGTCAGTAATAGTTATAGACTCTTTCAAAACTCCGCTCCGATCGTTTTACAAGTTGCATGTTATCGGCAAAATATGTCATCTCGCTAACTTTGTCGTATCTTTCTAGGTACATTGTGAAAGTTTTCTAACTTCTAGAGTGGGGTATTGCTATGAAGTCGCTTTTGGAGCTTTTCTCGTTTGGATAGAAGGAAATCTAAAGCAGCTGAAACTTCAATTCTGGTGTTCTCTGGATGTATCACCATATCAACAGAGCCTCGCTCTGCCGCTGTGTAAGGGTTCAGAAGCCTACTTTCGTAATCAGATTCAAGTTGTTCACGATCAGATCGGGTTGCTTTGCGATGAAGAATTTCTATAGCTCCTTTTGCTCCCATTACGGCGATTTCAGCCGAAGGCCATGCTATCGACAGGTCGTTCCCCATATGTTTGCTGTCCATTACGATATATGCTCCTCCGTAGCTTTTTCTCACGGTTACACATATTCGGGGTATTGTCGCATTTGCATAGGCAAAAGCAAGTTGGGCTCCGTGTCGGATCATTCCTCGCCACTCAAGATCCTTTCCGGGTTGAAATCCGGGTGTATCAACGAAGGTGATGATAGGAACATTAAAAGCATCGCAGAAGTTGACAAATCGCGCCCCTTTCTGGGAGGCAGATATGTCTAGAGTGCCGGCAAGAGATTGTGGTTGGTTCGCTACGATTCCAACTGTGTTGCCGTTAATTGTGCATAGTGCCGTAATGATGTTGGTAGCCCAGTCTTTTCGTATTTCGGTAAGGATTTCATCGTCAGCTATTTGCGCTAGTATTTCGCGCATGTCGTAGCTGCCAGTCTGAGTATCCGGTACTATATTTTCAATGTTCGTTAGTAGCCGATCAGCTGGGTCGCTCGTGGGATTGGTTGGTGGGGTTGACGATGAACTGCTTGGAAGTAATGCAAGTAATTCATCCACTACTTCTGAGGCTGAATCGAGGTCAGGAACAACAAAGCTTGCGAGGCCAGACATTTGAGCGTGTTTTGCAGCCCCCCCCAAGGTTTCAGGGTCAATTGGTACTCCTGTAAACTCTTGAACCATTCTTGGGCCACTTACATAGCTATAGGAATCTTTAATCATTATTACAAAATCAGCTAATCCTAAAAGGAGTGCTGGTCCGGCTAATGCCGTTTCTTTGACGCAAAAAATGATTGGTATTATCCCCGAACTCGCCGTTATCTCCTGAGCGGCTTTCCCCCAACCATCAAGTGCTTCGACTCCTGCATCAGGCGGTGCTCCAGTTGAGTTAATGTTGCAAACGAGAGGAATATATTGAGCTCTTGCAGTTCTCACTCCTTCGACTAACTTCTGACCATCTTCTGCCGAAAGAGGTACGGGCTCAGTCGGGGACCCTAGAGATACTTCCACAAAGTTTTTATCGTTGTCTCGTTTAACTTCAACAACCGTGCCCTGTGAAAGTTGAGTTTGTACTTGAACGGTATTTTCTTGTCCACTCACAGGGTCATCTTAGTATGATTGTCATGAAATAGGCGTTACTTAGTCGCTAAGTAGATGCCATTTTGGTCAGAACCATATTCAAGGATCATTTTCCGGAGCACTTCACGAACGACTCTAGTTGTAGCAGATAGAGGCACTCGTTTGTTCGTTGCTAAACCCACTATGCGTCTTGTAAAACCTTCCAGTGGAATTCTTTTCCATTTGCCAGTTCCTTGGGCAGCCGTGGCTGGGAGAATTGCCGCTCCAAAGCCATCTGTGGCCAGCGATGCTAAGAGCCGCATGCCATCTACTTCAGCTTTAGGTGAGAGTATAATTCCGTGGGCTGCTAAATCTCTGTCTAAACTATCCCTGAAGGGAACTCCTTTGGGGTTCAATAAAAGAGGAAATTCGGCGAGAACGGATGGGGTCACAGAGTCATATTTCGAAAGAGGGTGTGAATTAGGTGCGACAAGAACGGGTTCTTCTTCAAATAAAGCTTCAACTTCAACATCTGGATGAGCGATCGGCAGGTTTACTATTGCTCCGTCAACTCTTCCCTGTACGACTAGCGGCAGCAAGTTGCTTGTTACTGCGTCCGTAATCTGGATCTTGACCTTCGGATATTTCTCAATCATGGACTGCAGTAGTATAGGTGACACCCAACGGCCTGTGGTTCCGATTACACCTAGCCTCACGATTCCTGAAACTTCGGTGTGGAGCGCCTTGACGTCTAATGAAATTGACTCAAGTTCAGTTTGAACACGGCGTGCCCGTTCAACTACGAGAGCTCCCTCTTCGGTTAGTGCACCAGTTCGCCTGTCAATTAAGGATACAGATAGCTCTTGTTCTAGCCTAGCAATATGGGTTGAGATGTTTGACTGGACAGTGTGTAGGGATTGCGCCGCTGCGCTGAAACTGCCTGTGTCAACTACTGCAACTAGTGCATTTATTTGTCTAATATCCATACAGAATTATATCTAGTTTAACGATAACTACTTACCGGCTATCGTTGAATTAGATACCAGATTAGCTCAGAGTTTGAGAGCGGATTACGTTAAGAGCCGAACCGGCCTTAAACCATTCGATCTGGTCGTCGCTGAACGTATGTGTTGTCTCAAAACTGAATGTTTCTTCCGATGACTTCGTGACGTTAACAGTAATTGTTTTCCCAGGTTGAAGGTCACCTAAATTGCGGATTGATAACTGGTCTGATTCGTCGATTCTGTCGTAATCACTCGGATCTAAAAACGTAAGAGGTAGCATTCCCTGTTTCTTTAGATTGGTCTCGTGAATACGCGCAAAACTTCGTGCAATGGCTACAAGTCCTAATCGAAATCGCGGCTCCATGGCTGCGTGCTCGCGGCTTGATCCCTCGCCCATATTTTCATCACCTATAACAACCCAAGGCTGGTTTGCTTCATGGTAAGATTTAGCGATTTCAGGAAAGGTTTGTGTTTCGCCTGTAATCACATTTCTCCCGTAACCAACTTCATAACCATCAAAAGCATTTACGGCTCCTAAATATAAATTGCCAGAGATGTTTTCTAGGTGCCCGCGATATTTTAGCCAGGGTCCGGCCATAGAAATGTGGTCAGTCGTGAATTTGCCCTTGGCTTTGACAAGGATAGGCAAATTTTCGTAGTCTTTCCCATTCCACGCAGGGAATGGCTCGAGAACTTGAAGTCTGTCAGAAGATGGCGAGACTTTAACTTCGAGCTCTGTTGCATTTTCCGGTGGGGCAATGAAAGTATCTTCTCCAGGATCAAAGCCACTCGGAGGCAGTTCAATTCCCTCAGGAGTTGACAAAGTTACCTGTTCTCCGGCTGCTGTCTGAAGGCTTCCGTTAATAGGATCGAAATCCACAGTTCCAGCAAGTGCAAGTGCCATAACCGTTTCTGGTGAAGTTACGAATGCCAGAGTTGATGGGTCTCCGTCATTTCGTTTTGGGAAATTGCGATTGTACGAAGTAACGATAACGTTTGGTGTTCCTGTTTCGTGGTCTTTTTCTTCTGACCGGTCCCATTGTCCAATGCATGGTCCACAGGCGTTCGCCAGAACTACAGCGCCTACCGCTTCAAAGTCGGCTAGTAAGCCGTCTCGCGTTATCGTTGCCCTGACTTGTTCGGAACCAGGTGTAATTAAGAGCCGACATTTTGATTTTAAACCATGCTGAGCAGCTTCTCTGGCTATTGAAGCAGCGCGCGTTATATCTTCGTAGGATGAATTCGTGCAACTACCGATTAATGCAGCACTTATTTCCAGAGGCCAGTTATTAGACTTTGCTTCAGCGCCTAGTTCCTGTACTTCTCTTGCTAAGTCTGGCGTATGTGGCCCGTTGATATGTGGGCGCAATTTGTCTAAGTCAATCTCAATGACTTGGTCAAAATATTTTTCCGGAGCCTGCAATACTTCAGGGTCAGCGGTTAAATGTTGTTGATGATGATTAGCAAGTTCAGCTACATCACTTCGGTCTGTTGAGTGAAGATAGCGGTTGATTGAGTCGTCATAAGGGAAGATCGATGTAGTTGCACCTATTTCTGCGCCCATATTGCAAATTGTTGCTTTGCCGGTAGCTGAGAGGTTAGAGGCTCCTTCACCGAAATATTCTACTATTGCTCCTGTACCACCTTTTACGGTAAGAATTTCAGCCACTTTTAGGATGACATCTTTGGGAGCTGTCCATCCATTTAGGGAGCCTTTGAGGTGTACGCCAATTAGTTTCGGCCATCGAACGTTCCAAGGAAAGCCAGTCATAACGTCAACTGCGTCAGCTCCGCCAACCCCAATTGCGATCATGCCTAAGCCCCCTCCATTCGGGGTGTGGCTGTCGGTCCCGATGATCATTCCACCTGGAAATGCGTACTGTTCTAGGACGACTTGGTGAATTATTCCACTTCCGGGTTTCCAAAATCCAGCTCCATATTTTGCACAAACAGATTCAAGGAAGTCATAAACTTCCTCGTTTGTTTTGGATGCTGTTAATAGGTCATGTTTACCTTCGACTTTTGCCTGTATCAAGTGATCTGCGTGTGTTGTCGTGGGAACAGCTACCTTTTCAAGGCCAGCTGTCATAAATTGTAACCAAGCCATCTGAGCTGTGGCATCTTGCATTGCAACACGGTCGGGTCTCAGGTCTACATATGAAGACCCTCTCTCAAGGGACTGGTCGGGTGAGTCTAAATGGTTAATTAGTACTTTTTCAGCGTAGGTTAGTTGACGTCCGAACTGTGTTCTTGCGTTGCCCAATCTTTCTTCAAGCGTGGAGTAAACATCTTCAATTAATTCAATTGGGGTCTTCGTGTAAACAGTCATAATTCCTCTATCTACGTTTACTGCATGCAGGAACGCATCTACTTTTAAAGCAGTATAAATCTATCGTAAATCAACACACTTGTGGTGGTGAATCTTAAATTGTCGGCCAGCGTCTTTTGGTTTCTGCCGATTTCCCTAATTTAGCTTCAAGGTTCCAAGCCTTTCGCCAGCTTCCCATTTCGGGGGCTTGCAGCGTTGGGGTTTGGCCAGAGTATTTTCGCTTCTGGGCAACCCACCAATCATTATTTTCCTCATCGGCTAACTCCGCAATTGCCTGCTCGATCTTTTTTGAATAAGTTCTACTGTTCTCCTTTTCTCTTGGCCAAATCGGAGCGCCAAATGTAACTTTAGTTGATGAGCGCTTGGGCCATACTTTACCTTTTCGTAGGATATTTCCCGTTCCAGCAAGATGTATCGGGACTATTGGCACATCACATTTTATTGAAAGATAAGCTGCCCCTGCTCGGAAGGGTTGACCCCATCCGTCAGGGGAGCGCCCTCCCTCTGGAAACACCATGAAGGACCAACCTCGTTTAATTAATGATGCAATTTGATCTGACGATTCTCTGCTTACTTTATTTCTTTCTACAGGAATAGCACCGATGAATAGAGCGGATAAAGAGCCGCCGAATTTCGTTTTAAAGAAATAATCAGCGGCAGCACCGACGATCAGCCGTTTACGCCAGTGGAATGGAATGGATGTTAGTATTAGGGGAGTGTCTGCATGGCTATGGTGGTTGGCGACAAAGATAACTGCTTGTCGTTTTCTGAGACCCTCGAGTCGGTCATAACCGGTTCGTTGTGGGCTAGCGATATAGCCCATTAGGGGTTTAGCAATTAGTTCGGTGGATAGAAGTCTTACGGTCCTGGCTGGTAGCCGACGAGCCCAAACCGTAGGATACTCAGATCCAAGGTAAGTTTTGCGCTCGAGGGGAGTAACGCCGTTGGGTGTGCGAGCTGATCGGTATGGGAATTGCGCGGATTTAATGATCGCTGTTGACCTCATTCTTTGAGGGGTATTTCCAACCGCTTTATAGATTTCTCTCGTCTTGCGTTGTATTTCTCGTTTGGTTAATTTCCTTGCCATGCTATGTAACGTCTGCCATTAAAATTGGAGGGCTGTGGTAGTGCGTTATGGTGGGGCTAAACCCAACTGAATCTGATGCAATTTCTAATGCATCTTGCAGTGTGGTAGCTGATCTAAATCCCATCCTTCTCACAGCTTCTTGGTTGCCGCCTACAATAATTATTTCTGAAAGGTGGTCGAGAGCGTGTGCACACCAATACCACATATAAAAGGGATGCACTCCATGATAGGCGTAAGAGGTTCTGTACAAATGCCTATACCAATCATCTTCTGCAAATGACTTTTCATACTTTTGACTTATCACAGCGGGGTCTGTAGTTTCGCTGAGAACTCTTTCAAAAAAGTCAATATAGCTAGGATGATGTACTGGATGGAATTCCCAAGGTGTGGGATGAGTCATGATAACTACTCCACCTTTTCTAACAAGCGGTTTGCCTTTGTACATATTGAAGAAATATCCAAGCCCAAGGCAAGCGACGAGTATGGGATTCATCACGGAGTTAACGTTGTAAGGGCATATGTAAGGTAATCCCATCGTTAGAATGTCCGTTTGTCCGTTAACTTGCACAAGGTGCTGCTTGTATACATTGTCAGTGGTCATTTTGTGTACAGCTTCCACTTCGCCTGCTTGTACAGATGTAATTTCGTATGGTGAATGCCATCCTTGAAAGGATTTGCGTTTTGATGCAGGCGACATTCTCTTTAGCCCTGCTTGCATACCCAGAAATGACATGCGATCTTTGAAAGTCCACTCCCATTCGCGCTTTTGGAGCATTGCGAGTGGTCCGTCATATCCGAATGTGTTGTTGTTTACTGTAGTTTCAATCTGGAATACTTGAATGCCTGATTCCTTTAGGACTTTTCCTTGTCGCCAGTTGGATTTGTGTAGTTCTGAATTCTCTTGGTCCATGAAACTTTTTGACTGAACCATTGTTTGGGGGTTGTGATGGTGGCGAAGTGCTGTGTAGCCGGACAATCCGGTAGCAGTGCTTTTCCAACCGCCATCCATTGAGACCAGATTTATG
>DLTU01000159.1:1169-2084 GCA_002500385.1 Candidatus Neomicrothrix sp. UBA7828 | reverse complement strand
TACTTCTTCTCCATGAGGTGTTGTTCCAATCACTATCATTCCGTCAGGATCTTCCGCATCATGGTTGTAGATAGCTCCTGACGGTGCAAACGCATCGTAGACTCTGTCGCCCACTGCATGTCTTAGCTCTTGTTCAGTCATCCGTCGGTGGAGAGCAAGGGCCGCTATCAAGTGGACATCATCAACACCCGCTGCAGCAGCAGTATCAAGAACAGCTTCAATAATTCTTTGCCTAATATCAGGCTTTCGCATGGGGGGAAGGGGAAGAGAAATATCATCGAATGCTATTGTCAACTTCATTCCAGACTTTAGAAGCGCAGAAAGTGGTGGAGAGTCACCAAGTGGATTCTCCAATGCATGACGGATAGAGGCGTTAGGGTTTGGAACTCCTGGAAGTGGCTCTGCTGGGTATATAACTCGAGATCGCCCTGCTGGAAGTTTCTCCATTCGGAAACCCTCGCCATGATGAAACAGAATAGGTGGTGTTGTCCTGTCGACATCTAAAACGAGTCCTGGTCTTGGGTGTTTGCGTTGATTTTGTGGCATTTGTTATTCTTTCTTTGAGCCTAAAGGTAAGGTTTTTTTGGGAGAGCCTGAAATCGGCTGGAAATTCTCAACTAGCCATCCTCTTCGTCTTGCAAGTGTTGCTAACTTTGTTTCCGGATTAACGGCAACTGGAAAGCCAACGGCTTCAAGCATTGGAAGGTCACTTGTTGAGTCTGCATAGGCGATGGACTCTTTCAGATCTAGGTTGTTTTCTTCAGCGTAGGTTCGAAGAGCGGCTGCCCTCGTTTCGCCGATAGGTGGTACATGCGTCATGCGACCGGAATATTTGGTGCCTTTTATTTCAAGTGATGGTGCTAATATTTCGTCGAAAAGTGGCTTTAAGGGTTGCACAACAAAATCAAGTGCACC
>DLTU01000159.1:0-792 GCA_002500385.1 Candidatus Neomicrothrix sp. UBA7828 | reverse complement strand
ATTGCTGCTGGGAATGATTTCGTTAATATAAACTCATTAAACATTTCAAGTGAGTCTTCGTCGATTTGGAGGACAGGTGCGCCTTCATACTTCCGATAGAAGTTTCTGAGAAAGTCAGTTCTGTCCCTCCGGTCCATCGCAAGCATAGCTGGAGCCTCAAGAACAGTTTTAGCAATGACTTTAAATCGGTCTTGAGAAGAAAGTCTCTTCGTTGCTAAGTACCCCCACGATGAAACTACATTTGAGGCTATGAGAGTATTTTCGAGATCAAACACAGCTAGTTGCCTGGAAGGGTCAAGAACTTGCTTACGTAATCTGTTGCTTCGTGAATCAGATGGGGCGGATGATGGGGTTGTTTTGACTCTTCCTTGAGTCACTACAGTCGGCAGATGTATGTCATACACATATCTTCGCCAGTCAATAATGCGCGGGTCGAATAGAAAGGAACTCCTGTCGCTATCGTCGAGCGAATCCCACAAATGAAGGAGATTTGCTACGTCGTAGATTGCTTCGCATTCAACATATTTTCCATACAGAGTGATGTACTCCATAGCTTTATCTAATTCGTTACGCTTTTGTTCTAAGTCGGCCACTATCATTGCCTGATTTCCTCTAATGGGGAGCTTGTGAAGTCCATTTTCAGCGGCTTGTAAGATACGTTTTGCCCGAGTCAATTGTGTCACTACGCGTCCGCGACCTGGAAATTCCCATTTTGAGGGGGTTATGGGTTGGTTCTTCTCATCAAGGATTGGAAAGTTACCAAAGAATTCATGGACGTAATCAGCTAAGATC
>DLTU01000005.1:1357-5124 GCA_002500385.1 Candidatus Neomicrothrix sp. UBA7828 | reverse complement strand
TCAAGGTGAGCATATGTCTCACTCTCGGCCATATCACCCCAGGCTCTTTCGCTGAAGAGAACGCGCATGTAATCAGTTACAGTTCCTTCAATTAATTGGTGGGAGGCATCACGAATGGTCTGCAACCTTTCTTGATGGTGGTTAATAATCTCTATTGATCGTTCTTTAAGGTTGGTGAATGGATGACCGTGCGCTGGAAGAGCAACTAAGACATTATCAAAATCGGTCATACGCTCTAGCGAGCCAAAGAATTTTGCTAGAGGATCAGCTTCCGGTGTTATTCCACCTATGTGTGGAGTAATCGAGGGTAAAACATGATCCCCAGAGAACATTATTCCATTCACCGGATCCCATAAGCACAGATGATCATTGGTATGACCTGGGGTATGGACGGACAGCCATTCCCTTCCACCCAGTTTAATAATTTCATTATCTTCAACTTCCACGTTAGGTTCAGGAGTCTTAAACCACGAAGAATTAAATCTTCCCATTTTTCTAAACCGTTCAATTTCTTCTGGAGCAGGCTTAGTTCGTTTAGTCCCCCAAGGAAGACGCTCTGAAAATATCCGCTCAATTACAGCTTGCTGAGCCTCCTCAGAATTCGGATCAAGGGCACCTGAATCCTCGTTTTCTTCGATTTCACTTCTATTAAATGCCTTACGAAAATTTCTATGCGTTAAGATTTTCGCCCCTGTCTCACTTCGAATTCTTTCAGCTCCGCCAAAGTGATCAAAATGCGAGTGTGTCACGATAACCGTGTGGATATTACTTACTGTATATCCGGCTGTTTTGAGACGATCAGAAAGAGCATTCCAAGAGTCGTCCCCGGGTAGACCTGGATCAACCACTGCAATTCCTTTTTTGTCTTCGATTACGTAGCAATTTACATGTCCCAATCCGGGAAGGTTCACGGGTAATTGTGTCCGAATGACATCAGGAGCGACCTCAGTGACTTCCTCGCTAGCTGGCTCCTGTTCCTGTTTAGGGTGTCGATGCGTATGGGCGGTAACAGTTGTTTGCGATTCTGAAGTATCTGGATCCGTCATGCTGAAGGGTTTTCTTCTCTGAAAATCCTTGATCGATAAAACTCTAACTCTTTGACGCTTGCTTTGATATCATCCATTGCCCGATGCCCCCCATCTTTCTTAGGGGCATCCACTAAAATTTCAGGGAACCATCTTTTCGCAAGTTCTTTAATGCTGGAAACGTCCACGCACCTGTAATGAAGAAAATTTTCAATGTCGGGTAACCATTGAGCGAGGAATCTTCTATCGGTGCCGATTGAGTTTCCAGCGAGAGGAACGGTTTTTTCCTTATCAATATATGACCGGAGGAAATCTAACGTGGCTTTGCCAGCTTCTTCAAGGGTGACCTCAGAATTTTGTATTTCATCCAGAAGTCCGCTTCGCGTATGCATTTCTACCACATATGGATCCATCTTTGCTAAATCATCTTCTGTTGCTTGAATGACAAGACTCGGTCCTTCAGCGATAATTTCTAACTCATTATTAGTTATCAAGGTAGCGATTTCTACAATGACATTTTCTGCTGGATCAAGTCCAGTCATCTCAAGATCTATCCAAGCAAGCATCCCGCTAATCCTATGTCAAGATCACCCAAATTGTGCAAAGCGAAGAATGTTGTTTTGTTATGCATGCCAAAGAAATAGTGGCTACGCTTCCATCGTGATTAAAGTTCCTATTAGAAGACTCGATGCAGATCTGCCACTACCAAAATATGCGCAACCTGGAGACGCTGGGTGTGATCTTTTGGCAGCTGAGCAAACTGTACTTGAACCCGGTGGTGGGAGAGGACTCATCTCTACCGGAATAGCGATTGCACTACCCGAAGGGTACGCGGCTTTCATACAACCCAGAAGTGGCCTTGCATTAAAACACGGGGTTACTTGTTTAAATACACCTGGTTTGATTGATAGCGGTTACCGAGGAGAATTAAAGGTTCTTTTGGTCAATACCGACCCGAAGGTGCCATTTGAGGTAAATCGCGGGGAAAGAATAGCTCAGCTAGTTATTCAAAAAGTAGAGCAAGCTGAATTCGTAGCTACAGAAGATTTACCTGAAACAGAAAGAGGGGATGGCGGATTCGGATCAACTGGAGTTAACTAGTCTCATCCGTTCCCTGAACTTCAAAAACTACCCAAGATTTCTCAATGTTCATCACGAGTTCGCTAACTCTAGGTGATACGAAGTTCCTAAACTCAGTTATTGGCTCGGTTATGTTATCTACAGTCCTTGTCGTTTTTGACGTAACAGTGACATGCATCTTTTTAATTGAAAATAAAAAATTTATATGAAGAGGCTTTTCCCATTCATGAATTGAAAAGAACATGTCCGTTGTGGCTTTCATTACTGCTCTGAGGTTCTCTATTTCCTTCAATGAAAATCCGCTTCGTAGCCCTAGGTGAGCAATAGTTGTTTGAGCCACCTCCTCGTAGTGAGAAGAAGTCGGGATGATAAGTTGAACCTGATCGTTGTTTTCCATTTCTTAAATCTTATTCTTCGCGATGCTCCTGAGTTGTTAAATCAGATGTTATTTTATAATTTTTCCTTAGCCCCGCTTTTCGTAATTTTCTCACTAGTTCGCGAGAATCTGTCGCAGTAGCTCCTAGGTCTACAGCTTTTTGCCAAAATCTCTGTGGAATATCATAATGATCACCGTGAAATGCCTGCTTAGGTACCCCTAGCTTTGAAGCAAATTCGTGTAACTCTTCGTAGCTGCTATCGCTCACAAGGTGGGCAAATCTTTCGCCTTTAAAATGCCATAGTGGTTTGTCAATAAGTATTGTCATATTTCTCATCAGTGAATAAAGCGACAGAAATGAGTCTATTCTTTATAGCCCAAGTTCTTTGATTAAAGAATCTTTAATTAGCCTGGAACTGCTTGATGAGACAATCGAGAGTTTCTTTCACGAAATTAGAAATCCTTCATGAGAGATGTATTTAGCCTTCTCTACTCAAAAGAGTTAAATACTACATTTCCGTTTGAGGGCAACTGCGAATTTAAAACACAATTACTTATTCATTCATAATTTCGGACGTCTACATTGCCACCAAAGTGCTAGTAAAGGTACTAAAGTTACGTAACTGTGGCTAGACTTCACCGTCTAGATAATTGCAAAAATTTGCCTCCGTAGCCAAGCCTGGTAAGGCAGCGGACTTTTAATCCGAAGATCGTGGGTTCGAATCCCACCGGAGGTACAGTATCAGATCTGATCAGGATAGGTTTCTTCATCAGGGTCTAATAGTTGGACTCTTTCCCCTAGATAAAATTCATCGTCTATAAGTTCAAACCATCTTCCACCCAGGTTTGAAATTCGTCTGTATACCTCTCCAAGCAAGCTTTCAAGGGCATAAATACAACCTCCATGGGTGACGACAACTATTGAATCGGACTCAGTGGACGAAGCAGTGATACGACCAAGGCCTTCGCGTAGGCGCTTTATTAGCACATCATCAGGTTCCCACCCGCTGGGCCACCTATTTTGAGCTAAGTAACCAGGGAACTTTTTATCAATCTCATCTCTAGTTAATCCGCTAAATTCTCCCGCATCCCGCTCTTGAACTTGTGGCTCTATAAAAATATCATTCGGTTCCTTATTATTTGCTCTAGCAAAAATCTCAGCAGTTTCTCTAGCCCTGACCAAATCAGAAGAAGCAAGAATTGAGAAATCGGGCAATTTCTTTGCCGCTAAAAGTGCCTGTTCTTTACCTAAATCAGTAAGAGGTGGGTTTGCTTTTCCTTGCCAC
>DLTU01000005.1:0-931 GCA_002500385.1 Candidatus Neomicrothrix sp. UBA7828 | reverse complement strand
CCATACGAGAGATAGCTGGAACGAGCTCTTTAGAAGTTGATGTAAATAATGTGTCAGATGCGATTACTGAAGCCTGTGCACAATTCGGCGATGACTTTACTGCGTTGGTTCCCTCTTGTCGCATATGGGTTAATGGTAACCCAGCTGAACCAACGGATAATGTAACTCCACAAGATGAGATAGCGCTCCTTCCCCCGGTATCTGGAGGCTCCGTTAATTATGATTCATTGAATGCGCAATATACAGGACTACACATTGCAATCCTGTCATTACATACGTCTCCTTTAGCCCAACCAGGAACTGGTGATTCCGGAGGGATGAATGTATACATTCGTGAAGTTGCTTCTGCGCTGGCACATAGAGGGTCAACCTGCACAGTTTATGTAAGGAAGTGGGATCCTGAACTTCTCGATGAAGTAGAACTTGAATCAGGAGTTCATATCGTTCATATCGAGGCAGGGGAATATGAACTAGAGAAAGAAGACCTTTATGACATTGTTGATGATTTCACAGACAGCGTCATAAAAGATCTCAAAAATCGTAAACCTGTTGATATCATCCACGCTAACTACTGGTTGTCTGGAGCTGTTGGACATAAGCTTAAACATGAACTCAACATCCCACTAGTTACGACGTTTCACACATTGGGAGAAACAAAAAAGAAGAGCGGATTCCCTGAACCTACCGAGCGGATTCGAGCAGAAAATGAAATCGTAGGATGTTCGGATGTAGTCGTAGCTAATAGTGAGAATGAACAGGAACAGCTTCGTCACTTGTATGGCGCCAACGTTGATCGAGTAGAAATTGTGCCTCTTGGTGTTGAACAGGCCCTGTTCTCGCCTGGAAACCCCAATGCAGCTAAAGATGCATTGGGCCTTCCTACTGGGCCGATTCTATTATTTATCGGACGATTACAGTCGCTAAAAGGAGT
>DLTU01000008.1:0-4609 GCA_002500385.1 Candidatus Neomicrothrix sp. UBA7828 | reverse complement strand
AAGAAAGGCTTTGACGCACTCAAAAGCTCTGATGAAGGAATCTTTGAAGTTCCCTATATCCCAATAGACCCCTTCGATGTCGGTAGGACTTATGAAGATGTTGTTAGGGTCAATAGTCAATCAGGAAAAGGTGGCGTCTCTTACTTATTAAAAACCGAAAATCAGTTTGACCTCCCAAGACGAATGCAAATTGAATTTACAAGGTCTATTCAAAGGATTACTGATGCCACTGGAAAAGAGATTACCGCTCAACAGATTTTCAATGAATTCTCTGCTCAATACCTTGACTTAGATTATCCATTTCTGCTCCATGGATACGAATCAGCACAAAATGCTGAAGGAAGGGACCGGACTTTATTAACTGCGAGAATGACAAACTCCGGAGAGCAAATGATAGTTCAAGGTGAAGGATCTGGTTCCCTTGACGCCTTTGTTCAGGGTTTAAGAATTGCTTTGCCATATGACTTGCGAGTCCTCGATTACCATGAGCACTCTAAAGGAACAGGTGTGGATGCGACCGCCGTAGCATACGTTGAAATGGCTATCGACGGAAAGGAATTATGGGGATGCGGCTTACACACAGATATAACTCGCGCCTCCATGCGCGCGATCATCAGCGCAATTAACAGAGCCAATAAAGATTAGTAACTTATGGTGAAAGAAGTGGAAGTCACTCAGAGTAAGGATAATTCAGAACTACCACTAAACGGTGTCAGAATTTTAGCTGCTGAGCAGATGCAGGCCCTTCCATACGCGACCCAGTTACTTGCAAGTTTTGGCGCTGAAGTTGTGAAGGTTGAGCACCCATCACGAGGTGATCTAGGGCGGTCGGGCTTACCAAGCACAATAGGCATTGATGGCAATCCAGTTGGAGCGACTTTTTTGAGAAATAACCTTTACAAAAAAAGTATCGGTTTGGACCTAAAGAGCACTGACGGTCAAGATATATTTCGTAAGCTAGCGAAAAACTTTGATGTTATAGCCGAAAACTATAAGCCGGGAACAATGGAGAAATTCAACCTTGGGTATACGAATCTCCGTGATACCTGTCCCAAAATCATTTATCTATCGCTTTCCGGTTTTGGGAATTTAGTTGAAACTCCATATAAATCATGGCCAGCTTTTGCGCCTGTTGCTGAAGCTATGTCTGGTATTTATAACTTTAATCGAGACGCTGATGAACCCTTGAAAGTTTCACCAGTGGGCGCGCTGGGTGATACGGGAACGGGTTTATTTGCTGTCATTGGAGTTCTTACAGCCCTACATAGACTTAAGCGCTTTGGTGAAGGTTCATATATTGATATTTCTATGTTCGATTCAATGATTGCATTCGCTGATATTGTTCCTAATTATTATTCAATGGGTAAAGACCCTAGAACTCCTAGTTTGCTTATCAACCATGGGTTCAAGACCGCTAAAGGTGAAATCATTATTCAAATTGGGCGTGAGCATCAATTCGAAGCATTCGCCATGCGTATTGGCAAACCCGAGTGGATACAAGCTGACCGATTCTCTACAAGAGCTGGATGGGTTGAGAATATACAAGAAATAATTGATCAATTCGCTGCATGGGCCGGAGATAGGGAACTCATTAGCGTGTGCGAGGACCTTTCCGCTGTAGGTATTGCCGCTGCCCCAGTCTTTGAGGCTTCCGACGTTGTTAATGACCCACATGTCAAAGCAAGAGAAATGCTATTACCAGTTGAAACGAATGGAGAGCACAACGTTCTCACTGCAGGAAACCCAATACGAATTGACGGTGTAGCTAAAAGAGACCTCACTCCCCCACCCTCATTAGGTGCTGATACCAAAAGTCTCTTGATGTCGGAATTAGAACTGAGTGAAACTGAATACCAAGACCTTTTCAAAAGAGGTGTCGTAGGCTAGCTTGTCTAATTCACTCTCGGAGATTTTGAATTGCTTCATCGGACAATAGTTCTCTTCCTAAGCCTATATTATTTTTGGGCCAGTCTGCTGGAGGAAGCGTCAAGGGAGACTCTTTACTTTGCCCAAACCAAAGGTGATGGCGACGATGCTTGAATTTCCAGCTTTCTGTATCCAGATTGTGGGATTTGGCTAGCTCGTATTGATCTGTGTATTTGATTATTTGTTCGTAATAGCCTTCTCTTTTATTCTGGGCGTAGCATCTAGCCCACACTTCACCTTTTGCTTCTCGCTTACTAAGGAAAGTAATCCTATGGTTCGCAACAAGAATAACTGCGAACTCTAATTGCTCCATCGTGGCTTCTGCCATTGCTTTAAGTGCATCTTCACCAGTTCCCATTGATCCAAAGGTTGCGTCGGGGGTGTAGAGAGTAACCAGTAATTCAATGTCACGGTTCCGGATAGCTTCACAATAACTGAAAACTAAGTCTCTTATCTCATCTTTGGATTGCAATTCCTTAACAGCATTCTCATAATCAAATGTCATATGATTAGTTTCTCATATCTTTGATATTTGTTCTTGTTTTAGGTAATAAGATGGTTTTTGAGAGGGAACTATGGATAATACTTCAAGTGAATGGGAGACGCGACGGGATATCTCGGCGTTTCTTTTGCCTGAGTCAGAAATTGCTTCGATTATCAGTCGTGCCTCGCATGCTGTTGTTTCATGGGTGACAAAATCTAACGAACCGGTTACAGCGGTTATGCTCTTTGCCGTAGTTGATGGCCTTATTACAGTTACGTCCACTACTAATAGGGCTAAATATCATGCATGGAGACGTAATCCTTCTAGTTCATTCTGTATCTGGGATCCGGAAAATATTGGGAAGCAAATAACGTTGCGTGGGAAAATGAAAATCAGTCAGGATGACGATTTACTGCGAGAATATACAAGATGCTTTTTGACCCGAGCAATGGGCGGCAAGGAGCCAAGCAAGGAGAGGTTAGAGAAGGAATTGGCAACTTTCTTAGCTCCGGACAGATACATGATGCAATTGCTGGTCGACAAGACACTAAGCCACGACCTCGATTCATTACTGCAGAGAGAGCGAGAATTACGGCATGGAGGTAAACAGTCGTGATAGTGCCCGTTGAAGACATGCTCAAATTGAAAGGATTAAAATTCCCGGGAGGTTCCATGAAGATTGAGCATTGGGAGAACTGGCTATTGACTGACTGTACTGGCTCCGCACAATTGCCACACAACATAGTTCACCCCATCGCCTTATTTCATATTCCTATTCAGGGGGCAGGGACTTCTATCACTGAACTCTTTGCTCTTGGTCAAGTAGAAGGGGCTGGGTCAGTCGGGCTAGAAGGGTACGATTGGGAATACTTCTCTCTGCTGCATGAGGATGTTGAGTATTGCTTTGAAGGCGAAGTTATTGAGGTTGAGCGAGTACAAACGAAATCAGGAGGAGTTTTTGATCGCTTTGTATTTTCAATTGGATTGAGCACTGTCAGAGGAGACCCTGTAGCAAAAGTTACGAACAGTTGGCGGCTTTGGAGAGTGAGATGAGTGAGATAATTGAGTACCTCGACTATGAAATCCCGTCTTTAATTGTTGAGGAAGTAGATCCGAACAAAATGAAGACAATGGCTGCTATCCTGCGCGATCCTTATCCTGTGCATTGGGACAAGGACGCGAACGAAACCCTTGGCCTAGAAGGGCGTGTCATAAATCAGGGTCCGCTTAATCTCTCATACATAGCAAACATGCTCATCGCTTGGCAAGGACCGTCATGCATCAAAAGATTACAAGCTCGCTTTTTAAAACCAGTGCTCGACGGAGATACGGTCATTGCTGCAGGAAAGATTATCGAGATTATCGACCATGAGAAGGCTAGAGTTCGTGCAAGAGTATGGCTAAGTCGTGACAATGAAATTGTTCTTGAAGGTGAGGCTGAGATCCAGTTATCAGCCTAAATCTGCATTTGCCCGAGCGCATCTCTTGTGTGAACAAGTGATGGGCAAAGGCATGCAAAAATTGTTAGTCCAGATTCGGTACTGATTCTATATTCATGTTTTACAATTCCCCTCTGAGTATCTGATTCTGACTTTCGTTTATCTATAAGGTGGCTTTCAGCTTTGAAATTAACGTCAGGACGGAGTGGGTTGGGGAATGTGAAGTTTTCAAATCCCATTCCCGCTATCCAAGCAATATCTCCATTGATCTCGAGGTTTAGCTTGTTCCAGATTGCGAATGTGTAGGCACCGGATGCAATGATTCCGCCGAAAGGAGATTCCTTTGCTCTTTGGGGATCTACGTGAAAATACTGATTGTCATATTTGAGAGAGAAGTCAATTAGTTCGCTTTGGGAAACGGAATACCACCTTGATTGAAATGTTTCTCCGATATTTAAGTCCTCAAAGCACCTCAATGGTGTGGCGCCGCTTTCCATCTCAATGTTCCTTTTCGAAGAGAATTCCTTTTTCGGTCAATTCTTTGATAATTGCGGGACTTTTTCCTAATAAACCATTAAGAATTTCAAAGTTATGTTCTCCTAAAGCTGCTGCAGTGTAATTATCTTCCGGAAGTGGGTCGGAGCTCTTGAAGGGAAATCCCGGTATCTGGATATCCCCCGCGAGAGGATCAGTTACAGTTCGGACTGTACCTCTTTCAAGGAAATGAGGATGGTTTAGTGCGTCTTGTGGAGCCAATGAC
>DLTU01000181.1:6158-10651 GCA_002500385.1 Candidatus Neomicrothrix sp. UBA7828 | reverse complement strand
AAAGATTTAATAAATCAAACTGGAGCCTCATACATTATTCTCTACGGAGATGACGGAACTCTACTACAAGATGTTGGGGCTGTAGGATTACCGTTTACTGTGTTCGTTAATTCGGATGGTGAAATCATGGGCACACATTTAACCGCTATGAATTCAGACGATGTCTACGCTCGCCTTGATGAGTACTTTAAATCATGATTAGTGTTGATTTAGCGTTCCCTCTAGCAGCAGGTTTGATAGCAGCTTTCAATCCATGTGGATTTGCTATGCTTCCTGCATACTTGTCATATTTCCTTGGCCTTGAATCAGACAATGATGAAAATCGTGAAGTCGGAATTCTTAATGGGCTAAAAGTTTCTTTAACTCTTTCACTTGGTTTTGTATTTGTTTTTGCAATTATCGGAATCCTCACTAACACCATCATCAGCGAAGCAAGTATAGAGAAGCAGGCGGGGTATATAACCCTTGGAATTGGAATACTGCTTGTGTTACTTGGAGTAGGAATGGTCGCCGGTTACCACCCTGTTCTAAATATTCCAAGAATCCAGATGGGTACTTCAAACCGTCAACTACCATCAATATTTTTATTTGGTATATCATACGCTTTCGTTTCAATAGGTTGCTCAGCACCTATCTTCTTCTTCACAGTTGGGGGCTCATTCAGCCGAAATGGAATTGTTAATGGGTCTGCGGTTTTCATTTCATATGCTCTCGGGATGAGTATTGTCATCACAGTTCTCACCATAGGTATTTCAGTTGCTCGATCCTCGATAACCGAAAAGTATAAGAGCATTATGAAATACCTGAATCCCATCTCCGGTATCTTCTTATCAATTTCTGGTTTCTTCCTATCAGCGTATGGTTGGTGGGAAATTCAAGTCTCCAGAGGCAATTATGGGACTAATCCCCTTGTTGACCTTTCATTGAGAAGTTCAGGAAGGCTAAGTAACTGGGTCAATGACGTTGGCGGTGGACGATTCGCCATGGCATGTCTCATGATTGTGGTCGCGATACTCGTATGGGCTACCGGAACTAAGAGAGAATCAAGAAGAGAAAGAACTATCCCATTCATCATGTTTCTTATTTTCCTGCTGGTCGTTGAGATTGCTCTGTATGGCTTTAATCTTCTGATAGTTCCAATCATGAGAACAGTGATTGATTTCCCTGAGCGATTCTCCAATTGGTTTACAGATCCAATTCGTTGGGCTTCTTTGTGGGAATTAATTGCATTCACGCTAATTACTTCAATAGTCTGGCCATCAATCAAAAAGATATTTATCTTGATCAGCCCAAAAGCGAAGAGGGTTGAAACAAATGAATACTAATTTTCTTGAATCATCAGAAGCTTTTGAAGAATTAACCATCCGTTCTCAGATCGGAATTATGGCCTACCACGGAGGAACTCTTGAAAAGGCTACGGATGCCATTGCTAGAGAAACTGCCGAACAAACCGGAGCTTCATATTATGGGTTAATACAAACGAATGATGACCCACTACACTTTCCGTCAACAAAATTAAATGAATATGCCAGCAGAAATCTTAATAAGTTTTTCCAACATATAAAACTGGTGATCACGATTCATGGATATGGAAGAGAGCACCTGTTTCACTCAGTTCTTCTTGGTGGAAGAAACAGAGCCCTTGCTTCACACATTGCATCATTTCTTAAAATAGAGCTACCAGATTATTCCTTTATAAGTGACATTGAAGATATCCCTAAAGAATTACGAGGCTTACATCCAAAAAATCCGGTTAACATTCCACCATTTACCGGAGTGCAGGTCGAATTACCTCCGACACTTAGATGGAACCGAGAGGAATGGGGGTGGTCTGACAACTCAGGAGTAGGAAGAGCGAAACACGTTGATGCCATCATTAGCGCTCTTAGTAAAGCAATTAAAGCCTTACCCCAAAATATTTACCTAAATAGATAAACCCTCGGAGGGAGCAGAAACCAACCGTTTCCAGTCTTTCACAAGGAGCTTTCAAAATCTTTGCGTAATACAGTCTCTGCCCCCAACGAGGGCCTACATCTATTAAAGACATGAATTCAAATAAATACCTAGTCATCAACCATGACTTAACAGAACCGTAACAAAAGGGTAAGACCATGGATAAGGCCTCACCTCAATGGGTCCATGTTTCTAAGGTGTTTCAAGAGAATTAATAGATAGCGGATGCTCCATCCTCGCCGATTAGGTTCTTAAGGGGCTAGCCTCTCCACTAACCATGCTTCTTTGCTTTTAACGAAACGAAACCGATCATGTAGGCGATCTTTTTTTCCTTGCCAAAATTCGATACTTAGAGGTCTCACCCTGAATCCGCCCCAGTGGCTTGGTCTAGGCACTTCAGTATCAGCGAATTCTTTCTCATACTTTTCGAATTGTTCTGCAAGAATACTGGGATCATCTATTGTTCTACTTTGAGGTGATGACCATGCTCCGATCTGATGGCCTCTGGGACGTGATGCAAAATATTGATCTGATTCTAATGATGTAGCCTTCTCAATAGTGCCGAGAATACGGACCTGACGTTGTAAAGGTAACCACCCAAAAGTTAATGCAACATTAGGGCTGTTGTGGAATGAAGTAGCTTTATCACTTTGGTAGTTAGTGAAGAAGATGAATCCTTCCTGATCAAACCTCCTTACCAATACGAAACGTGATGTTGGAAAATTATTTTCATTAATTCCAGATATGACTGCTGCGTCAGGTTCATGGATTCCTTCAGACACCGCATCCTGATGCCATTGTTTGAATTGAATTATGGGGTTTGTGTCAAGTGGGAAATCATCTGAATGCATTGCTTATCCTATGGTCACTACTTTCCATCTTTGCACATACCTTTCGTAACAAAGAAGTTAAATTGCCTCGGCCTAGAAATATTTAGTATTTGGTTTTCTATCACCAGACGCCTGCTGATTTGTTGTAGCGTTTTTGCCTGTGGATATGAGAACACTTCTTTTTGTTGCTCTTGGCGGAATGGTTGGAGCAGCCTCACGGTGGAGTTTATTAGAGATACTGCCGGGTAATAACTCATGGCCATGGCAAATCTTCATCGTCAACATGATCGGAAGTTTTTTTCTTGGGGTCATAATGTCAAAGCCTTTTCAAAGACTCTCTCCTCGGTCTATCTCGGCGCTCGCTACGGGATTGTGTGGCTCCTTCACAACATTTTCAATATTTTCTTTGGATTTAGCTGAGTTGTTGCGTAGTAACCAAATTTCCATCGCTTTGACTTATTTAGGTTTATCAGTCATTGGAGGGTCGATTCTTTTCTTGCTGGCAAAATCATTTTTTAATCGTATTGGGGTCTCTAAATGAGTTCGGCTCATTTGAGCTTCTTTGCCTTTACTGAAGGAAAGTTTCTTCTTTCAGTAATTCTTTTTTTAATCCTTGCTGGATCCGGAGCATCAATTCGATGGCGCTTGCAGAATTTACGTCTCTGGGATAATTGGATCAGTACAGTATTAGTGAACATCTTTTCATCATTCTTTGCTGGCTTCTTGGTGTCTTCAAACCCTGCGAGTGAGGTAATGACTATTTTGAGCGTTGGGTTTTTAGGTTCGTTATCAACATTTTCAACAGTCATTATGCAGTCAGCGATAACAATTGAAAGAAGGAATCACTGGTTGACGGTATTTATTCTTGGGTCAAATATCGTTCTTGGAATTTTATTTGCTTATATTGGTTTGAAGTCTGGATGATATTGATGATGGAATGGCACTGATGGAACAACCTATTGATTTGATTGTCTGGTCAGACTATCTCTGACCATGGTGCTATGTCGGGACCGTGCGTCTTGACGAAGTAAAGGCCTACTTTGGAGACCAGATAAGTATTACTTGGAAAAGCTTTCTCCTTAAACCTGAATCTAAAACTCCGGACAGAGAAAAATTTATTAGATACACACAAGGGTGGAAACGCATGGCTGTATTAGAACCCAAAACTTCCTTTGTGCCCTGGGCTACTTCGAGTAACCCACCAACCGGAAGCCTCCCAGCTCAAGTTGCACAGAAAATTATCTCGGCAGAGGGACCCGAATACGCTGATGCTATGCATCATAAATTACTTGAAGCATATTTTAAGGAAAACCTTGATATTTCCGATTGGTCCGTCATCGCCAATATCGCGAACGAAGTCGGGTTTGGTAAGGCCAAGTTCAGTTCATTAGTTGATACTCAGCGATTAGAAATCTCTAAAAGAGTGATTGATGAGCATAATGAAGCAATTAGCCAAGGAATCACGTCAGTTCCCACAGTGTTGATTAATCAAGTACTGCCAGTTCCTGGAGCACAAGAAACTGAAACATATGTTAACTGGATTAGCCGACTCATTGAGAGACAGAATCAGAATTAACCACTTCTTCTTTTGACTATTTCTTTGAGTTCTCGCCTATCAATTTTGTCAGTCGCATTACGCGGAATGGATTCAACATAAATAACTTCTTCCGGTAACTTGTACGCTGCTAACTTATCTGTCCCAAACGACCG
>DLTU01000181.1:1851-5826 GCA_002500385.1 Candidatus Neomicrothrix sp. UBA7828 | reverse complement strand
AAATCATCAATCGTTATTGGTAAACACCCATCTTCTAAAATAATGACAGCCACCCCTATCTCTCCCATTATTTCATCTGCTTTAGGGATGATAACTACCTCCGCTATTGAAGGATGTTCAGAGAAAATTCCTTCTGCCTCAAGTGGGTAAACGTTATAGCCGCCCCGAATGTACATTTCAGTGGTTCTCCCAGCCAAGATGAAATATCCTTCAGGTGTTTGATAGGCAAGGTCACCTGTTTTAAGCCACTGTTGGTCAAATACTTTTGCTGTCTCTTCTGGGTCATTCCAATAACAACTCATCACAGCGGGTGACGATATCCAAATCTCTCCGGTTTCCCCGTTTGGTATTTCTGAACCGGAAGAATCACAGATTTTTGCCTGAACGCCTTCACGTGGTCGTCCAATAGTGTGTAAAGCCTCATATTCATCTGCAGCTAAAGAGGTTCCCAAACCTATTCCACCGGACTCAGTTGAACTGTACCGCACCGACCATGGAGCACCGAAAGTTTCACGCCCTTTCTTGATTAGATTTACTGATGCGTATGCTCCTCCAGTGACGATTGCTCTTACTGAGCTAAAGTCAAGATCTTCGATGCCATCTTGCTTGAGCATCAATGCGATTTGAGGAGCGATCGCGCTGACAGATGACATTTTATATTCGTGAATTAACTGAAGTATTTCTCTTGCATTCCATTTATGAATGAGGTGGGTAGTCCCTGCGGTAGCTAGTAACCATGGCAACTTTGTCATAACTCCTACGTGCGCAAATTCCGTACTCGCATATCGGTGACCTCCTCCTCCCCAAGACCCTCCCGTATCTAGTTCGCTAATTGCTCTTAGTTGTCGATTAGCAAACAATGCCCCTTTAGGCCTACCGGAGCTTCCAGATGTGAAACAAATACACACTGGTCTCTCGTCATTATCTTCCAGTGGTTGTGGAGATCCACCGGTAACCCTATGGTTTTGGATGAATTCTGCCTCATTGAGTGTGATTGTAGTTTTGCTGTACTGGTCTCCAACCCCGTCATCATGACCCTTAGCTGTAATAACTAGATTTGGGTTTAAAGTTCCGAGGGTTTTTGATCTTTCCATTGAAGTAAAGCGTGGATTTATTCCAGCAGTGATTGCGCCGATCTTTGCTAATGCAAGGTAGCTGACGATATATTCAATGCAACTTGGTAACGACAACCCTACAACAGACCCTTCCAATATTCCCTCGTTTGTTAACCAAACTGCCATTTCATCAGAAATGGCATCAAGTTCTTTATACGTGATCTCTTTAGCGTTCGGGCTTACATATGCAACGTTGTCTCCATGCGTGGCAGAAACTGATTTGATGACGCTGGGAAGCATGAGGTTAAGTTTCCCACTTGATAGACCGTTTTGACAGCTATAGCGTTAAATCTTCATATTTTTTTGCAGGTATTTTCAATTTGCATATGTGTAAGACGTAATGACCGGTAGTCTCACAAGAGTGATTGATTTAAAAAAATTACGCGATGAAGAAAGCTACAGATCCGGTGTGATTCGAAAAGGCATTGAACCGGAACTGATAGACGACGTCCTACAACGTGAAGAAATTTGCCGTAAGTTACTTCAAGAAGTTGAGGAACTTCGTTCACAACAAAACGCTGCATCGAAAGACATTGGAAGAGCCAGCCCTGAAGAACGTGACGCAAAGATAGCTGCAGCATCATCAATGAAAGAATTACTTCAGTCAAAGGAAACTGAATATTCTTCTGCCTCTGAAGTACTGGATAACCTAACCATTGGCCTTCCAAATCCGGCAAGTGAGAGATGCCCCGATGGAGGTGAAGAAGATTATGAAGTCATAGAGACGACTGGTGACTCTAAAGAGGCACCTCCCATGAATCATTCTGAGTATGGCGAATTTATGGATTGGGTTGAAACAGAAAAAGCTGCGGAGAATATGGGAAGCAGGTTTGCGTATCTCAAAAATGAAGCCGTGTTGCTAGAATTTGCATTGATTCAATACGTCATGTCAAAACTTGTTGGAAAAGGCTTCACTCCGGTGGTTACTCCAGTTCTGGTAAGGGAAGAAATGATGATTGATGCTGGTTTTTTCCCTACGGATCGCAACCAGGTTTATGAACTCCCAAAGGATGACTTATTTTTGACAGGCACTAGCGAAGTTGCGCTCGCAGGTTTGCATCGGGGTGACATACTCGAGGAAAATACTCTACCTGTCCGGTATGTCGGCTACTCGTCGTGTTTTCGCCGTGAGGCTGGAACATACGGGAAAGACACAACAGGAATTTTTCGAGTTCACCAGTTTGATAAAGTTGAAATGTTCTCATTCTGTAATCCTAAAGAGTCTTGGAATGAACTTGAAATACTTAGAGGAATAGAGCAAGAAATATTGAATGAACTGGGCCTACCTCACCGAGTTATTCTGGTAGCGTCAGGAGACCTTGGTGCCCCTGCTGCTTTAAAGTATGACTGTGAAGTATGGCTTCCTTCCGAAGGCCAATATCGAGAACTTACCAGTTGTTCCAACTATCTTGATTTCTCCTCAAGAAGAATGAAAACAAGAGTCAAGAATTCTGAAGGGAATCAGTTAGCGCACACCTTGAACGGAACGGCATGTGCAATTGGGAGAACCTTGGTATTTTTAATGGAACATTGTCAACAGAACGACGGAAGTTTTGTGGTTCCAGATGTTCTCCGTCCGTTCTGCAACTTAGAAGTTATCCACCCAAAGCAGTAGTCGCTATACTCTCTCAACAGGTTTTGAAGTTTCGGTAACGAGCACCATTTCCGGTCGGTTTCGCCGACTCCATTGGAAGAACCGTGTAGCTATCCAAACCCAAAGATATATTCCACCAATAAGTTTCATAACAAGCCCAGCTAACTGTTGATCTGTAGTTATTCCTATTCCCCAAAGTCTTACGGAATGATCATAAGCATCGTAAAGGGATCCGCCGGCAAAAGTTAGAAACCCTGCTGGCACAGTTGGAATTACTGACATCAAAAAAAGGTAAACCATTTGCGATGGATAACTTCTTCGCAATTCTGGGACTGGACTCATAACGGGTATCCACATCCATAAAGAAGAAACGAAAACAATTAAGTGAATGAAATAATGGAAAGGTCCGTTTTCTATTGAATAGTTCACCGTGAAAGGCAGATGCGTAACGATGATCACGAAATTGTAAATAAAACCTGCCACAACCGGTCTAGTTAGCTGTTGGACAATAGCTCCTGTCTTTCCAGAGGGTGAAATGAGAAGTCTGCCAAGCCATTCAGGGAAGGCAAGGAGCAATAAGGGAGGGACGACTAACGATATGATCAGATGCTGGAGCATATGTGCTGAGTAAAGGTACTCTTCTGAAATGTCATGCATGGGCCAGTCAGAAGCGAACCACAAAAACGCAATAGCTACTATAAACGCATACTTGTGTTTTTTTGTTATTACTGGTTCGTCACCTTTGACGGCGTTTGGGCCGACAACTTTGGTTGCGTAATAGGCTAATAAAACTGAACCGATGACGATGACCCATACCTCAGGGTGAAACTGGTATCGCCAGATGTCTGTGCTTGCGGAGAACATTAGTTATAAGCCTGCCATGGTTTTCTTCGTAAGCAACAATTGATCGGGTGCTTGTGGCATATTTCACTAATACTTTAGTGATGCCCTCCATCGCCGCCTTTAAAGGAGAATCCCAACCAGAATCCTGCGACTCCTGGTGGCAGAAACAAGAACAGTACCTTGATAATTACGTTCCAGTCAGGGAGAAATCCGAGGGCGAAAGCCATGATGAAATACACGGGCCATGCAATACACATACCCATAGTCATCATTTTTGTAAAGACTGAATTGTCATCCTTGAGATGCATGAATACGCCAGCAACAAGAAAGAACTTGACGACCATAAGGAATGAAAGAGTAGTTACAAGTAACCATTCGGGAGCTTTATGGACGGATTCAAAATAGGTAAATACTTCAATTGCA
>DLTU01000181.1:624-1526 GCA_002500385.1 Candidatus Neomicrothrix sp. UBA7828 | reverse complement strand
GTAAATACTTCAATTGCAGTGAAAAAAGCTAATATGAGAGCTGTTTTGATGTAAACCCAGTCTTGTTTAACCCAGGATTCTTCTATTTCTTTGTTTTCGATAGTGGTCATGAGTTTCCTATTGTGGGAACAAGTAGACGATGGTAAAGATGACAATCCATACCACGTCAACAAAGTGCCAGTATAGACCGATAATTTCAAGGCGTTCTTCTTGGGCAGATGTTAGCTTCCCTCTCATTGACTGTATGTACATTGACATGAGGAATATGATCCCAACGGTAACGTGCACACCGTGAAAGCCAGTCAAAGTAAAGAACGCTGTTCCGAAGAGGTTAGTTGTGTATCCCAATCCCTCACGGTAGAAGGCTGTGAATTCATAAACCTGTCCACCTACGAATATAGCGCCGAGAATTGCTGTGGATAGGAGCCATATCCTGCTTCGTCGTATGTCATTTCGTCGTAATGCTGTAATTGCTAATACAACGGTAAGGGAGCTCATTAAAAGAACGAATGAGCTTACTGAAGTGAATGGAATATCGAACATTTCTTCAGGTCCAAGGTCAGTTGGCCCTATTCGATCTTTATAGAGCATGTAGGTGGAGATTAAAGCTCCGAAAAGTAGGCAATCTGAACCTAGGAATACCCACATCCCCAATTTGTCATGCGAAACCCCAAGGGTTGTTGTTTCACTCAATGGTCGTCTCCTCGTCTGAACTTATGACTTCTGCTGATTCTAATTCTGTGTGGCTTTCGTCTCCATGGTCATCATGGTGGTCATCAGCATTGGGGTCGTCGACCGGTTCAAAGACCCAACCATATAGTCCACCCAGAACGAAGAGTCCTCCTAGAACGCATAGCCATAGATTATAGATTAAACCATATCCGATGATTGGAAGACCCATA
>DLTU01000181.1:0-297 GCA_002500385.1 Candidatus Neomicrothrix sp. UBA7828 | reverse complement strand
TGCTACTAGTGGCCAGTAGGAAGGTGCCGGAAGGTGAACATTAGTGTTGCTTCCATCGTGAGCGACTTCTTCAGCTGTAGCTCTTCTTACCACCTGTCCTTCTTCGTTTCTTCCCCATTTGCGATGCCAGAATTCGTCTTGTTTTTCGACATGAATTATTTCGTCAAAATTATGCTCTGGTACTGGTGAGGCTGTCATCCATTCTAAGGATCTTGCGTCCCATGGGTCAGGGCCAGGAGCTTGTGTTTTCCCAGCCTTGAAAGCTTTTCTGCTCACAATCGTATTCCATATGAACAT
>DLTU01000004.1:16168-16476 GCA_002500385.1 Candidatus Neomicrothrix sp. UBA7828 | reverse complement strand
AAGGATATGCTGAACACGAGCGGGAAACCTTTGAAGCAGTAACCCAGGCTCGAACAGCTGCAATGGCTGGACAAACAGTTGGTGAGCAAGCTCAAAATGAGGATCTGCTTAGTGGGGCTCTCAAATCCTTATTTGCCGTAGCGGAAGCATACCCCGACTTAAAAGCAAATGAGAATTTTCTTCAGTTGCAAGAAGAACTCGTCAGTACTGAAAGTCGGATCGCGTTTGCACGTCAACACTACAACGACAGTGTCTTGGGATATAACAATAAAATTGAAACATTTCCATCAAACGTTATTGCTGGAGCC